>CAYHHL010000023.1:39765-49637 GCA_964356325.1 uncultured Enterobacteriaceae bacterium | reverse complement strand
TGTCGCGGCGCCGCGTTGCCCGGGCGTCCGGGATCCGCTAGAACGCTCGTTTGCCTCGCGCGGTCTGAGTAGGCGCGGGTGCACACGAATCTCTCGCGGCCCGAGCGTCGCGGGCAAGGCGGTGGTCATGGATAACGCTACGTTGCAGATTGCGCAGGTCGCCACCGGGCATGCGCGACGAATCCAGCTGCTGGCGTGGGCGCTCCTGTTTTCCTGGACCGCGATCCTGGCGCCACGAGACCTGTATGCGGCTGTGCCGGGCACCGTGCAAATCGAAGGCGGGCTCTCGAACGCGGGCGGTTCGGCGGGCGTGGACGGCGTGTATGGCATCAAGTTCGCGATCTACGCGGATCAGCAGGGCGGCGCGCCCTTGTGGAGCGAAGGTCCCATCGACGTCGCGGTGAAAGGCGGCGGTTTCGCGACCAAGCTCGGCGCGACCGTGCCCCTGTCCGCGCCGCTGCTGACCGGCCTGCCGGGCGCGTGGGTGGGCGTGCAAATCGAACAGGATCCGGAACTGCCGCGCAAGTCCTTGGGATCCGTATTCTTTGCTTTGCGGGCTGGCATCGCCGAGGGCTTGGCCTGCAGCGGCTGCGTCACCGAAGCGATGCTCGATCCCGGAGCGCTGAAGGCCTATGCCAAGATCGCCCAGCTCGCCAAGGTCGCGACGACTGGTAACTATACAGATTTGCAGGGTACGCCCGATCTTGCACCCTACGTGAAGAAGGGTGAGTTGGCCAATGTTGCACTCACGGGCAACTACGCGGATTTGAGCGGGAAGCCGAGCCTGGCCAAGGTGGGCACCAGTTGCGGCACCGGTCTGGTGGTCAACGGCATCGCAGCGGACGGCAGCCTGCAATGCGTGGTGGCGGCGGACCCGGCGGCGACCGCGTTGCCTGCCAACGGCCTGGCGGCGGTGTCGAACCAACTGTTGAGCAACCAGTTCAAGGATGACTACGTCAGCACGGTCACGCCGCTGGCCATCACCGACAACAATCCGGTGGGCATCAGCGACACCATCGTGTTGCCGGACGCGGGCACAGCGGAAACCCTGAGCGTTCACGTGGAGTTGACCAATTCGGACCTCGCGACGGTCAAGGTGGTCCTGTACGATCCTGCCGGCAAGGAATACGTCTTGTGGAACAAGAACGCCAAGGGCGACAAGTTGAACCTGACGTGGCCGGCGCCCGACAAGACCGTCAGCGGCGACCTGACCGCGTGGGTTGGCAAGAACCCCAAGGGTTCCTGGTCCTTGAACGTGATCGACACCGGCTTCCTGAACAACCTGAGCGACGGACTGGTGGTGGCCTGGAGCGTGAACGTCAAGACGTTGTCCTCCAAGAAGGTCGAGGCCACGGGCCTGCTCATCGCCTCGGGCGGCGTCCAGTTGCAGAACGCGGCCAAGGATCCGGTCAGCTGCGACGCGGCGCACACCGGGTTCCTGTACTACAACACCACCATCAAGGCGCTGGAAGTCTGTAATGGTACGGCATTCTTCCCGATCATCGTGTCCCCGATAGGCACGGCGCAGAACCCGGTGCAGAGCTGCGCCAAGGCGACCGGCGGCAAGTCGGGCAAGTACTTCATCGACGCCGACGGTCCCGGCCCGCAACCGACCGTCGAGGCCTGGTGCGACTTCACCACCGACGGCGGCGGCTACACCTGGGTCAAGGTCGACGACGCCGCGCTTGGCACCAACCAGGACGATTACGCGGCAAAATGCGCGAAATATGGCATGGAAATCATCGTGCCGCGCACCAAGGCCCACGCTATGGCGATCCAGGCGCAACTGGGCGAACAACCCCCCATCGTCAACGTGTTCCCGAACAGCAACGGCGCGACTGGATTGAACAACTGGCACGCAACCTGCCAGGGCAAGAACTGCGCCTTCTGGGTGTCGAGCACGAACAACGCGTACTGCGCGGGCAACGAACCGAACGGCGACAACAGCACGAACTACCGGCTTTACCTCGTCGGCAAGAACACTTGCGAATTCGGCGCCTGGAACGACGGCAACAACACGATGCAGTTCACCGGCTCGGTCGTCTGCTCGCCCAACGACAAGTGACGGCGCCTCGGTGGTCGGTCCAGTGGGAGAAGCCTATGGTACGTAAGCAGTTTTCAGTGCACGGCGTCGCGGTGCTCGCGTGGCTCGGGCTCGCGGCGTGCAGCACTCCGCCGCCCGCGCTGGGGCCGCAGTTGCTGCTCGATGCCGCGGCGCAGGAGGGCGACGGTGCGGGATTGCCGGGCGACGCGACCCCGAGCGAGGTCGGCGGTGAGGCGGACGTCGAGTTGTCCGACGGGCAAACCGCTGACGTGGAGCAAGGTTCTGATGACGCCGGGGTGACCGACGCGACCGTTGGCCCTGAGGACGCTGCGGCGGGTTCCGACGTCGACGCCGACCCCGATGCGGTCGCGGTGACCGACGTCGAACCGGCGCCCGACGTGGCACCAGGGCCAGACGTGGCACCGGATGTCGCGGGCGGTCCCTGTTCGGCCGACGCGGAGTGCAAGGCGTTGGGCCAGGTCTGCGATCCGGTCGGCCACACCTGCGTCGTGTGCACCGCGACCGCGGGCTGCGCGGCCGGCACCGTGTGCAAGAACGGTACTTCCTGCGTGGCTGCGGGCACCTGCACGTCCTCGAAGGACTGCAAGGCGGCGGGCCAGGTGTGTGACTTGAAGGTCGGCAAGTGCTTCGACTGCGTGGACGCGGCCGACTGCACCGCCCCCGCCACGTGCAGCGACCACCAGTGCAAGGTCGTGACCAAGTGCGTGTCGGACAACCAATGTCCAGGCGTTTGCGACAAGTCCGCGTCGGTGTGCGTCGACTGCGTGCAGAACGGCGACTGCAAGCCCGCCGAGTTCTGTGCCAGCGACAAGACCTGCAAGAAGGACACTTGCGCGGCGGGCACGTGCGGCGCGGCCGGCTGGTTCGCCTGTGCGTCGGATGGCTCTGGATTCGCGGCTCCGGTCGCGTGCGACGATGGCAGCCCGTGCACCGTGGACGCGTGCGATCCCAGCAAGGGCGGCTGCTTCTGGACCGGCAAGCCCGACGGCACAGTGTGCGGCAACGCCGGCGGTGTGTGCAGCCAGCCTTCGACGTGCAAGGTGGGCAAGTGCGTGGCGGCTCCAGGCGGCGGCGTGGGCTGCGAGGACGGCAACGTCTGCACCAACGACGTGTGCGACCCGGCGAAGGGCTGCCAGCATGCGGCCGCGGTCGGTGCGAAATGCTCGGCCAACCTCGACGGAAGTCCCTGCACCAAGGGCGAGATCGCGTGCCAGGCCAGCGGCAAGTGCGGCGAACCGGCCAGCCAGAGCTGGATCTGCTGCGGCGGCACGTTCGGCGCGGCATGCGATGGCGAAACCGCGGGTTGGCAGTTGACCGGCGACGCGGCGACGGTACAGCAGGTGGGCGACACCAAGAGCGCGGTCGGCGGGCCGAACTTCCTGGCGCTGGGCACGCTGCCCAACGAGAGCAACTTCGACGGCTCGGCGACCAAGACCCTGGAAGCTCTGCCCGCCGCCAGTTCGGTCCTGACGTTCTGGTTGTCGATTTCGAGCGAGGAATTCGACCAGGAGTGTGGCGGCACGCAATTCCAGGACTCGTTGATGCTGACCTTGGACGGCAACGTCGTGTTCACCTCGAGTGTCGGGGACTTCTGCCGCAAGGATGTCAACAACCCGCCCAACGGGGCCAAGGGCACTTATCCCACCGGCATCTACGCGATGGCGACGCCCGGTGGCACGTTCAAGCACACGCCTTGGTTGTCGTTCAGCATTCCGCTGGCTGGCTTGACGCCCGGCAAGACGCCCAAACTCGTCGCCACGTCCAAATCGGTGGGCGACACGAAGTATCGGACGCTTTGGTACCTCGATGCCGTGAAGTTCTCGACCGGCACGTGCAAGGCGATCGCGGGCGGCAAGTTCGACTGCTGCCAGTCCGGACCGTGCGACGTCTGCAACGGGGCGACGTGCGTGGAGTGCTTGGGCGGGGATTGCGACAGCGACGGCGTGAAGAACGCGCCGGACAACTGCCCCACCGACGTCAACGTGGACCAGAAGAATGGCGACGGCGATGCGTTGGGCGACATCTGCGACACCGGCAAGTGCGTCAAGTCGACGTGCTCGGACCTGTTGAAGCAGAAGTGCACGGCCGGCAGCTCAGTCAGCGGCTGCTGCAAGTCGCAAAACGACTGCTTGGACGGCGACCCTTGCACCATGCCTACGTGCAGCGACAACGGCTTGTGCGTGCAAACCATCACCGCGGCATGCACCAAGACCTGCAAGTTCGACAACGATTGCGCGGATGGCAACGCTTGCACCAAGGACCTGTGCGTGGACAGCCTGTGCAAGTACACCAACACTTGCGGCGGCTGATCGGTCGCGGAGTGCTTGCCAACGCGAGCCCAAAAGCAACGCGCCGACCTCGGTTGCCCCGCGGTCGGCGCGTATTGCGTGGGCTCGGTGTCGTGAACGAGCGTCAGCGTGCCATGGGCTTGCCCATCGAACGGTAGATCAGCAGCGCAACGACGGCGCCGATGATCGAGCCGATCATGCCGGCCGGGCCGAAGCTCAACCCGCCGCCGTGGACGAGCGAGCCTAGGAAGCCGCCGAGGAACGAACCGATGATGCCGAGTACGATGGTATTGCCCACGCCCATCGCATCGCGTCCAGGCACGAGAAAACGCGCCAGGGCGCCGGCGATGAGGCCGACTACTATCATGGAAAGGATGAAACCCAGCATGAGCGAACCTCCTCAGAGGTTGACTGTCAACCTCGTCGGTCTTTCGATTCTTTCGATCCGCCCCCTTCTGTCGGGGCGGATGATGAACGCGCCCCACGTTCGGCTGTGTTTCCGAGGGATGGGGCTTCTTGACCTCCAGCATCCACACGACCGCACGACGTCACAAGGCCGCCGGGGTATTCCCATGTGGTTCCGTCGGTTTGTGGTGTCAAGCGCGGGTGCTGGGCGGCGGTGCGAAGGTCCGTTCCAGCGCGCTCGATTCGTGCAGGACGGCCGACGCCAGCCGGCGGATCTGGTCCAGGTCGTTGTACGCCTGCATGGCGATGCGCACGCCCCGCAAACGCGGTGAACTCCAGGACATGAGCGGGACTTCGATGCGGTGTCGGTGCCAGAGCGCGTCCTGCAGCGGGTCGATTGCCCAAGGGCTCAGGCCGTCGAGCCAGGGCAGGGGCACCGTCGCGAGCGCGCCCAGCATGGTTTCGGGACACGGCGGCGCTACATCCAGGACATCGCACAGGATCGCGCGCGCCTGAACCGTCGCCGCGTGGTTGTGCGCCAGCAACGCCGGCATGCCGCCGTACAGGCTGCCCAGGAATCGCAAGGCTGCGGGAATGCACAGGATCGGCGTCGGATCGTCGGTGCCCGTGTAGCCGAACTCCATTTCGAACAGCGAGCGACCTGGCACGCGCAGGTTGCGTCCGTGGCTGATCGACAGGGGATGCATGCCGGTCTGGCGATCCCGCCGCACGTGCAGGAACGCCGAGCCCTTGGGCGTGCACAACCACTTGTGGCAATTGCCGGTGTAGTAGGCCGCGCCGAGGCGATCCAAGTCCAACGGCAACATCCCCGGACCGTGCGCGCCGTCGACCAGCACGTCGATGCCTTGGTCCTGAAGCAGTGGCACCAGGCGCTCGATGGGAAACACCAGCCCAGTCGGGCTCGTGACGTGGTCGAGCAGGCACAGCCGGGTCCGCGCCGTCACTTCCGCCAGCACCGCCGCCACGACGTCGTCCGGCCCCTGCAGCGGGAAGGGCACTTGGGCGACGGTCACCTTGGCCCCCGTCCGTTCCGCTACGAAATCCAAGGCGTTGCGACAGGCGTTGTAAGCGTGATCGGTGGTCAGCAACTCGTCGCCCGGCGTGAACTGCAGCGACCGCAGCACGGTGTTGACGCCCGCCGTCGCGTTGGTCACCCGAGCGATGTCTTGGCGTTGCGCGCCGACGAAATCCGCGAGCGTGCCCAGCGCCTCGTCGAGCAAGGCCTCGTACTCGCGCAGGAAGAATCGCACCGGCTCGCTTTCCAGGCGCGCCCGCAGGTCGACCTGGACCTGTTGCACCGTGGACGGACACGCGCCGTACGAACCGTGGTTCAGGAACGTCACTTCCGGATCGAGCGTCCAGTGTGACGCCATCGCATTGCCCTGACGAGCCGAGGATTCCGACGTCATTTCACGATCTCGCGCAGGTGTTCGATCAACTTGGGCAAGGAGTCGCGCTGACCCTTGCGGATGAGCGCGGCCGGAACGGCGCTGTTCGGGATCGCGTGCAACTTGTAGACCGCGAGGGTGCGGTTGGCGTCGCCGGCAAAGGTCGTGAGTGTCCAACTGCCCTCGTTCTTCTCGTAATCGCCGCGCAGGAGGTGCCAGGTGCGCGACCACTTCGGCGGGCCGACCACGTGGACGGCTTCGGTGACGCCGGTCAAGTCGCTGAGCGGGAACGGCAGATCGATCGTCACTTCGCACACCACGCGATTACCCTTGCGTTCCAGTTCCTTCGATGCGGCGACGCGCTGCATGGTGCGCTTGTAGTTGCCGCAGTCCTCGATGATGCGCCAGACCTTCTCGGGCGCGGCGGGCAATACGGCCTGAGCGGTCACTTCGGGCAAGTCGCTGCCGGCCATGGTGCGGGTGGAGATGAGGATGTCGCCGCGGGCCAGGCGCGTTTGGCTGTCGTCCTCGGCGCGACTGGACGCGGGCAGGGCGATGGCGGTCGCACACACTGCAAAGATCAGTGCAAGGATCAGTACCGCGCGCATCCTGCCTCCGCTGCGCCCGGTCGGGCAGGGCATGGCGGCCACTGTAGCGCCGGGGCCGCAGCTTTCAAAGCGCGCAGACGGACTTCGCCGCCGCGTAGGCCTGCACGAGCCGAAAGACCTTGCAGGACTTCGCGTCGGCGATGGGCTTGCCGGTGTTTTGCAGCACCGCCTGGAGCCCCGCCGGGGTCAGCGAGGGCTTGCACCCCAGCAACAGCGCGGCGACACCCACCGCGATCGGCGTAGCCTGGGAAGTGCCTGCCATGATCGCCTTGCCACCGCCCGGACTCGCACCGGTGAGGTAGGCACCAGGGGCGAGGAGATCCAGGCCCGCGCTGCGGTTGGAGAAACACGCCACCTGGCCCGCGGCGGACTTGGCGTCGGTACACAGGCCGGGAAACTTCTGTGCACCGTAGTTGGCCGTGTACGCCGCGCCCACCGAAGTGACGCCTTTCAAGCAGGCTGGGGAGGAAAGACCCGCCAGGGCTCCGTCATTGCCCGCCGCGGCGAACACCGCCACGCCTTTCTTGACCAACAGTTGCACGGCCTTGGCAGACGCAGGGTCCGAAGTGTCGCACGTCCCTGCATAGGTCTTCTGGCCACCCAGGCTCAAGTTCACCACGCGAATACCCAGCGGTCCCGCTTGCTTGGCCACCCAGTCCAGGCCAGCCAGCACGTCCGACGTCGGCCCGGTTGCCGCCTTGCTCAGCACGCGCACAGCCACCAGCCGCGCGCCCGGCGCCATGCCTTGCGGCGCGACCTTGCCCGCGCCCAGCACCAGGCTCGCGACGTGCGTGCCGTGGCCGTTCTGGTCCTGCGCGCTGGGCCCTTCGGGCTTGCCGGTGCCAGGACACCCTGACTTGGCGAAGCAATGCTGGGCAACGACCCGCCCGGCCAGATCTGGATGCGCGGCGTCCACACCGCTGTCCAAGACCGCCACGCGCACGCCTGTGCCGGTCAGCCCCAACTGCTGGTTGGCCAGCGTCGCCTGGACCAGGGTCCCGGGCAGCGCGTCGGTGTGCACCAGGGCGTCGGGTTGTACCGCCAGCACCTCGGGCAGCGCGCGCAGCGTCGGCAACGCCGTCTGCGAGATCTGCAGTGCCAGGGCGGGCAGCAGCGCGTAACGCCTTGTCACCATGAAATCTTGCGGGTTCAAGGCAGCCAAGACTTGGGACTGCAGCGCCGCCAGCCGCCGTTCGCGCGCCGCGTCGTCCTCGGCCGGATCCTCGGCATCTTCCAGGGTCAGGATCACGTCGGCGCGGTCATCGGTGCCGAAACCGATCTCGTCCGGCGCAGGTGCTTCCAGCCACGATTCGCCTGCCTGCAACCTATTGTTTCCCGTAGCGAGTCCGTGCGCAGGCTCGGGCGCTGGCGTCGTGCCCCTGTCTTCGTACTGCCTCTCCTGGTTCGGGTTGTGCTCGGACTCGCACGCCACCAGTACCATCGCTGCCAACGCCATCGTCGCCCTGGCCAGGGTCGCCTGGGCCACGCACTTCTCGTACGCCATTTTCGCCTCCCACCCATCCGGATGAGCCCGGACGAACGGGGACAAGAGCAAGACGCGTGCCAAGGGCGGCTTCGTGCAAGTAGGCGAAACATTGGCGTGTGCGTGGGGTCTCACCCGGTCCTGAGACCGGTCTCACCTGGTCACGGGCGGCGCTCGATGGGCCAGGAATGCGCTGGAAATTGTAAAGATTCGCGTCGTAGATGTGTGCAATCTTAGACGTGGTAGCCCGGGCACAGACGCTGGCAAAACGCGGCGCCGGACCGCCCGAATCGACTTGCCCGCGTGCCCGCCGTTCGTCGCGGCAAGATCCTATTCCCCTACGATTCCGCTGGACCCGGAACAGTTGGACCGGTCCAACTGTTCCGGGTGGCAAACTTGACACGTGGCGAACGCGCGGCATTCTCGCTGGCAAGGAGGCCACCATGACCCTGACCCACCCGCCATCCACCATTGCCATTGAGGACGCTTGTGAGCGTTTTCTTATCCGCGCCCAAGCCATTCGCATCCACCACGTCATTGCTGGGGCGCTGGAACTGGGCCAGGCCGCGGTGGAGGAGTTGTACGGCGGCGACCCGGACTTGATCCACGACCGTTCGGCCGCGCGCAAGGATCCCATGGCCGTGCTGGTGGCGCGCCATGCCGATCAGTTGAACTTCCTCGGTTTGAACGTCGAGCGCATCCGCACCGCCATGACCGCCTGGGAGGTCAACAGCACCTTGCCGCCGGCCGCCCAGGGCCGCCTGACATCGACGCAACTCCGAGTGCTCTCGGTGATTCCCAGTCCAGATCGGCCGGCGCTGGCGCTGCAGGCCGTGCAGGACGCATGGTCCATCGGCGAGACGCGCGCGCAGATCGGGCAATTTCGCCTCGAGCAGGGTCTGGTCGGCAAGGGCGGTCGGCCGCCGCTGCCCCAGGAACTCAAGGGCATCCGGGCGGCCCAGCGCGAACTCGAAGCCCTCGGTGATCCGGCGCGGGCCTCGGGATTCGACCTGGATTTGAAGCGGCAACTGCGCGCGGAGCTGCATGCCCTGAGGCGCGCGACCCAGGCGTGGCTGGCAAGTCTGAAATAGGTACGGCCCACTCTGGCGACCTTTCTATCGCATTCAGTCCCGCGCGTAGCCTAGATTCATAGATTTTTCGCTCGATTCGCGGTGGCGTTGACCTATGCCTTGGTCACGAGCATACTCCTTCACAATCGCTGACCGACCGAAAGACGAGTTGGCGGGCCGGAAGTTCACTTATCCGCGACGGGCAATTCGAGCACCTGCATCCCTTGGCTTGTCGCCCCGAAACTCAAGAGAGGAACGCTATGTCGTATTCATGGAACTGCGCGCCGACTAGAGCGCTGGTACTGCTAAGCCTGGCTGGTCTCGTGTGCGCCTGCGAAGGAGCCGCCGGACCGAAGGGCGACGAGGGTGCGAAGTGCGCCGCCGTGGACAACGCGGACGGCACCAAGACCATCACCTGCGGAGCGACCACGGTCAAGCTGGCCGACGGCAAGGTCGGACCGACGGGAGCCGGTTGCACCATCAAGGACAACGCCGACGGCAGCAAGACGATCACCTGCGCCGAGAAGTCGGTGGCGGTCAGCGA
>CAYHHL010000023.1:18418-39665 GCA_964356325.1 uncultured Enterobacteriaceae bacterium | reverse complement strand
ACGCCGACGGCAGCAAGACGATCACCTGCGCCGAGAAGTCGGTGGCGGTCAGCGATGGCAAGGCCGGCTCTTCGTGCACGGTCGCGGAGAATGCCGACAAGACCAAGACCATCAAGTGCACCGACGGCACGGCGGTGACGCTGAGCGACGGCGCAACCGGTACCACTGGCGTGGCTGGACAGCCGGGGGCCAAGGGCGATCCGGGCAAGAGTGCAGACGACGCGCCAGCGGGCTACCTCGCAGCCGACGGCATCAAGGGTGGCGCCGCGTACTCCGAGTGGTTCGGCGCATCCGGCGCAGGCAAGGGCGATCTGGCCAAGTATTCGGTCACCAACGGCGCCGAGTTCGCGCGCTGCAAGACCTGCCACGGCTGGGACGGCCTGGGCAACGCCGGCTCGTATGCCAACCGGACCGGCATCAGCACCGGTGAGGCGACCCGCGCCGACGTTTCCGGCGTCAACTTGCGGGTTACGACCGCGTTGACCTCGCACCAGGACCTGTACGACCTGATCGCCGCGCCGTGGGGACGGCCGATGAACGCCGCCAACGACAGCCGCCACCCGGACTTTTCCAAGTACCTGTCCGAGGCCCAGATCTGGAACCTCGTCAAGTTCATGCGTGAGGAATGGGTTTCCCCCAACGAGCTGTATGACTTGCAGGTGGTCGGCGCGCCGATGCACTACGAGGTGGTTGCCGGCGTCTCGACGCTGATCAAGCCCAAGCTGACGGTCACCAACATCGGCAAGGACGGCGACGCGGTGGCCGGCAAGGCGACGTATACGGCCAAGTGCGCGGCGTGCCACGACGCCGACGGCAAGAAGGTCCTGTTGGAGAAGGGCACGATGACGTTGGGCCAATTCGTCCGCGGCAAGGCCAACGAAGCCTGGTTCAAGATCAAGTTCGGCCAGGGCGCCGTGATGGTTCCCGGGCTGATCACGTCGACCCAGGACTTGAAGAACTTGTACAAGGCGTTTGCCGACACGGCCGCCTTCCCGGACAAGTAGCCAAGTTTCGCCGGGTCTACCAGCGGTGCGACACCAGCAGCGTGGCGTCCAGCCAGTCGACGGTCGAGTATGGGGAGGTGGAAAGCGTCTGGCGTGCACCCAGCGAGACGCCGACCAGCCAGCGCGCGGAACCCCAGTCGACACCGAGCCTTGCGTCCAGCGATTCGCTCCGCAACTCGCTCGGCTGGAGCCGATCCAAGGCATAGCGCAGCCTGGCGTGTGGGTGCCAGCGATCGTTGGGCATCCACGCGCCGCTCAGGGCCACCGAACCGCCGCGCAAGTCGCTGCCGTCCTGGCCCAGCAACGTCAGCTGCCAACTCCACGCCGGGCTGGGCCACTGCTCGAGCCGGGTCTGCAACGAAGCCCCAGCGCGGCGGGATTCGCGGACGTCGGCGGACGAGGTCCAGCTTCCCCAGCCCTGCAACTGCCACTCGAACCGCCCCAGGCGCGGCGTGTCCAGGGTCGCGAAGACCTGGTGGTAGCGGCTGGGGCTCCACGCCGGCAAGGCCAGTGCGAGGGCCAATTCGCGGGTAATCTCAGCGCGGTAGTAGCTGTAACGCACGCGCGGCTGCCACCCGGCCAGGCGCGGGCCAGCCAGGCCGAACAGGCCGCGTACCGGTCGCAACTCGGCGTCCTGGCGGGCCAACCCGCCATAGGCCGTGCCCTGCAGGTCGATGGCGCCCGCGGCCACTTCCAGCTCGGCCTCAGCCTCGCCGCCGCTCGCGTGGGCCAAACGGCCGGCCAGCCCTAACAGGTGCGGGTCCCAGGCCTGATCCTGCCGTGACAGCGACCAGCCAGCCTGCGCCCAGCCCTGCCAACGGGCCGTCTGGCCGGTGACCACCACAGCTGCCCCCAGCCGCTGGCCGCGCAAATCCGGCGCCGAGCTGGCGAGGGACGGGGTCAGGCCGCCGAACGCCGACGCCTCGACGCCCTCGGCGAGCCGCAGGCGCAGCGCCGCGCCGTCGATCGGCCCGGCTCCCGCACCTTGAGGCACCAGCGTCCGGCCCAGCGCGCCGCCCAGGGACCGCCCTTGCGCCGTCGCCAGGCTCAGTTCGGCCTGCCGCACCTGCCAGGTCCGCCGCCCGGCACGGCTGGGCACGCCGCCCAGGGAATCCAACCAAACCGCCAGATCGTGCCGCCAACTGAGAGGCGTTCCAGCGATGCCGAGCACATCCAGGCGGTTGCCCAGCCGAGCCAGGGCGTAGGAGCGACCGTCCTGGCCCAGCAGCCCTACGCCGACCAGCGTCACCTGGCCGTCCACCCGCGCTGGCCGTTGTCCACCCATGCGCCGCACGTCGTCGACCCAAGGCCGGCGCGCGACCAGCACCCTGCGCCAGGTTTCGGCTTGGCCCTTCAGGATTTCCGCGCGACCGGCCAGCCCGGGCGGCGCCAGTTTCCAGCCTTTGGGCGGCGGGGGCAGCGGCATGGCGGAGGGCGGGGTACCGGACAGCAAGTCGAGCCGATCCTTTGCCCGCAGCGCCACGGGCTCGGCGGCCTCCAGCCGGACGCGCGCGCCGACGACCTCGACAGCCGTGAGCGCAGGCGCGGACTTGCCCGCCGGGACCACCGCGCCGACCTCCAGCGATTCGCCCGGCGCCAGTTGGAGGTAGACCTCCCGCCCCCCCGCGGCCACGCCCGAGACCTCAGCGGCGACGCCCCAGCGCGCCAGGAACGGGGCCGCGATCACCAACCCGGTGACCAGCATGGCGGCAGGGCAAATCGCTGACATGACGTGCCTCCTCACTTGCCGGACGGGTGGCATTGGTAGCACTTGGCAGCGGTGTAGGCGTAACCGCTTTCTCCGTCATGCTTGCCGTCGGTCGACGACTTGCCGTGACAGCCGCTGCTCATGCAGGTGAACGTCGCGTAGTTGGCTGGATTGGTGTGGCACTTTGCGCAAGCGACCGCATGCTTGCCGCTCGCGATCGGAAACTTGTGACTCGCGAACTTGGCCGGGGTCCAACCGGTGGTCGCGTGGCAACTGGCGCACGCCGTCGGCAGGCCCATCGTCGTGTGGTTCGGGTTCGTGCTGGCCGCGTAGTCGTCCTGGTGACAGCCGAAGCAGTCCTTGGTCGGCTTGTCGCCCGGCGTCTTGTGGCAACCTGCACACAGCGCCGTCGCGTGCTTGCCGGTCAGAGGCCAGAACTTGGCGTGGTCGAAACTGGCCGGCTGCCAGGCCGACGTCGTGTGGCAGGCCACGCAATCCGTGCCGATACCGGTGGCCTTGTGCGCTGGCGCCTTGGTCGCGTCGTAGTCGCTCTGGTGGCAACCCAGGCAGGCCTTGGTCGGCTTGTCGCCCGGCGTCTTGTGGCAGGTCGCGCACGCAGCGGTGGCGTGCTTGCCGGTCAAGGGCCAGAACTTGGCGTGGTCGAAACTCGCGGGTTTCCAAGCCGCGGTCGAGTGGCAGCTTTCGCAAGTCGTCGGCATGCCGGCGGCCTTGTGGTTGGGCGCGGTGGTCTGATCGTAGCGCGGCTTGTGGCACCCGAAACAGGTCTTTGGGGGCGCCACGCCCGTAGTGCCGTGGCAGCCGGCGCACGTCGCCGTCTTGTGCGCGCCGGTCAGCGGCCAGTACTTGGCATGGTCGAAGCTGGCGGGCTTCCAGGCCGTGGTGGTGTGGCACGCCTCGCAGGTCGTCGGGATGCCGCTGGCTTTGTGGTTGGGCGTGGTGGTCGCCGCGTACTGGGTCTGGTGGCAGGTGGCGCATGCCTTCTGTGCCTTGACCGCTGGATCTTTGTGGCACTTTGCGCACGTCACCTTGGCATGCGCGCCGGTCAGCGGCCAGTACTTCGCGTGGTCGAAACTGGTCGGTTTCCAAGCCGCCGACGTATGGCACGCCTCGCAGGTGGTCGGCATTCCCGCGGTCTTGTGATTGGGGCTGGTCGTCGCCTGATACTGGGCCAGATGGCAGCCGGCACAGGCCTTGGGCGCGGCGACCTGGGGATTGGTGTGGCATGCCGTGCACTTGGCGGTCTGGTGCTTGCCCTGCAGCGGCCAGTACTTGTCGTGGTCGAAGCTGGTCGGCTTCCAGGCGGTCGTCTGGTGGCAACTGTTGCACGTGGTGGGCATGCCTTGGGCCTGGTGATTGGGATGGGTGGTCGCCTTGTACTGGGTCATGTGGCAGCCGACGCAGTCCTTGGGCGGCGCGATCTCTGGATCGGTGTGGCAGGCCGTACACATGGCGGTCGCGTGCTTGCCGGTCAGGGGCCAGTGCTTGTCGTGGTCGAAGCTGGCAGGCTTCCAATCGGACGTCTGGTGGCAACTGTTGCACGTGGTGGGCATGCCTTGGGCCAGGTGATTCGGGCTGGTGGTCGCCTGATACTGGGGCATGTGGCAGCCGGCACAGTCCTTGGGCGCCGCGACCTTGGGATCGGTATGGCAATCCGCGCACTTGGCGGCCAGGTGCTTGCCGGTCAGGGGCCAGTGTTGATCGTGGTCGAAGCTGGCGGGCTTCCAGCCACTCGTCAGGTGGCAACTGTTGCACGTGGTCGGCATGCCCTGCGCGAGGTGATTGGGACTGGTGGTCGCCTGGTACTGCGGCAGGTGGCAGCCGGCACAGTCCTTGGGCGGAGCGACCTTGGGATCGGCGTGGCAAGTCGTACACTTGGCGGTTTCGTGCTTGCCGGTCAGGGGCCAGTACTTGTCGTGGTCGAAGCTGGCAGGCTTCCAGCCGGTCGCCTTGTGGCAGGTCTCGCAACTGGTCGGGATGCCGGTGGCCTGGTGGGCAGGCGCCGTGGTCGCGTCATACTCGGCCTTGTGGCACGCAAAGCAGGCCGCGGGCGGGTTCATGGCCGGGTCGGTGTGGCAGGTGGTGCACAGCATCGTGCCGTGCTTGCCTTCCAACGGCCAACCGCCACCTTCGGGAAACTTGCCGTGGTCAAAGGGCTTGGAAGGCCGCCACGACGCCAAGGTGTGGCACGCTTCGCACTTGTGGCCGAAGCCTTGCTGCAAGTGGTTGGGCGCCTTGCTCGCGTCGAACTGGGGCTTGTGGCACGCCACGCAGGTCTGGTCCGCGGCGATGGCTGGGTGGGCGCCGTTGCCGTTGCCATTGCCGTTGCCGTTGCCGTTCTGCTTGGATTTCCCGCACGCCATCGTGCTGAGGACCAGCAGTCCGATCACCGCCCAATGCGCCCTCGTCCGTGCCTTTGCCATGACGCGCTCCTACTCGACCTTGCCGCGCGGGTGACACCCGATGCAGGCCTGTGATTGCCAAACATAGCCAGCCACTTCGACGTGGGCCTGGGCCATCTCGGCCTGGGCGTGGCTGTGGCAGGAGGTGCACGCGACCGGCGCGCCGCGACGCCTGCCACCGCCGTGACAGTCCGCGCAGGCCAGACCGGCGTGCTTGCCGGTGCGAATCGGGAATGCCGTCTCGTGCCAGCTCGGCCTGACCGCCGCCCAATCCGCGGGCGAGTGGCAGTCCTGGCAAGTGGTCGAAAGTCCGAATGCCTGGTGGTTCGGCAGGGCCTCGGCGTAGTCCTTCGCGTGGCAACCGACGCAGGCCGTGACCTGGCCGCGCCACACGCCATTGCCATGGCACTGCAGGCAGGTCGCGGCGGCGTGACGGCCTTCGAGCGGCCACCAGATCCCGTGCTGTACCCATGCTGGCACCCAGGCAAACGTCGAATGGCAGGCGCTGCAGCCGGCGCCGAAGCCCGCTTGCCGATGGTCGGGTTGGCGGACCTGCGAGGCGACCTGGCTGTGGCAGTCGGCGCAGAGGGTCGGCGTGCCGCGGAACACTTCGCGTCCGAGCCGGGTGTGGCATGCCCTGCACTCGACCGCGGTGTGCGCGCCGGTCAATGGCATGCGCGTGCGCTCGTGCGCAGGCAGGCTGCGGGGCGAAACCCAAGTCAGGGTATTGTGGCAGTCGGTGCAGCGCGCGCCCAGTTCACCGCGGTGGACGTCGGCATGGCAGGCAACGCAAGCCTTGGGCACCTTGCCGCTTTGCCAGTCGCTAGGCCGGTGGCAGCGGCTGCATGCGGCGCGGGCGTGGGCGCCGGTCAGGACGGTGCCGGTGGTGCTGTGGTCGAAGGCGACCCGATCGGGGATCTTGCTCCAGGCGCGAGTGGTGTGGCAGCGCACGCAAGTCCATGCGGCGATGGAGGATTGCGCCGTGGCATCCCCAGGCAGCGGCACGGACGCTTGACCCGAGCCCGAGCCCGAGCCCGAGCCCGAACCCGAACCCGAACCCGAACCCGTTTTCGAGGGCTGAGAAGCGGATAGCTTCGATTCCTCGAAAACGGGCAGGTCATAGAGCGACGAAGGAGCGTCAGACCTGCCCTGACCCGAACCCGACCCCGGAGCCGCGACCGGAGCCGGGACCGGAGCCGAAACCGGAGCCGGAGCCACCAAGGCCAGCACCAGCCAAGCAAGTCCGACCGCCACGCCGGTCCACCCCGTCATCGCGAGCCTCCCGGGACCGACCGCGGAACATGAGGATTATGATGGCAATCCTCGCAAGCCATCGGCCCGAGCCTGAACACGACCGCGTTCAAGCCGCCGGGCGCCGTCACCCGTTGATGACACTTGCCGCACTCGACCTGCGCGTGGCGCCCGTCCAACGGAAACCGCGTGGCGGTGTGGTTGAACGCCGGGATTCGGAACGAGTTGCCGCCCTGATGGCAGTCCTGGCAGCCGCGCTCGGGCTCGCTGGTGCGGAACTGTCCGGCGTGGACATCCTTGTGGCAGGCCTCGCAGCCGCCGCGCAGCCCGGTGAACTGCACGGGGCGTCCGGGCGCCGGGCGGAAGTGGCAACCGCTACAGGCGACGCGTGCGTGCGCGCCGCTGAGTGGAAACGCCGAGCGGGCGTGGTCGAACCCTTCGGTCGGCACGAACCGAACGATGCCATGGCATTCGCTGCACGACTGCGGGCGTCCTTCGCGGCGGAACTGGCCGGCATGCGGGTCGCGGTGGCAGCCGACACACGTTGCCGGTGTGCCGTGCAGCGGCGGAGGCTTGCCGTCGACCACGGGATGGCAGGCGCTACACGCGACGACGCGGTGCACACCCCGCAGCGGCAAGGCCGTGCGCTCGTGATCGCGCAGGCCATAGCGAGCTGGTTGGAACCCTTGGACGTTATGGCACGTTTCGCAACGTTCGCTGCCGGGCATCGACGCGAGCGGGCGATCGTGCGGGTCCTTGTGGCAGTCCGTACATGCGCCGGACGGGCGTTGGAAGCGCTTGCGAAAGGGTTGGCCTGGCGCGTGGCATTCGGTGCAGGCGACGCGCTTGTGCCGGCCCTCCAGCTTGTAGCCGGTCCTCGCGTGATCGAACGCCGCGACGTCCGCCAACTTCCAATCGTTGAAGCCGTGGCAACCCTTGCAGGCGCCGGTGAAGCGCCGGTCGTGCGGGTCGACGTGGCACGTGGTGCAGGCGGGATCGATCGGGCCGAAACCACCCACCTTGCCGATCGCGGCGCGCTCGGGCGTGTGGCACTTCTCGCAGGCGATCGCCGCGTGACGTCCGGCGAGCGGTAGGCGTGTGCGGGCATGCAACTGCAATGCGCCAGTTCGGCTGACCTGTTTCCAGTTGGCTGTGGCGTGGCAGGCGGCGCAGTCTTGGCCGCCGGCATGGCCCTTGGCTGGTTCGTTGTGGCATGCGTTGCACGTGGCGAACTGCGGGCCGCGCCAGACACCCTGGGCGCCGCCCTCGCGGTGGCAGGACTTGCACGCGACCGCCTGGTGCTTGCCGGTCAGGGGAAAGCGCGTCTTGGCGTGGTCGAAACGCGGAGCCGGCGCGAACTTCGCTTCGCTGTGGCAGTCGGCGCAGGCGGCCCCGAGCGACGGCTTGTGCGGATCGGCGTGGCAGGAAGCGCAATTCCGCTCCAATCCCCACCACTTGTTGGGTTGCTTGTGGCAGGCGCTGCAAGGCCGGCTGGCGTGGGCCCCGTTCAAGACGAAGCCTGTGTCTTCATGGGGAAACGGCTTGGGCGGCGTCCACCGGACCATCTGGAAGTCGCGACCACGGTGGTCGCGGTGGCAACTGGCGCAGGTCTTGCCGGCGGTCCGGGCTTGCGCGCTGTGGAACCGCGAGGTCTTGGCGGTCTTGTGGCAGCGGAGGCACAATTCGTCTGCGGCGCCCTTGGCCTCCAGGTGGCAACTCGTGCATTGGTCGTCGAGCTTGGCGTGGGCTTGGGCCAGCGGCCCGGGTGAGGTGGCCTGGGCCCATGCGCCTGCGCCAAGCCACGCTGAGCTGCCTGCCGACCCCAAGGCCAGAACGACGACCCAGACGCGCCGGATCATCGCAGCGGCGGGCCTCGTCCCGCACACACCTGGCATGGACCTCTAACCGGCATGCAGTACATCCCAAGCTGATTCCGTTCCCTGCGCACAGCCCGCTCGCGCGCGACTTGCCTTGCAAGCGCTCATGGCGCCGCTTGGGGTCAGGGATGCAGGGTCTGCGCGTCAGCCTAGCGAGTCGGCGGCGTCGGCTACAAGCGTATGCGCCGCGGTCACGGCTGGCTCGGAGCAGCTTGGGCATTGACAACCCCAGCGACGGTCCCCAACATCGATCGC
This sequence comes from uncultured Enterobacteriaceae bacterium, assembly GCA_964356325.1. Lineage (GTDB taxonomy): Bacteria > Myxococcota_A > UBA9042 > UBA9042 > UBA9042 > CAYHHL01. Next base: position 31,150 of record CAYHHL010000023.1, on the reverse strand, counting down.
GGCGTCGAGCCCCCCCAGCTTGACGCCACTTTTTTGTCCGATTCCACAGCACGTTGGTCTGGTATCCTGCGCCTCTGGCCGTCGTAGCGAGGACACCCTGCTAAGTATCGAACGCAATCTCCGTCAGACCGGTCCGGGCGCGGTGCCGAAAGCGCGACCGCGCTCGCTCGCCTTCTACGGCAAGGGCGGCGTCGGCAAGTCGACGGTCGTCTCCAACCTGACGGCAACCTTGGCGGAACGCGGTCGGCGCGTGCTGCAGGTCGGCTGCGATCCCAAGCGCGACAGTTCGCGCAACCTGATCAAGACGTTTCCGCCGGTGACGCTGATGGACCTGCTAGCGGCGGGCAAGACTGACCTGCATCCCTCTGATATCTTGATGGATGGCGGTTCGGGCGTCGAATGCATCGAGGTCGGTGGTCCCAAGCCCGGCGTCGGCTGTGCCGGTCGAGGCCTCGGTCGGTTGTTCGAAGAATTAGAAACCATGGAGATTTTTGACCGCGGCTACGACTACGTCTTCTACGACGTGCTCGGCGACGTGGTCTGTGGCGGCTTTGCCGTGCCGATGCGCGATGGCTATGCGGAGGAAGTGTACATCGTCACATCGGGCGAGTTCATGAGCCTGTACGCGGCCAACAACATCGCCCGCGGCATCGCCAACTACGCGGAACAAGGCGATATTCGCATGGGCGGCCTGATCGCCAACGTCAAGGACATGGCCTTCGATCGGGCGCTGATCGAGCGCTTCGCCGAGCGTATCGGCACGCACGTGGTCGCCTGGCTGGAGTGGGACAAGATCGTCTACGAGGCCGAGCGCCGCCGCAAACCGGTGGTGCGCTACCAGCCCGAGCACGCGTATGTCCAGACCTGGCAGGGACTTGCCGATGCGATCGAACAGCAGGCGCGGCCGCACATCCCGCAGCCGATGGGCGACGTAGAACTCGACCTGTTCCTGGAAGAGCTGTTCGGTATCGGCTGACGCGTTTCTCGCAAGGCTCAGGCGTGGCGGCTACTTGCCGAAGCGATCCGGATCGTGATTGCGCCGCACGGATTGCATGATCTGCTCGGCGAAACGCAGGGCGCCGCGAAAGCCCATCCAAGGCGCTGGCAGCAAGAAGTGGCGGTTCTCGCTCGGGAAGCCAAACTCCAAGGTCGGCCGTCCAGCCTCAGCCAGCAGTTCGGCCTCGACCGTAGTGCCCACGATGATCGACACGCGCTCGGCCAGCGGTCGCGCACCGTCGGCGCCACGGCGGGCCAGGGCGCGTACCTCGTGGGGCGCCGGATCTTCCAGCCAGACCACGCTGGCGGGCAGGGTGATGCCCTGTTCTGCAAGCAGAGCCTCGACTTGCTGGCGGCCACCGAGGCGGAAGTGCAGCACGCCGAGCGCCGTGGGCACCATGTCCAGTTCGGTCAGCAGCGCCACCAGCCCAGCCAGGCGCGGCGCCTCGGCAAAGGCGATGTAGGCATGGCCGCGCAAGTTCTGGCGCGCCAGCTCGGCCAAGGGCTTGGCTGCGGCCAACTCGGCATTGCACAAGGCATCGACTTTGGCGGCTGGGATAGCCAGGGCGACGGCGGCCTGCTGCAGCCAGCGCCTCGTGCCCTGGAAGCCCATCGGGACGGCGACCGGGTGCAATGAATCCGGCGGCAATCCTGGGGCCTTAGCCAGATCGCGCAGGACGCCGTGGGCCCACGGCAGCACCAGATGGCCGCGCGCGTGCACCGTCTCGGCCAGCGTCGCGTACGGTTCGCCGGCCAGCCACACGGCCTTGGCCTTGAGCCCCAAGCCCCAGAGAAGACGGCGGATCTCGCCGACGTTGCCCACGCAGTCGCCTTCGTAGCGGTCGAACGGCAGGCCGACGATGGACACTTCGTCGCGCCGGGGCTGAGGAGGTTGAGTCAACTTCTCGAATTGCCTGCGAAACAGCGTCGCCACCGTCGCTGCGTAGCCGCCGTACAAGTCGTCCTGGTAGTTGCGCGCCGGCACGTGCACGACGTCGACGCCGGTCTTGGCGCGCATCCGCTCGACGACCGCGGCAAGCGGCTGGACTTGCAGCGAAAGAGGCGTCGAGCAATCGATCACCACAAGTTGGCTGCGCAGCCGCGTGGCAAACGCCGAGATCTCGTCCTCGAGTTGGGCGGTCGAGCCCTGGATCAGGTCCTCGTCGATCAACTGACTGTAACGACGGCGGTTGTGTGCGTCCTGGACACCGTCGTGGCTGACCAGGTGTTCCTGGGTCTTGACCTTGCAGCCGACCGAAGCGTGGCACATGCACATGGCGTCGACGATGGCGTGCGAGGCCAGGTAGATGCCGAAGAATGGCGTGTGGCTGCTGGCTCGGATCAGCAGGTCGTCGAGCGTCAGTTCCAATCAAACCCCCGACGGAACAAGAGCTTCTTGCACAGCGAGCCATTCCGACGGACGCGTCAGGCGGACCACCGCGCCGGCATCCGGGGCCGACGTCTGGCGCGGCTGGAAGGTCTGGTAGAACGTGCTCTGCAGCGTCTGATGCACCAGCGCCACCGAATGCGGCACTTGACCATAGCCCAGCCCGAGGGCGTGGTGGGACAGCAGCGGCAGGTTGAGCTGGCTGGTCTGGTCGCGCAGGAACTCCGCGCCGTAGAACAGGTCGTACTCGCCGGGACGGACGAACTGGCGCAGGCTGCCTGGCGCCGGAAACAGCGCGAACGGCAGGTCCAAGCCCAGGTCGCGCAGCACGGCCGCTGTGCGCAACCGGTTGGCGTCGTCTTGCGGGCCTTGGATGAATAGCGCGGAATCAAAGCCTAATTCCTGGAAGAAAGGCATTTCGCCGAGTTCCTCCAGGGCGATGCGACGCAACTCGAAACTGCGCACCGAGCCGAGGTTGTAGGCGCAACGCAGCGCGCGATCGGCATGGGCCTGGCCGAAGCCAGCCACCGCCGCGACCGCCGGTGCACGCAGTTCGGCCATCTGGTCCAGCACATCTGTGCCGCGGCCGGTCGCCGTCGCCACCGTCTGCCAGAAGCGATCGGTCGCGGCCAGGCCATACGGCAGCGGTACTTCGACCGGCGTCTGCTGCCATTGATCCCGGGCCATCTGCGCGAAATTGAGCAGCAAGTTCGGTCCCGGGTGGATAGCCCAGGCAGCGTCGGCGGCGCGCAGGAAGTCGTCCAGGCCGGCGGTGGCGTTGAGCACGGCGTTGAGTTGCAAACCCAAGCGCGCGAGCACGGCGGTGAACTCAGCGCGTTCATCCGCCTGCAGGTCGATACCCACGAGATTCACGCGGTTGCTGACATCGTCCAGGGTCCGCACCGAGGCGCGGGCGAGCAGCGAGTAGACGGTGTCGACCACTTCGGCCGGCGAGACCGGGCGCAGGCCGTGCGTCACTTCGGCTTCGACGCGAATCTTGAGGTCGCGCGAGGCTTTGCGTGCCACGCCCTTCATGTTGTCGCCGATCATCACGGTCGGGCAGGTCGAGAGCACGACGATGAGGTCCGGGTGCCAGGCTTCATGGACCAGTTCGATTGCCCGGCGCAGTTTGGGCGCGCCCTGACCGGTCACCAGTTCGTCCTCTTTCATGTTCGTACACACGAACTTGTAGGGCAGATCGGCATGCACGCGGCCACCGGTCTTGGGCAGGACGTTGCTGCAATCCCGGTCGCTGTGGATGATGACGGCGAGGCGACCGCGCAAGCGCGCCAGGATTTCCGTCGCGCCCTGGTAGCTGCACGCCTCTTGAGCCAAAAGTGCGCCGGGGTACATGCGATGGGGGCGAAAGCGGGCCATGGCCGGCGAGTCTGGCAGCGGACTTGCGCACTGGCAACCGCTGTTCGGACGCAGCGGCGGGGCGCGGGCCAGCTTCGCTTGTCCTGGCTGCGCGCCGACGCTGGCGCTTGTCGGTTCTGCGTGTCGTCCGTAGTTTTGGCGCTGCAGGCCGACTGAACTGGTGGGCGGGAACGCGCGAGGGGGCATCATGCGGTGCGGTGTGTGGACGATGGCCTGGATCAGTTGCGGCGCGCTGTGGCTGGGGGCGTGCGAGACCAAGATCAAGGCGCCGCAAAGCGATGCAGGCGCGGCGCCGCAAAGCGATGCCGGGGCAGCACCGCAACAGGATGCCGCCACGGTGCCGCAAAGTGCCGCCGCCCTCTGCGCAAAGCCCGGCACCTGGACCGCCATGCCCTCGCCGGGCCTGCAGGGTCGGGTCGATCACACCGCGGTCTGGACCGGCGACGAGATGATAGTCTGGGGCGGCACCCAGGACGTGTGGCATCCGTTCGCCGATGGCGCCGCCTACAATCCGAACGGAGGCCTGTGGCGCACGACTGGGGCAGGCGCGCCGACGGCCCGGGACGACCATGCTGCGGTATGGACGGGCAGCAAGATGATCATCTGGGGCGGCAACAGCTTCGACGAGGGCACAGACAAGCTCGACAGTGGTGCTCGCTACGATCCAAAGCTGAACCTCTGGCATTACTTGGCGAAATCGGGCATGACTGCACGCGATGATCCTCGCGCGGTTTGGACCGGTACGAAGATGATCGTCTGGGGCGGACGTGACGAAGACGGTCAAACCAACGACGGCGGACGCTATGATCCCGTTACCGATTCCTGGCTTTCCGTATCCCTGCTCGGCGCGCCGGAAGCGCGGGAAGATCACACCATGGTCTGGACCGGCAAGGAGATGATCGTCTGGGGCGGCTGGAACGGCAACGACGAGGCGCGCAACTACAACCTGCTCGGGCGGCGCTACGACCCGGCCACCGACACCTGGACGCCGATCGCCACGGCTGGCCAACCCCAACTGCGCGAGGATCACGCCGCGATCTGGACAGGGACGGAGATGTTCGTCTGGGGCGGAGTGGTGCGCGACGGCACGCCACCGAAGCGACATCGGCTAGGTACCGGCGGCCGCTATGACCCGGCGACAGACACGTGGCGGCCCATCACGCTGGTCGGTGCACCGTCGGCGCGCGAGGACGGCGTGGTGGTCTGGACCGGCGACGAGATGATTGTTTGGGGCGGCCGTGGTGACGACGATTTGGCCCTGGATGCAGCGCGGTACTCACCCATCCTCGACGCGTGGTGCCCGATGGCGTCCGCCGGTGCGCCGCCGGTCACGCACGATGCGGCCGGGGTTTGGGCCGGCGGCGCGCTGGTGATCTGGGGCGGCGATAGCTCGGTGGGCAAGGGCGCCAGCTACGTCGTGACGGGCGGCGTGTACGTCCCGTAGCGACCTCGGCGCGAATGACCGGCCGGCCAAGCCACGGCTTTCAGGAAGCCAAATCGCTTGCTGCAGCAGGGCTTTGGCGGTGGACTGCCACGAATCTCCTTGAGTTCCCGCGCGGCGTGCGTAGGTTGGACTGACTGTCTGTTGCCTGGCGAGCTTCGCATTGGGCCCTGAAATGATTGGGGCCCAAGAAGTCCACCAGGAACGACAGTCGGTCGGGCCGATGGGACTGACGGAGGTGCCAAGTGCGTGACATGAAGACGACGATTGTTCTCCTACTGATGTCCATCATGACCGCATGTGGAAGCCAAGTAGCTGAATTTGCTGACCATAGCGCTGCGGACGCCGATGTCGGTTCTGATAGCACCATCGCAGCCGATGCAATCGCCGATGCTGGAAGCGACGCCCTTGCCGACACCGGCCCCGATGCGGTCGCGGACGCGGGCACAGATACCACCGCCGACACCGGCCCCGATGCGGTCGCGGACGCTGGCACAGATACCACCGCCGACACCGGCCCCGATGCAGTCGCGGATGCTGGCACCGACGCAGTCACGGACACGGGCCCAGATGTCATCGTGACCAAGGGACCCGAGCCTGTCCAACTCGGCACCGCGGGCAATTTCGCCATCCTAGCGAAGTCGGCCATCTCCTCGGTACCGGCGTCCTCGATCACCGGCGACATCGGCCTGTCCCCCGCGGCGGTGACCCTGGTGACCGGCTTCTCGCTCATCGCCGACCTGACCAACATCTTTTCGACTTCGACCCAGGTGGTCGGCAAGGTCTACGCGGCCAACCACACGGTGCCCACGCCCGTCATCCTGACCCTCGCGGTCGCCAACATGGAGGCGGCTTATACCGACGCCGCGAGTCGGCCCACGCCTGACTTCCTGGAACTGGGCACCGGTAACATCGGCGGCAAGACACTGGTGCCCGGCCTGTACAAGTGGACGAGCTCCATCACCATTGCCGCCGACGTCGTGCTGTCCGGTGGCGCCCAGGACGTCTGGATCTTTCAAACCACCGGCAACGTGATCCAGAGCGCGGCCGTGAAGGTCAAGTTGAGCGGCGGCGCCCTGGCCAAGAACGTCTTCTGGCAGGTCGCCGGCAACGCCACGTTGGGCACCGGCGCCCACTTCGAGGGAATCCTGCTGTGCAAGACCGATGTTACCCTGCAGACCGGCGCGACCATGAACGGCCGCTTGCTGGCCCAGACCGCGGTCGTCCTGCAAATGGCCACCGTGACTCAGCCCGCGCAGTAGCCAGCCGGACGGTCCATTCAGAACCGCCACGCCAGTCGCACGCCGCGCTGTTCCCATGAAGGCACCAGCGTCACCTGCGCACCGCGAGGCGCCGTCCACAGCCACCATGCGCCCAGCGCCACCACAGCAAGTCCCACGCCTGCCGTCACTTCCGAACGATAGAGGTGCCCATTGACCTCGTCTTGCCGCACCGTCGCGTCCTTGAAGGTGATCCGCCGGTCGGCGACGGTCTTTTCCAGGTCGGTCTGTTCATCCCGGGCTTTGGCGAACAGCACCGTCGCGGTGCCCAGTCCCAACGCCCCGACACCCAGCGACACCCAGCCCGCCGCGTGTTTCCAGGCATCCGGCGCGGCTTCGGTCGGCGTCACTGTCCGCGCCATCGCCACGTCATTGCTGCGCAACCCCTCGGCCGGTTCGCGCTTGTTCTCGGCAGGCGCGCCTTCGGTCGTAGGTCCCGGCTGTGGTGGCGCAACACGGGCCCGACGCAAGCGATCGAGGTGGTGCGCGGCCTTGATGTGGATCTCGTGCCCGGGAGGAAGCGTCGTGACCACGGCCTCGTAGTGCTTCTCGGCCGCGTCCAACTGGCCGATTTCGTGTTCGGCACGCGCCTGGCCATATACGTACTCGGCCCGTGGATCCAGCAAGAATGCCTTGTGGTACAGGTCGATGGCGACGGCGTGCTGGCCCTTGAGGAAGTAGTCGAGCGCCTGCTTGGAGAGGAAGATCGCCTCCATCGCTTGATCGCCGGCCGTCGCACGCGGCGCTGCCAGCACCGGCGTTCCGAGTCCCAGGCCTGCCACCAGGGCGCACGTCAGCCATCGCCGCGTGTGACGAATTCTCAGGTCAGTCCGGGACATAGGGTTTGGCGCGGTGGCCATCGTTTCCCTTTGCAGCTTTGCGGTGGGCGGACCGGGGACGCGGCTCGGCGGCTGCGGGTTCTGCGAGGGCGGGCTCGGGACTCGCGACGGGTGCGGGAACGGGAACGGGTGCGGGAACGGGAACGGGAACGGGAACGGGTGCAGGAACGGATACAGGAACAGTTGCGGGGGGAACGCTCGCAGGAGCCGTCGCGCGAACGGCTGCTGGCGCCTGTGCCCAGCGGGCGGCCGTTTCCGCCGGATCGGGCGTGCGTGTCGCCAGCCAAGCGCCCATCGCCGCGCCCGCTGCCAAACACCATGCTACCACTACCCGCAGGACCGTTCGGTTCGACGCTGGTTTTTCTATCAGTTCTGATGCCTTGGAAGTCGTCGCCAACATCGAAAGCGCCAGGGTCCGGGCTGCATGCGCTTCTGTCGCGGCGAGGGACACTCGCGACGCAGGCACTTCCGGCTCCACCTTGACTACCCGCTCCGCGACGGTCGGCGGGATGGTCACCGCGGCAAGGCTCTCCGGCGCCACGGCCTGTTGCGGCTCTGGCGTCACGGCCTGTTGCGGCTCTGGAGTCACGGCCGGTTGCGGCTCTGGCAGCGCTGCGTGGACCACCAGCGCCTCCAGCGCCAGCCGCATTTCCCGGGCCGTGCCGAACCGCAGTTCCGGACGTTTCTCCAGGCTCCTGCTCACCGCCGCGATGAAACCCTCCGAAATCGGGCTCTTCGCCAGGTCCCGAAGCGACGGCGGCGGCAGCATCACTTGATTGTACATGACCGTCATCGGGTTCGGATCGAGAAACGGCGGCTCGCCGACGACGCACTGATACAGCAGTGATCCTACGGCATAGAGATCCGCACGGCCGTCGATCGGCTCACCCTGGCATTGTTCCGGCGCCATGTACGAGGGCGTGCCCAGCGCGAAGCCGTTGCCCGTCAGCGACGAGTCCTGGACGCGCGCGATGCCGAAATCCAACACCTTGACGATATGTTCGTCGTCATCGCCCGTCTCCGCCAGCATGATGTTCGCCGGCTTGAGGTCGCGGTGCACCAAGCCCAGTCCGTGCGCCTCGTGCAGGCTTTTCAGCACGGGAATCAGCAGGTCCAGCGCCTCGCGTTCGCTCAAATGGCCGCGCTTCGCGAGGACCTGCTCGAGGGTCGGGCCCTTCAGCAATTCCATAGCCAGATACAGCGAGCCGTCTTCCGCCTGGCCCACGTCGTAGACGCGCACCGTGTTGGGATGCCGGAGACTGCCCGTGATCTGCGCTTCCCGATAGAATCTACGGCCTTCCTCGCTGCTTACCTGCGTCCCGCTGAGCGTCATCTTCAGTGCGACTTGCTGTTTGGTCCCGATGTGTTCCGCGGAGTAGACCGCGCCGAAGCCTCCGCGTCCCAGCACCCCGGTGATTCGAAAGCGACCGGCGACCAAGTCTCCTTCGCGCATCTTCACTTCGCGGTGTTCGAGGGTCGGCGTCTGGTCGTCGGGACAAGTGTCAGCAGACGTGACGGTACCGCACGTCGGGCAATAGCGTTTGCCGGACTGGGTCATCGCGACGACGCCGCTGCTGGGTTTGTCCACGAACCACGCAAGCTGTCCTGCCTTTGGAAGCCACAGCATTTCGCCCCGACGGAATGGGCACTTCGGGCCTCCGGCTTTGATCCTGGCGCGGTTCTGAGCCCCCGGCAAGCGGTTTCTCAGGTGCGGAGCGCAAGGCTGCGCTCAAGTAGCCGAATCGTCGGGCAACTCATGGCGCGCTGACGGCTCTCACGGCGCGCCGGCGACCGTCACGCACATCACCGCCAGCCAGTCCGTGCAGGCGTGGCTCGTCTCCTGGTGCAACAGCAAGTACGCATCCAACTCGGTAGCGGTGGCGGTACCGCTGTTGGTCGTCCAACCCGCGCAGTCGTTGTTCATCGGTTGGCCCGTTGGGTTGGCTCCAGTGTAGCAATCGGCGTCGGCCCAGTCCGGGACGGCGCCGGTGCCCTCGTCGACGAACTTTCCGTCGAATGCCACCAGGTACCCCGGGCTGCTGAAGCTGGGATTGGAGCCGGAAAAGATGCTCGACCACGAACTGAACATCTGTCCTTCGGGTTGCAGCCGTCAGTGGTGCGACGCATGTGAGGGCGGCCCTTGCCTGCTTCGCTGCAACCGGCATCGCTTGGCTTGGACGCCTCCCCCTCGGCCACATCCACTTCCGGCAGAGTCGCCGCCAAGCTCAAGAGCGCGATTTCGGTCGGGGAGTTCCGTGCCGCGCCCGTTCACGGCTAGCGACTACACGGCCTGGTCGGGCGCCTCCTGCCGCCAATCCAGCCACGCCGCCGGCCGATCGAAGACCGCGCGCACCAGCCCAGATTCCTGTTCCAGAGTCAGCGGTTCGAACGCGAGGCGGAGGTCCCGACCTTCTGCCGCCACCACGCGCGCCGGCAGGGGCACCGCCTCATCGGCCAACCACAGTGTCAGGGTCAACAGGTCGCCCGCCGTGACCGCCGCAAGTCCGTGCAACTGTACTGCCGCGCCGCTGGTCGACACGTCGCGCGTCTCACCGCCCAGCGCGTACATGCCGTCGAGCCGCACGCTGGCCGGGATGCGCAAGTCGACGCGCGGCTGCCCGCGCCGCTGCCGCCGCTCGAATGCCACGGCCACCGTCGCGCCGACGACCAGCGTATTGTAGAGCGTCCAGGCCATGTTGACCGCCACTACCGTCGGGTCGTCCAGGCCCTGGAGCAGCCGAACCAGTCCCGACACCAGGCCCGCCGCCTCCAGCGCCAAGAGCAACAGGTAGGGCGCGGCGATGCGGCGATCGAAGCGGTCGTCGTCCTGGGTGAGAGCCTTTTGCGAAACGTTGAACCGGCCCAGTCGCGGGTCCACCAGCGCCAGTAGCGTGGGCAGCAGGATCCAGGGCGCCAGCGCCGTCTCGTACACCTCCGCCCAAAACGAATGGTGGAAGCGGCCTTGCAAGCGCGAGTTGGTCAGCAACGCTTGCAGCAGGTGCGGCAGTGCGTAGGCCAGCACCAGACCCGGCGCGGCGTTGAAGATGTGCGCGCCGCCCAGGAGGTAACACAGCGGCGCAAGCAGAAAGACGAGGCGCGGCACGGCGAACAGGAAGTGCGCGGTCGCCCCCAAGTAGCACAGGCGCTGACCCAGGCTCAGGCCGCGGCCCAGCAGCGGAAAGTCCAGGCGCAGGATCTGCACCATGCCACGTGACCAGCGGATGCGTTGGCCCACGTGCCCCGCCAGCGTGTCCGTGGTCAGACCCGAGGCCTGCGGGATATCCAGGTACGCACTACGGAAACCGGCGCGGTGCAGGCGCAGCGAGGTGTGTGCGTCCCCGGTGACGGTCTCGACCGCGAAGCCGCCCACCTGGTCCAGCGCACTCTTGCGCAGCACCGCGCAGGAACCACTGAAGCACGCGGCGTTCCACGAGTCGTTGCCTTGCTGAAGGAGGCCGTAGAACACGTCGCCTTCATTGGGTACGCGGCGAAATGTCGAGAGGTTGCGCTCCAGCGGATCTGGCGATTGGAAATGGTGTGGCGTTTGCACCAGCGCCATGCCCGCGTCGGCCACCAGCCAGCCCATCGTCACCTGCAGGAACGACCGGGTCGGCACATGGTCGCAATCGAACACAGCCACGAAAGGCGCCGTGGTCTGCTTCAGCGCGGCGTTCAGGTTGCCTGCCTTGCCGTGCAGATGCTGAGCGCGGGTCAGGTAGCCAACGCCTGCCTCGGCCGCGAAGGCCGCGACTTCCAGACGTTTGCCGTCGTCCAGCAGCCATACGCGCAGCTTGTCCGCCGGCCAATCCAATTGCTGCGCCGCCAGGATCGTCGGCCGGATGACCGCCAGCGGCTCGTTGCAGGTCGGAATGTAGACGTCCACAGCCGGCCAGGTCGCCGGATCCTCGGGCAGCGGCAGGACACGGCGCTTCAGCGGCGCCACGGACTGCAGGTAGCCCAGCGCCAGCGCGACGCCGCTGTAGACCTCTGCGCCCAGCAGCAGGGCACCGATGCCAGCCTCCAGGCTCCATTGCATGTCCAGCGTCTGGGTCGTGCGCCATACCAGGTAGCGTGCCGTCGCCAGCAAGGAGGCGCCGACCAGCACCAGCGACGCCAAACGTCCCTTCAGCCGCGCCACAAGCCAAGCCAGGGCCAGCAGAATACCCGCGAACGCCGCTTGCGCGTGCTGGCCCAGGGGCGTGATGACGACCGGCACCAGCAGCGCCAGACTGAGCACGACCCAGCCGATTCGAGCTGCGCGCCTAGCCATGGGCCACTTGCGCGCGCGGTGCCAGTTCGGCGGCCAGGCGATCGGCAATCTGGCGCATCGCCCGCGCCGCCTGCGATCCCACGCCGTCCGCCAGCAGGGCCTGTTGCGCCGCGGCCTCACGCACAGCCTCGTCGTCGGCGATGCACGTCGGAAGAAGTGACTCGCCCAACGTGTCGCGCAGGCCCGCGAGCACGTCGCGGCTCAAGGGTCGCAGTTCGTCGAAGGCATTGACCAGCCAGAGCAAGTTTGCCGTGTCGCCGCGGACCGCTTCGACAAAGGCGAGCGTCGCCGGCACCGAGGCGTAACCCACCGCGTCGGCGCGCAGCACCACCACGACCAAATCTGCGCTCGCCAACGCCTGCCGCGTCCACGGTGTCCGCCCCGCCGGCGTGTCCAGCAGGCACCAGACCGCGCCGCGCGTCACCGACGCCAGGCGTTCTTGCAGCCAGCCCAGATGCGACGCCTCGCGCTCGGCCGCGACCAGGCTCGCCTCGTCGTGATAGCCGAACGGCATGCACGCAGCCCGGCATCCGCGCACCTTGGCCACCGGGCGGGGCGGACTGGCGGAGAGCAGCCCTGCCTTGTCGCCCGGCCGCACGCCGAAATGCAGGCCGAGCGCGTTCTGCGGATCCACATCCACGGCCAAGCCCGGGCCCAGGCGCTCGGCCAGCAGGGCGGCCAGGTGTGCGGCCAGCGTGGTCCGACCCGTCCCGCCGACCAGAGACAACAGGGCGATCATCTTCATGGTTCATCCTCGACGTGCGGGCCGCGGCTGGGGTAGCGGCCTTGCATCCATGCATCCACGGTGGCTAGCAGTCGCCAGCGCGCCGCGGCCTGGACGTGTCGTTCGTGGCGTCGCACATCCAAATAGCGGGTGCCTGTCTCGCCGGATCTTCCCCACAACCTGCGAATTTGCTCAGTCATCGGTCGTCCTCCGATGCGCGCGGTGGCTTCGGCCGCCCGTGCAATGGCAGCGCGGAGGGACGAAACGCGGGCGTAATCGTGAGCCGTATTCCGACATCATGGCCAGTCGGCCAAGGTGAATTCAAGCTTGATCGCCAGCATGGCGAGTTGGCGCTCGGCCGCACCGCAAAGCGGCGCACGAACTACGCAACACTTGCGCGCTTTGTCCAGGCCATCGG
>CAYHHL010000023.1:9885-18318 GCA_964356325.1 uncultured Enterobacteriaceae bacterium | reverse complement strand
CCGCAAAGCGGCGCACGAACTACGCAACACTTGCGCGCTTTGTCCAGGCCATCGGGGAGCCAACTCCGCATCGGTCAAAGGGTTGCCCTGGAACCGAGGCGTGGCACGGCCATTGCTCCTGGTCAACACGGGGCAATGACGGGCAAGCCTTTGCGTCGACACGCGATGTTGCGTCGTCGAGGCATGCCGTCTGCCTTTGGGGAGGGGCACATGAAGATCGCGTGGGTTGGGCTGGCGTTGCTGGCCGCTTGCAAAGTCGTCGAGCAAGATCCGATGGCTGCAGAGGACGAGCCGCCGCCGATATTGACCGTGGTGCTGGACTCGCCCGCCGCCGGCCAACTGGTGGGCGGACAACTGACGGTGACCGGCACGGCGACGGCGCCGGCGGGCGACAAGATCGCGACGGTGACGGTGCAACTCGGTGACAAGACGCTGGCTTCCCAGGATCACGGCGGCGCGTTCGCGTGGGTGGTGACCCTGCCGCCGGGCTGCAACGTGCATCCAACGCTGCAAGTCGTGGCCCGCAATGCCGCCGGCGACGAGGCGCGAGCGGATGCGATCGTGGAAGTGGACACCTGCGCGCCCAAGCTGACTCTGGCGAGCCCGCTGGCCGGCGCGACCGTGGTCGGGCAAGTGCGAGTGCAGGGCTCGGTACTGGACAAGCGCTTTGAATCTGTGACCTTTACCGTCGACGACGCCAAGCCGCGAACGGTACATGCCGTCGGACCGTTCGACGTTGTGTTGGATCGCGGCACAGCGCCGACCGCGGACGTGACGCTCGTGGTGCACGCCGTAGATCTAGCGGGAAATGCGTCAGAATTGACGGTCCAGGTGCACGCGGTGCGCGGCATGCAGGTCGCCGGTGGCTCGATGACCGGGCCGGCATCGTGGCTCAAGGACGTCAAGACCGTGCAAATCGGTGACATCACAGGAGATGGAGTGGTCGACGCGGTGACCGGAGGGTCGGACGGTGTCGTGGTGCGCCCTGGCCAGACCGGTGGCGGCACGGTGCAGTTCTTCGATCCTCAGCAGCAGGATGCCACGTTGCACATCGCCGGGCTGGACGTGGTGGCGCTGCGCGTGCGCGACCTGGACGGCGACGGCGACCTGGACGTGCTGGCGGCGGGCACGCACAAGGACGGCACCGGCGGCCTGTGGGGATTGCTGAACATTGGCAGTGGTTTGCGTCTGGTCGCGGATTTGACCGTGCCGGGCATTCCGACCTGCATGGAACTCGCTGACCTGGATCTGGACGGCCAGCCTGACGTGCTGCTGGGCACCGCGACGGCGGCGGTGGGCCTGGTGGTCGTGCGCGTGCCCAAGAACCCACAATGCAAGGTGAAGAACGAACACGTGTCATGTGCCGGTGCCAATGACGGGCTGAAGTCTGCAGAGTTGTTCCTGCCATCGGATGTCAGCGAGAACAAGGGCGTGCAGGGCATCGCGTCACTGGCGGTGGGCGATTTCTTCAGCGATCCTGTGCACGCGCCGGACGTGTGCGTGGGCGAGTCGGGCCGACCGCTGGTGAGCTGCTACCGCAACCGCACGCACGATGGCCACCTGGACCACGCGGAAGATGGCTGGCAGGCCTACGATTGCCAGGATGTCGCGCAAATCGTCGGTTTCGACTGGAGCGGCGACGGCGTGCTGGATCTATTCGCTGCCTCCGGATGCGGTAAAGTTCGATGGCTCAAGGGCAAAGGCGATGGCACCTTCGAGTTCGCGCCAGGACCGGCGGCCCAGATGACCGCGCAAGGCGTGACGCAACTGCTGATTGCGCCTGTCGGGCCGGGCGGCCTGCCGTGCCTCGTCATCCTCAGCGGCGGCGCCAGCGCGCAGATCGTTCCCTTGGGTTTCAGCGCCAGCTACACGCCGAATCTGCCATGGTTGCCGGCCAGTTGCATGCCGGGCGTGGTGCTGGGCGGTCAGGTGGCCAGCGTCACGGCAGCCGACGTTGACGGCGACGGCGTCGCGGATCTGGTCGCCGCGGATGGTCAACCACCCGGCACGCCCGTGGCCAAGGGCAAGGCAACCGGCGAGTTCGACGCACCTCTCGTGCTGCTGGTGTGCGCGCTGCCGACCGAGTTCGGAGAGGATCTACAAGCCCATGATCCCGCACAGATGGCGGTCGCGGACTTCACCGGCGATGGCAAGCCCGATGTCCTGGCGGTCGGCAGTCCTGGCCGATCGCTGCAGGCCGGCATTGCCGGCGCGTGTCCAGTGCAGGGCAAGACGCTGGCGGTCCGCAAGCCCGCATGGCCCGTACAGTTGTGGGTGAATCAGGGCACGGGCAGCTTCGGCGTGCAGCGGGCGACCGAGATGGCGCCGTACGCCCAGCCCAAGCTGTCCGGCGCAGCGGCCGATTGTCCCACGATTCCGCCGTCATTTGGCGCAGCGACTGGCCTGGCCATGGGCGATGTCGACGGCGACAAGCTGCCGGACCTGGCGGTGATTCGGGGCAATAGCTCGTATCCACTGGGGTATGCCGATTCAACGGGCAGCACCGCCGTGTGCCTCGCCTGCGGCTGGGATGAAGTCCGCGAAGTCGACAATGCCTGGGGCGTACAGTCGGCGGACGACGGCGATGCCACCGGTCGCTGCTGCCGCACCTTCGCCGACGACGACTACGCCAAGAAGAAACCACTGGTTGGCTACGGTGGCGGCGCGCCGATGGCCAGGGCGTCGCTGTGGCTCTGGTTGGCGAAGAACACGACGGCACCCTTTGGCATGTCGAACGGCACGTGGCCGTCGCAACCGGGCATTCTTACGCCGGCATTCGCGCAGGCCGCCGGTCGCAATCCGCGCGCCGTGGCGCTGCTCGACCTGGATGGCGACGGCAAGGACGACGTCGTGACCGCCACCGAGGCCGAGATCGACCAGACCCGCTGGCTGGAAGCGCGGTTGCGCGTGTTCCGCAGCATCGGCCCGGGCCAACTCGCGCCGGTGCCGCAAACGGGTGATCAGGCCGCGGTGCTGGACCCGGAACTGGGCTGGACGCAGTCGCTGCCGGTTAGCTACCGGGTGATGGGCCGCGGGCCGACCGGGCTGCGCACTGCAAGACTGGGCACCAAGCAGATCCCCTCGATCCTGGCTTCCGCCAACAAGTATGACCAGGTTGCCGTGCTGCAGGCGGCGGCTCAAGGCCAGTTGCAGCGCGTGGGCGAGCTGCCGGCCGGCAGCCAATTGGCGACGGTGGCGGCGCAAGACGTCGATGGCGACGGTCGCAGCGACCTGCTGGTAGCGGTCAAGGCGGGCGTGGGCGTGCTGCACGCGCTGGACGGCTGGTTCGACGCGGTGAAGATGGTGTGGCCAGCAGAGCAGGACGTGGTCGACGCGGCGCTGGCGGACGTCAATGCCGATGGCTACGCGGACGTGGTGCTGGTGGACCGCAAGGCTGCACAACTGCTGGTTCTTCTGGGCGATGGTCAAGGCGGGTTCATGCCGTGGGGTGGCCGGGTGGCACTGCCGCAGCAGCCGCAGCAGGTGGTGTTGGCGGATTTGGATGGGGATGGTTGTGTCGATTTTGTGGTGCGCGGGCTTCATGCTTTGGCGGTGGTGCGGAATCATTGCAAGGGGTAGGACCCGAGCCGCTGTTCACGCGTCGAGCACGCGCTCCAGCGGTGGACAAGTGCTGTATCCGCGACCAGACTGTTCTGCCATGGGAAACAATCGGTGCGCCGCGTCAACGCCGATGGGCGCGTGGCGATGGCCGGCAAAGGCGGCCTGCTGGTGGCTGACGGCGCAGGCCACATGGTGTGGCGGGTGGCACCCGTCAAGCCCTGACGTCGTCAACGGCCGCCATGCTTCTAGCCCTTTTCTCCCGGTGGCCGGTACTTGATGGAGGTCGCCTTTTTCATCGCCGCGACCGTGTCCTCGACGCTCAGCAGGACCGTTGTGTCCATGGAGCTCAGGGCTCCGCCGGCGCCGATGGCCAACACCGTGGCTGCCATCGAGACGTTGTCCGGAGCCTCCCACAAGGTGTATCCGTCGTGATCACCGAACGCGTACCAGAAGCCTTGCAGCTTTCCGCCGACCGCCTCGATGTACTGCTTTGCGGCCTCTCGGCGGTCCTCGGGATTCTTGATGAGTTTCGCCCAGGTGGCTGGCGTATAACTGAAGCGAGTGAGGTAGAGGGGCATCTTCTTGCTCCTTGGCTTCTATAGGGCACGATAGTGTGCCGGCGCGGATTGATTTCAGCATGCGAGTGCCCGCCTTGCACCGCAAGATCGCCAGAGATGCAGTGGCGGTGCAGGCGGAAACTGCCATCGGCAGGCGGATCGGCGACGCCGTCAGCGACCACCCTCAGCGACCGTCAGCGACCACAGCCCCGTGCATTCCGGCACTTCGCGGCTGCCCGCGGCCTGCACGGCTTGGGCATGCACTGGCCCGAAGAATGCGCCGATCGATTGCACCGCCTCCGCCACGGTGTCGAAACAGTAATCGGTGCGCAGGGTCGTGCGGCGATAGCCTCGTGCTTCCAGCCAGTGGTAGTAGTCCGCGAGGCCCTGGTTGGGCGCAACGGGGCGCGTTTGGCCGGAGCCCAAGGTTTCGATGATGATGGCGAGACCTCCGGGTCGCACGCAGCTTTCGAACCGGTCGAGACACGCGCCGATTGCCTCCCGCCAGCTTTCCGGGTGCCAACCGACGTGGTGCCCGAAAGTCCAGCCGGCGAGGGCGAAGTCGGCTGTTCGCGGCGGGAATGCGACGTCCAGATGGGCGGCGACGTGGCAGTGGGCTTGCGGGAAGCTGGCGAGGCGGACACGGGCCACGTCGATCATCGCCGGCGCGGCATCGTAGGCGTCGATGCGCTCGCAATGAGGCGCGATCATCGCCGTGCAACGCCCGGTTCCGGCACCGAATTCGACCGCGCGAGCTGCAGGGAAGCCGGTCGCGAGGGCTTGCAAGGCCATGGTCAGCTCGCCGCGCGAGTCCTCGCAACGGACGAGGCGGTCGTAGGCGGCGGCTTGGTCGCGGTAGATATTCTGGTAATGATCAGGCATCGGTGGCCGCGCAATGGTTGGAAGAGCAGGATGCGCCACGGGTGCCGCTCAGGGCAATACCGCGAGACGCGTGCGCACGTGCACCGGTTCTGCATGCGGGGTCGTAAGCGACAGTGCGCTCGAGCGCAATGTTGGAAGCCGCTGTATTGTCGAGGCTTGCTCCGCGGATTCGAAGCCAGCCCTGGTCAGGCAGCCCGCGGCTACGCCTCCATCCACTCCTGCAGCCGCGGCACAGATGCAGGCGTTGCGCGAGGAAATCGACGGGCTGTTGGCGGTCCTGGGCGGCTAGCCGCGGGTCTACTATTTCCTCAAGGTTAAACTTAACCACCTAGAGTTGCGCGCGAATCGTGAACAGGCGAAACGGCCCACGCCCAAAAACCCGACCGCCGCCTCACTTACAAGCGCAAATCACCGTCACCGCTCCGCCAGTCTCCACCACCGCCGACTGCGTCGCGTTCACCGTCGTCGCCCCAGCGGTCAGCAGCACCGGCGTGAAGCTCGAAGTCACCGGCGTAACAGCCGAAACCACGACATTGGTGAACCCCAGATCCTGGCAACCGCTCGCCCCGTCCACGCCAGTCCGCGCGATCCAGGCGTCAAAGCCACCCTTGCCATTGCTGCTGGTGCGCCCAGCCAGGCCCAAGCCGCCGTCGGCCATGATCGCGATACCTTGGCTCATCTCGTCCACGCTGCCGCCCAACGTCCGCAACGACACCAACTCGCCACTGCCGGTCACGCGCAGGACAAACGCGTCGATGCCGCCGGCGGTCCAGCTGTTGGTAAAGCCCGTCAGCACCAAGTCACTGCCGACCAGCGCGAGGCCGTACGGCTCGGTCTTGCCACTGCCGGCATAGCGCTTCATCCACAGCAACTTGCCGTCGGCGTCGACCTTCAGCAAGCCGGCGTCCGATTGCTTGGCGCCAAAGCCTGTTTCCCAAAAACCCAAGACGAAGCCGAGGTCCGCGGTCTGCACGAAGCCACTCTGGGGATCGTCGTCGCCGGAACCGCCGTACACCACCGACCACGAGTGCGTGCCGTCCGGGGCCAGGCGCATCAACCAGATGTCGTCCTTGCCGCTGCCGAAACCCTCACTGCCGCCGATCGCCAGGAAACCGTTCAACACCCCGGACTTGTCTTTCACCTCAGCGATCGACGAAATGTCCATACTGCCGGTGTCCTTGGGCGCTCCGTAGATGCGCGACCAGGCTTGTGCGCCGCTGGCGTCGAGCTTGACCACGATGGCATTGTGCAGCGCCGGCGTGTTCGGGCCGAAGCTGTAAGTCTTGCCCGCCACGACGCAACCCCCGTCAGCGGTCACCGCGACGGACTTGGCGAAGTCCAGTCCCGTGCCGCCGCCGGTCCACACCCACTGCGTCGCGCCGTTGCCGTCGACCTTGACCACGAAGATGTCGCCGTCGATGTCCGTGGAATAAGTCGCGCCGGCCAACAGGAAGCCGCCGTCCGCCGTGGCCTTGACGTCGTTGAAGTACTCCTTGCCCGTGCCGCCGAAAGTCCGGGTCCAGATGGGTTTTCCACACGCGTTGGTGCGCACCGCGAGGCCGTCGCCGCTGCCTGCGCCCCAGCTCAGGGTTTCGCCCGCCGCAATCATGCCGCCATCAGCCAAGCCGCGCACGGCCCAGAACTGGTCGTTGTAGGCGCCGCCGAGGGCCGTTTGGCTGTGTGACACGCAGTTGGCTATTGGCGCGTAGACGCAGGCGCCGTTTGCATCGCAACTGTCCGCGGTGCAGGTGAAGTTGTCGTCGCAGACCTTGGCCTTGCCCGTGCACTTGCCGTTCTGGCAGGAGTCTTCTGTGCAAGGGTTGCCGTCGGTGCAGGCCACGCTGGCCGCGGCATGCTGGCAGCCGCCGGCCGGGGTGCAACTGTCGGTGGTGCAAGCGTTGCTGTCGTCGCAATTGACCGCGGCTCCGGCCTTGCACGTGCCAGCCGCGCAACTTCCGGCGCCGGCGCATTCGCCCTGGCTCGACGCGCAGGCCTTGCCGTTCAGCGGGGTGCCGTCCGCTGTGCAACTGCCGGTCTTGACGTCGCAAGTGTCGCTCGTACAGCCGTTGCCGTCCTCGCAGACCTTGGCCGTGCCCGGCACGCAGGCGCCGCCGCCGCAGGTGTCACCCAGCGTGCACGGGTTGCCATCCTCGCAAACGCCAGCGCCCGGCGCATGTTTGCAACCGGCCTTGGCGTCACAGGTGTCGACCGTGCACGGGTTGGCGTCGTCACAGTTCGTCGCGGTCCCGGGCTTGCAACTGCCGTCGCTACAGGAGTCGCCGTTCGTGCAGGCGCTGCCGTCGTCACAGCCCTTGCCGGCGTTGACCGGGGCCAACTTGCACGCGCCGCTGGCCGGGTCGCAAGTGTTGACGCTGCATAGTGTGTCCAACGTCGACGGGCAGTCGATCGCGGTGCCGGCCTTCATGACGCAAGCCGGCTTGGCGCCCGACTTGTCGCAAACCAGCTTGCCCAGGCAGGGGTTGCCGCCCGGCTTGAGGGCGCAATCGGCGTCGTTCTGGCATTCGCAAGCGTTGGTGCCGGCCTGGCAGGCACTGGCGTTGCACTTGTCGCCCTGGGTGCACGGATTGCCGTCGTCGCACACCGCGCTGTTCGGCTTGGCCACGCAGCCCGCCTTCGGGTCGCAACTGTCGTCCGTGCAAGGGTTGCCGTCATCGCAGCCTTTGGCCGGGCCGGGCTTGCAAGCGCCGCCGACGCAGCTGCCGCCGCTCGAGCAGACGTTGCCCCCCTCAGGCAAGCACGGCGGGCCGTCGTTGGCGACGTGGGAACAAGTGCCCACCGCGTCGCAACCATCCACCGTACAAGGGTTGTTGTCGTTGCAGTCCTTGGCCCCGGTGCCGGCACAAGCCTTGTCCTTGCAGGTGTCGCCCTGGCTGCACGGGTTGCCGTCCTCGCAAGGCCCGGTGTTGGCGGCATGGGTGCAGCCGCTCGCCTTGTTGCAGGCATCGTCCGTGCATGCGTTGTCGTCGTCGCACGCAAGCGGTTGACCGGCCTTGCATGCCCCGCTCACGCAGGCTTCTCCGACCAGGCAGGCATTGCCGTCGTCGCAAAGCGTCTTGGCTTCGGTCGCGCCGTCATCGATCTTGCCATTGCAGTCATCATCTTTGCCGTTGCAGGACTCGGGACCTGGTTTGGCGACTGAACAGGGGGAAAGGCCCGTCGCCGAGCATTGCCGCACGCCCTTGCAGGTGTTGCCGCCAGCCGCTTGGGTGCACGCCGTTTGCCATTGCCCCGCGCTCGCGGCCTCGCTGCATGCGCATTCACCTGAGCCCGGTAGGCAGAAAGAGCCAGCCGCGCCCTCTGCGGTGTGACCCGCGACGCATAGGTTGCCACCTGCACAGTCGGCGTCCTTCTTGCACGTCCAGGCGCAGAACCAACCGGGCGTGCCGGCGCTGCCGTCCTTGCCCGCGCACGC
>CAYHHL010000023.1:0-9785 GCA_964356325.1 uncultured Enterobacteriaceae bacterium | reverse complement strand
GATGCTGTCGCTGGCGAAGATGTCTTGGACACCCTTGAGATCATTGCCGCCGTCCGCATCGCTTGCGCTGTAGGTCTCGACGCCGATGGATTGGCCGTCCCAGCCATCGGTCGGTGCAGCCACAGCGGCAGCATCGTGCACGGCCAGGGACTGCGGCTCGAGGCTGCAAGCGCTCGCGGCGGCCAGAAGCGTACAGGCAATGAACGGACGCGTTCGCACCAGCGTCGACATGCGGAATCCTTTCACGGTCGGCACACAGCCGACGGCAGAACCCGAGGCGGGCAGGGCAAGGGCAACGGATGGAGTCAACCTACCAGCCAGGTCTGCCGCGCCGCAAATCGTTGGGCAAGATCCTGTAATCGCGTGGGCAGCTTGGGGCCCGTCAAGGACAGGTGGTCGAGCAGGCGGGCACGCCGAAGTCCACCAGGTCGAGCGACTGCATCGAGACGAGGTGGGCCTGCACCGCCGGGTCCGTCGTCATCTTGGGCGCCACGGTTTGCAGGCCCGCACCAAGGGTCGTTGGCGTCAGCAGATTGGCCGTCGGGTTGTTGCTGCCGCACTGCGTTTGTCCGGACGATTCCAGCGCGACCAGCCAGCCCGCGCTGCCGCCGCTTGCGGTCGCCTGCCAGCCCGCGAGCCAGGCGCCGCTCGTGCCGTTGCCCGCCGCAGCGGTCAGCACGTCCTGCCCGCCGCCGCCAAACGTGCGCACCAACTGCGGATAGCCGCTGGTATCGAACACCGCCAGCAGAAAGTCCGTCAGACCCGCGCCGCTACCCGCGGTCGATCCCGCGACGTGCAGGCCCTGCGGTGACGTCCAGACCGCCCGGCCCTCGTCGAATGCGCTGGTTCCGGAGCGGCGCGCCCACAGCAACTTGCCGTCCGCGGCGGTGCGCAACAGCAGCAGGTCGCCCTGTACGGCTCCGAAACTGCGCGTGATTCCGGTGATGACGAAGCCCTGGTCGGGCATCTGCACAGCAGCTGTCGCCACGTCCTCGAACGCGCCGCCGAACGTGCGGGCCCACTGCAGGCCGCCGGTCGCCGTCATGCGCGCCAGCCACACGTCTTGCTGCTGACCCTGGACCGAAGTCGAGCCCACAGCGAGCGAACCGCCGTCGGTTGCCGCCACCAGCGCGGTCGGCGTCGTCGGCCCGTTCAGCCACGGGGCGCGCGACCACAGCAAGGCGCCGGCCGCATCCACCTGCAGCAGCAGCGCATTTTGCTGGGGCGGCGACCCACCGCCAAAGCTGCGCGACGCGGCCAGCACGGTCCAGCCGCTTGGCCCTTGTGTCGCCTGGTTCTGGAAGACCGCGACCGCGGCGTCCTCGTCGACCCCACCGTAAGTGCGCGACCACAAAGCCTTGCCCAGCGCATCGGTGCGGATGAGCAAGACCTCGTCGCTGGCACCCGTGCTCGCGGTCCGACCCGCCAGCAGCAGCCCGTCGTTCGCGGCCAGAGCCAGCGCCGCCAGCGAATCGTCGTGTTCGCCCCCGAAAGTCCGTGCCCACATGACGTTTCCGCACGGATCCAGGCGCGCAGCCAGGCCATCCAGCGCGCCGACGCCGCTGTCCTGGGTCACTCCGACCAGCGCCAGGCCGCCGGCCGGGGGCACCAGACCCGCGGCCAGCCGATCGCTCAGACCGCCGCCCAGAGCTATTTGGAATCCAACGGGTTTGGTGGGCACCGGCATCGGCGGCAATTCCGCGGGTTGCACGTCGGCTTGCGCATCGGCCGCGGCTGGACCGCTGTCCGGCGATGTTTCCGCATCGTCGGCCCCGATCTCCGCGGCGGCATCCTCAGGATCGGCAGGGCCGGCGTCTTTCTTGCCAGAGCCCATGCTATCGAGCGTCGCGGTACTTCGCGTCAGGGAGGCGGCGTCGCCGGTCGTGGTCAATCGCGGCGGCTCCGCTGCAGTGGCGCACCCGCTCAACGTCAGCACAAAGACCTGCCACGCTGCCCGATTCCGCAGCCCGTTCCGAACCCGACCCATGACCGCCTCCGGCTTTCCTCACTGTTACGCCCGCGATGTGCCTGCTCGAATCTCAGGCTAGCGAAAGCCAGCGCACAACTGCAAGGCGAGGTGGCGCAGGTCCGCCATGACAGGCGACCTACCCTGATCGGCGGTACAGCCTGGCAGCAGGAGAATAGTACCCCGTAGTCTCATGGGCTTGCCGGCCGACGTTTGGAATTTCGGCGTACCGCGGCGTAGCGTGCATGCAACCCGAGACAAGCGGCAAGCCCGGCAGGAAGGTCCCTGTCCTGGCCGTGATTTCCAGCGTCGTTGGTTGACGCCGGTGTCGCCGTGCGCGCGGGCCGGACAACAGGGAGGATTCGATGGGTCAGGGTGGGGTCAGGCTGGGGCGGTTCGGTGGCCTGGGACGAATTTCCGCGTGGATCCGCGGGCGACTGCCGATGCCGGTGTGGCTGGCGATTCCCTGCGCGGTCCTGGCGGGTTGCAGCACGGCCGAGCCCGACGGCGAGAGCAAAGGCGCCGGGGCCTCGACGCTGGTCGACGCCGCGACGGACACTGCCGCAGCCCAGGCTTCGGGACGCGGCCTGGATGGCGGCAACTCGGGTCAGGCGGACGGCGGGCAACCCCAGACTGACGATAAGGTCGCCACCGACGCAGTGGTTCAGGCCGACGTGGGCCAGGTCGCCCCGGTCGCCGCCGACATCGCCAGCCAGGACGCCGGCCCCGCTTCCGTCGATGTCGTGCAACCGCCCGCTCCTGACGCTGGTCCCGCTCAGGACTCTGGCATCGTCAATGCCGAGGCCGACGCAACCAAAGCCGACAGCGCCGCCGCCGACGCCGCCCCACCGCCGCCGACCCCGTGCGACACCGTGGACGATTGCCCCATCACCTCCAATAGCTGCACGCCCAAGGCCTGCCAGGGCGGCATCTGCGTCTACCCCGCGACAGCCGACGGCACCACCTGCAGCGACGGCGACCCGTGCACCGCTGGCGACGTGTGCATCCAGGGCGTGTGCAAGGGCCAACTCGGTCTCGGGTCCAACAACTTGACTGCATGGGGCAAAGGCGGCGCCGCCTGGGCGATGACCGCCCTGCCCGGTGGCGGCTTCGCGCTCGCTGGCGAGGCGACGCCGACCAGCGGTGGCGCGACCGACGCCTGGCTCGCGGTCACTGACGCCAGCGGAAACTTCACCTGGCAAGCGGGCTTCGGCGGCGTCGGGGCCGAAAGTGCGCGGGCCTTGCGACGCTTGGACGACGGCGGTTTCGTAATTGCCGGCGACATCGGCAGCAAGGGCGCGGGCGGCCAGGACGGCTGGGTCGTGCGCACCGATGCCACCGGCAAGCAGACCTGGGACACGACCTGGGGTGGCAAGGCCGGCGACGGCTTCCGCGGCATCACCGTGTTGCCGAGCGGCAAGCTGGTCGCGGTGGGCAAGACCCTGAGCGCGGGCGCGGGGCAAGGCGACGCGTGGATGGTCGGTTTGTCGGGCAGCGGCGCGGTGTTGTGGGAAAAGACCTACGGTACGACCGGCGACGACGAAGCCACGGCGGTGGCCACGACGCTGGACGGCGGCTTCATCGCGGTCGGTTGGGTGGCGCCCCCGAACGGCACCTTGGTGCAAACGGATATGTGGGTGCAGCGCGCGACGGCGACGGGCAAGGTCGTGTGGCAGAAGAACTTTGCCACCAAGGCCGACGACCGCGCCTGGGCAGTGCTGGCCCTGAGCGACGGCGGTTTCGCGGTCCTGGGCGAGACAGGCGAGTCCAAAACCTATGGCAACCAGACCGACTTCTGGCTGTTGCGCCTGGACGCGGACGGCAAGCTGCTGTGGGACCGCACCTACGGAAGCAGCGAGGCCGAGCGGGGTTACGCCCTGGCGCAGTTGAGCGATGGTGGCTTCGCGCTGGCAGGCTACACCGGCACGTACGGCCTGGGCCTTTGGAGTTCCTGGGTGGCGCGCACGGACGCCGACGGCTGGCTCGCGTGGCAACAAGCCTATGGTACCGCGGAGATGGACCGCGCTCAGGCGATCGTCACGCTGCCCGGCGGCGGCATCGCGCTGGCAGGCCAGGTCCACAACGCCAAGACCGGCGTGGACGAAGCGCTGTTCGTGCGCGCTGACCAATGGGGCAACTCGACCTGCAACCAGACCGGCAAGTGCGCGGTGATGACGCTGGGCGATTGCGACGACGGCAACGCGTGTACTACCGACAGTTGCAGCGACGAATCGCCGCTCGGTTGCCTCCACAGCGTGGTCACCAACGGCCTTTGGTGCGGCCAGGACATGGTCTGCATCAAGGGTGCTTGTCAGTGACGGCAAGATAGCGGCAAAACGCACCGCGGCCGCGAGAGTCGAAACCCTCGCGGCCGCGGCACGGATCAGGCCAGGCTCAGAAGCCGACACCCTTCAAGTAGTCCACGCCTGACGGCAGTGGCGCGCACAAGCCCGTCTGGGTGCTGAGTTGCACCGAGCCCTTGTGCTGACCCGAATCGGTGGGCGCGAACGTCGCGGAACCTTGCGCCGCGCCGCCATTGCCGGCGACCTGCGAGGATCCGAGCGACACCGAGAACTGCGAACTGAGGCTCTTGATCGACACGTTCGCCGGCGCGTTGCCACTGTTGACGACGCTGAAGGTGCTGGACTTGCTGTTCTTGTCAGACTTGACCAGGCCGAAGTCGATCGAGTTGGGCGCCAGGCTCAGGATGGCGCCATACGCCGTCATGTGCAGCGGAATCGCAATCGTCTCATTGCCCTGCGCCGTGGTCGTGACGGTCAGCACGTCGCCGTAGAAGTCCGCTTGGGTCGAAGAATTGCTCGGAATCTTGTTGGGCTTCAAGGTCAACGTCAGCGTGTCGCCGGCCTTCACCGTGCCGTTCGTCTTGTCCACGCTGTACGCCGAAGTTCCGCCCTTGTTCAGCGCTGCCGACCAGGTGAAGTCCGCGCCGGTGCCGTTCTTCAGCGTGACCTGCTTGGCGGCCTGCTGGGCACCGCACGGCACAAAGCCGAACTGCAGCGTGCTCGGCGAAACCAAGACGCCGCCGGTGACGCCCTTGCCAGTCATCGCCAGCGCCGAGGGCAGCGCGCCGCACAGAGGCGTACCGGCGGGCACCGTGAACGTGGCATTGTCTTGATAACTCTGCGCCGCGGCAGGGGAGAAGGTCGCATTGGCGAAGTACGAACTGTTGCCTTGCACCGTTTGACCGGCCACCGCGAACACCGGATTGGCGACGGCGAAACTGACCGGAGTCGCGAAGTTGCCCGTGTTGGTCACGGTGAACTGCGTGGTGGCCGTCGCGCCCACCGGGGTATTGCTGAACGACAGCGTGTTGGTCGAAACCGTGAAGATCGCCCCCTGCGCCGTCTCGCTGATCGCGATGATGTGCGCGGTATCACCGACGATATCGGTCTCCACCGTCAGCGAGTCGCCGTAGAGGTTGGGCGTGGTCGCGGAGTTGGCCGGCATCGCGTTGGGCGTCACCGTCAACGTCACCGAACCGCCCGCCGGCACCGTCGTCGCCGACAGCGAGGCTGTATAGGCTGCCGTGGGGCTCTTGCCGAACACCGGCGTCTTCAGGTTGAACGCCGCGGTGCCGCCGTTGCTGATGGTCACGGTCTTGGGTCCCGCCGTGGCGCCGCAGTTGACGTTGCCGAAGTTCAACGACGCCGGACTGATGGTGATCGCGCCCTTGGTGCCCGTGCCGGTCAGTTCCAGAGCCGAAGGCAGCGGCGAGCAAAGCACAGTCGTTGCATCGACCCCGAGCGCGAGCTTGCCTTTCTCCGCGCTATCGGTCGTCGGCGCAAACGTCGCGGTCAGCGTCGAGTTGGCAGCGCTCGACACCTGGATCGGGCCGGTCACGGTGAATTTTGGGTTGTCCGAGGTCAGCGTGTAGCTCGCCGCGGCGTTGCCCGTATTCACCACGTCGAACGTTGCTGTCGTGGTCTTGGTCACCGGCACGTCGCCGAACTGCAGCGAGGTCGGGTTCAGCGCCAGGACCGCACCATGGGCCGACTGGGTCAGCGCGACGACGTGCGGGTTGTCGTTGATGACGTCGGTCGAAATCGTCAGCGAATCGCCGAACGCATTGACGGCTGTGGTGCTCGTTTGCGGAATCGCGATAGGCGTCAGGGTGATGTCGACCGTCTGGCCCGCCGCCAGCGATCCGAACGCGGGCTGCGACAACGCGAACGGGCTCGGGTTCTTGACCAGGATCGCGCTCCATTTCAGCGGCGCGTTGCCGGAGTTGGTCAGCGTCACCTTCTTGGCGCCCGCCGTCTTGCCGCAGTCGGTCGCGCCGAAATCCAAGCTTTGGGCCGAGAGCGCGACGCTGCCATTGGTGCCTTGACCCGCGACCTGCACGCCCGCCGGCAAAGGTGCGCACAGGGCATCACCCGCGCCAACCTTGACCGATATCAAGCCCTTCTGCTCCGTGGTGTCCTTGGGGCTGAACGAGATCGTGAACGGCAGGTTGCCGCCCGCGCCGACCGACGTCGCACTCGCTGGATCGGCCAGGAACACGGCGTTGTCCGAGCCCAGCGTCACCGTCGCGCCGGCATTGCCCGAGTTGGTCAGGGTCAAGCCCGAGCTCTGCGTGCTCGACACGGGAATCTTGCCGAACGGCACCGACGCCTGCGTGAAGGTGAAGATGGCTCCCTGCGCGGTTTCCTTCAGATCCACCAGGTGCGGTGCGTCGCCCGGGATGTCCGTGCCGATCGTCAGCGTGTCGCCGAAACCGTTGGCCGCAATCGCTGCCGTGGTCGGGATCGCCTTGGCCGTGACCGTGACGTCGACAGACTTGCCCGCTTCGACCAGGCCCTTGTCCGGCGCGACCGTGAAGGCCGACTTGTCCGCGAGCGCGAGCTTGGTCGTGAAGTTGTACGCGGCCTTGCCGGTGTTCGTCAGCGTGACCTTTTGGCCAGGCGCCGTCGCCCCGCAGTCGACCTTGCCGAAGTCGAGCGAACTGGAGGAGACGCCGATCGCGCCGATCGTGCTTTCGCCGGTGATGGCGATGTTGGCGATGCTGTCCCCGCAGGTGGCGCCCGTGGTGGTGACCTGGATGCCGCCGCTGAGGCTGCTGGCGCCGGTGGGCTTGAAGGTGACGCCGATTTCGAGCTTGGCGCCGGCCGCGAGCACGATGCCGGTGGGCGACACGTTGGCCGGAAGTCCGAGCGTGACCTGTGGATTCGCGGGCAGGGCAAGCGCCAGGGTCACGGACTTGTTGCCGTTGTTCTGCAGTTGCAGCTTCTTCTCCGAGGTCGTGCCGAAAGGAACCACGCCGAAGTCGGCCGACGCCGGCGTCGCGACCACGGTGCCACCCGCGGCGATGGCATGCACCGCGATGTCAGCGGAAGCATGGGCAGTGTCATTGCCGGCCAGGGTGATCTTGGCGTCGATGGCGTCACCGGCCTTGGCCGTCTTGGCAGCGGCGCCGATCGCGAACTTGAGCGTAGCCGTGCCGCCGGGATCCAGGGCGATCTTGAACGTGGCCTTGTCGCAAGTGCCCTTGTCGGCGGTGCAATCCGCGAGCGTGGCTTCCTTGGGCAACGTCCCGGTCACGGCAAGGGCGCCGGTGCCCGCGTTCTTGACGGTGACACTCTTGGCTTCGGGCGCCACACCGCCGCACTCGGTCTGGCCGAAATCCACCGTAGCTGTCGAGACTTCCATCAAGGGTACAGTCGTGGCGCTGGCGTCGCCGCTGCCGTCGATCGCACTGCCGTCGCCTCCATCGGTGTTGCCTGCGTCGGCGTGGGTGGCAGGCTTGGCCGGCTCAGGGTCGCTGCCGCAAGCAGTCGCAAGCACGGTGCCGGCAAGAAAAGTGGTGGCGAGCAGCCAGGATCGGGGTCGAAGCATCGGGGTCCTCCGGGGTGAGAAGCGTCAGGTCAGGTGCGCGAACGAAATCGGACTGGCACGTCGAAAGTTGCGACCGTGTGGCCGCGACCGCGAAACACGGTGAAGTCGCGCAAGCGTAGCGGTCACCCAGGGTCAACGCAAGGAATCCGGAATCCGTA
Source organism: uncultured Enterobacteriaceae bacterium (assembly GCA_964356325.1). GTDB lineage: Bacteria > Myxococcota_A > UBA9042 > UBA9042 > UBA9042 > CAYHHL01. The sequence continues at coordinate 1,808 of CAYHHL010000023.1, read as the reverse complement.
GCGTGGGCACGCAGTCCCGAAAGAATCGTCCGTCGCGCACAGGCGATCGCATCGGCCTCCACCACGGCTTCCACCAGCGCAGCGCAACAAAGTCGCGTGGCGCCACGCGGAAACAATGCTAGCTTCGACGCTGCGGCGCACGAGCCGGACTGGGGCACGATGGCAGACGAGCACGTCCAAGGCGGTCGATTCCAGCGCATGGCGAAGCTCGCAGGCGTTGCCGCGCGCACGACCCGGGATCTGCTGACCGCCAAAGCGCGCGAGAAGCTGACCGGGGCGACCGAAGCCGATCTGGCCGCCGCGCTGCAGCCCACGGCCGAGCGCCTGGTCGAAGTGCTGGGCGGGCTGAAGGGCGCGGCGACCAAGCTGGGGCAGTTCGTCGCTCTGGTCGATCAGGACACCTTCCCGGCGGAAGCGCGCAAGGCCTTGACCCGGCTCATGAGTCAGACGCCGCAACGCTTGAGCGCGGTCCAGGTCGAAGAAGTCATCGTTCGCGAGTTGGGAGCGAGTACCGCCAGCCTGTTCGCGCACTTCGAGCCCGAGCCGCTGGCTTCGGCGAGCATGGGCCAGGTCCACGCCGCGACGACGCACGAAGGCCGCGACGTGGTGGTCAAGATCCAGTTTCCCGGCATCGATCAGGCCATCGAGGCGGACCTGCGCAATGTCGCGATGATTGCGCGCACCCTGGCGTTCGGCGGCAACATGCTGGACGGACGAGGCTATACCGAGGAACTGGCGGCGACGTTGCGGCGCGAACTGGACTACCGCGAGGAGGTGCGCCAAGCCGACGCTTTCCGCGAGGCCGTGGCGCCGTGGCCCGAACTGGTCATCCCGCACGCCGTGACCGAGCTCTCGAGCCAGCGCGTGCTGACCCTGGAACGCCTGCGTGGGCCGACACTTCTGGAAGTGACCCAGGATCCGCGGGTGCCAGCGGAGCAGCGCGTTCACATCGCGCGCCAGTTGATGACCGCGACCTGGGGGCCGTTCCTGCGCGCGCGGTTGGTGCACGCCGATCCGCACCCGGGCAACTACATCGTGCTGCCCGACGGTCGCCTGGGCGTGCTGGATTTCGGTGCGACCAAGCTGCTTTCCGTCGCGTTCACCAAGGCGTATTGGACCATCCTGGACGCCTGCTTCGAAGATCGGCAGGTCGACCTGCTGGCGGTGCTCGAGTCCGCGGGGTTCCAGATCCAGGGCGACCGCGGCAAGATCGGCGTGTGGCTGGACGAGTTGGGCGGCATCGTCGAAAGGCCTTTGCGCTGCGAGGATTACGATTGGGGCACCTGCCGCATGACGCCGGACATCATCGCGCTCAAGCAAAAGCACCTGCTGGCGATGCTGCGGTTTCGCGCGCCCGAGGAGAGCCTGATGTTCTACCGAGCGGCGGCGGGCGTGGCGGGCGATTTGCGGATGCTCAAGCCGCGCGGGGACTTCCGGACCTCGATGCTGGCCCTGCGCGATCAGGCGCGGGCGACGCTGACTCCGGAGCTGGCGGCGGCGCTGCAGTAGCCCCGACAACCTCTGGAGAAACCGATGCTTCTGCAGCGACTCTGCGCTCGCCTCGCCTTGCTGCCGGGCCTGATTCTGGCGCTGCCAGTGTGGGCGGAGCTGCCGCGCTTCGAGCTGGTGTACACCCAACCCGCGGAAACTACGCTGCAACAGCCCTTGCGCATGCCGGCGCCGGTGTGGGTGGGGATGTTCGACGGGGCGCTGAAGTCCATCGATGTCGAGCAGTTCTATCTGGCCGAGCAGGCGGGCGAAGCGCTGGACCCGGTGCTGGCGGCTCTGGAGCGGGCGGCCCGGCGCGG
>CAYHHL010000022.1:30950-49748 GCA_964356325.1 uncultured Enterobacteriaceae bacterium | reverse complement strand
GAGGTTCCGAAATCTTGGTCGGGGTCCGCGGCAAAAGCGCCGAATCAACGATCACGTGTAGGGGCGGGCTTCCAGCCCGCCCTCCCACGCGCCAGCGTCAATCCCAGTCCGGGGAGGAGGGCGGGCTGGAAGCCCGCCCCTACATTCGCCACAAGTAGCACCGTCACCGACCCGGAATCCAGAACCGCGCCCATTGCAGCCAGGAACTTGAGGCGACGCCCACCTGTCGATAAGCTGCGGGACTTCGGAGGCCAAGATGCGCAAAGGGTTTGGACACAGCAAGATCTACGGACGAGCCGCCGGCCTGTGGGCGTTGGCGGTCCTCGCGGCATGCGGCAGCGCGACTCCGGAAGAGAAGGTTGGACCAGCAGATACTGCTGAAATTGCACAGCAAGATGTCGCCACCACGGACAGCTTCCTCGGCAGCGACGTCCCGGTTGGCGTGGACGCGGGAGACGGGTTCCATGCGAACTTCGATGTGAGCGAAGTCGGCCAGATCCCCGACGTGCCGCCTGATGTCTTCGCCTTCGATGTCAACACCAGCTCGTGCAATTTCGCCAACCCGCAGCCCGGCGAGTGCGGCTTTTCGTGCGTGGACGACAAGAAATGCCTGTCGGGCTTTTGCGTGCCCACTCGCACCGACAAGGTCTGCACCACCACTTGCGGTAGCGTCGAATGCCCGGGCGGCTGGACCTGCCGGCAGTTGGCCACCGCGCCCGATGCGATCTTCGGCTGCGTTCCCGAGTCCTTGAACCTCGGCAGACCGTGTGGCAGCGATCTCGACTGCATCGCGGCCATTGGCCAGACGATTGCCGGCGTCGGCGACGTGTGCATTCCCGCCGGCAGCGATGGCAACTTCTGCGGCAGCGATTGTTCGTCGGGGCAGAAGTGTGTGGCGGGATTCTCCTGCAAATCCGTGCAATCCATCAGCGGCAAGCTCGCAAAGCAGTGCGTCGCCGACAAGATCGACGACAACTGCACGGAACGCTACGAGTTCGAGAAAGCGGAGACGGCGTGTACGGTGCAGAACGCGGACGGAACGTGCAAGGGCAAGCGGCATTGCGAAGGCGGCAAGAGTTCACACCTTTCGGCGTGCGACGCGGCCCAGCCCGCGCCCGAGCTGTGCAACCAGAAGGACGACAACTGCAACGGCGTGGTCGACGAGCCGGTGGCCAATGCCAAGTGCCAGGTCACCGTCGGCAAGTTCAGCTGTCCCGGCACGCCTTTGTGCTCCAACGGCGTGGAGACGTGCATCGGCCAGAAACCGAGCGCGGAGGCGTGCAACGGCCTGGACGACAACTGCAATGGCGCGACCGACGAGGGCTGCGACGACGATCAGGACGGCTATTGCGACACAGCGATGCTGTTCGATCCGAGCACCAAGCCATGCCTGAAGGGCGGTGGCGACTGCGACGACAAGGACGCCGGCGTGTTTCCCAAGGCCAAAGAAGTCTGTGACGGCGCCGACAACGACTGCAACGGCCAGGTGGACGCCTTGGACCCGGGCTTGACGCTTTCGGACCCGCAACAGTGCGAGAACCAGAAGGGCGTGTGTGGCGGCGCGACCAAGGCCGCGCAATTGTGCGTCAACGGCAAGTGGCTGGCGTGCGGACAGACCGAGTACACGGGCCACAACCCCTCGTACGGCAAGACCGAAGTGTGCGACGACAAGGACAACGACTGTTCGGGCAGCGCCGACGACGGCTGCGACGACGACCTGGACGGCTATTGCGACGCGGCGTTGGCGACGATCGGCTTTCCGCTGGTGTGTACCAAGGGCGGAGGCGACTGCCAGGACGACAACGCCAAGGCGCTGCCGGGCGGCCTCGAGGTCTGCAACGACCTGGACGACAACTGCAATGGCGCGACCGACGAACTGTGCGACAAGGACAAGGACGGCTATTGCGACGCGATCGTGGCGACGACCGGCAAGCCCAAGGCGTGTGCTTCGGGCGGAGGCGATTGCGACGACCTGAACAAGAACCGCCACCCCGGTGCCAGTGAATTGTGCAACGGCCAGGACGACGACTGCAGCGGCAGCACCGACGAGGCGTTCCCGACGCTGGGCAAGGCGTGCGCGGACGGGCAGGGCGTGTGCAACATCGCCGGCAAGTTCGTGTGCGCACCGGATGGCAGCGTCGCGACCTGCAGCGTGCTGGCGCAAAAGGGCGGCGACGAGATCTGCGACGGCTTGGACAACGACTGCGACGGCCAGATCGACGAGGGCTGCGACGACGACCAGGACGGCTATTGCGACGTGGCGATGGCGACGGCTGGCAAGCCCGCGGTGTGCAAGAACGGCGGCGGCGACTGCAATGACCTGCAACCGACGGTCAAGCCCGGCGTGGCCGAGTTGTGCAACGGCAAGGACGACGACTGCGATGGCAAGACCGACGCCAAGGACGGCGACTTGGGCTTGGACGACCCGCAGGAGTGCGAGAAGCAGGCGGGCGTGTGCAAGGGCGCCAAGAAGTCCGTGGACTTGTGCGTGGGCGGCAAGTGGCTGACGTGCGGCGACGAGGTGTACGCGGGCTGGAACGGCAATTTCTCCACTGAAGTGTGCGACAACGCCGACAATGACTGCGACGGCAGCGTGGACCAGGGCTGCGACGACGACACCGACGGCTACTGCGACGTCAAGATGACCGTGCTGGGCAAGCCGACCGTGTGCAAGTTCTCGGCTTTGGACTGCAATGACAACCTGGCGAGCGTGAACCCCGGGTCGAGCGAGAACTGCGACAACCTGGACAACGATTGCAACAACACCGTGGACGACAAGTGCGACAAGGACGGCGACGGCTACTGCGACACGGCCAAGAACTACGCGCCTCCGGCCGGCGGCAAGGTCTCGGTGTGCGGCAACGGGCCCGGCGACTGCGACGACGGCGATGCGAAGATCCATCCAGGCGGCGCGGACTTGTGCGCGGACTTCGTGGACGACAACTGCAGCGGCGTGACCGACGAGGGCTGCGCGCCGACGGTGCTGGGCTACAAGGGTGAACTGGGCCCCAACTACGCCAAGGAAGGCTTCCTGTTGTGCGGCGGCTGGTTGGATCAGCCGGCGACCGATGACATCCCGCCTGCTTGGGGCAGCCAGTGCGTGGCCAGCCAGTGGAACCGCCTGCGCGTGGCGTGCGGCCCGTTCCAGGACAAGGTGCGCTACATCGACGTCAAGAAGAACGTGTTCAAGGACGGGCTGGCCAACTTGCAGGAGGTCGGGCTCATCTACAACTCGAACTTCGACCTCGGCGGCAACAACCTCATCAAGGCCGACAGCAGCGACTTGAGTTCGGGCCGCTCGTGGTGGGGCGCGCAATTCGGCTGCAGCGAAACGCTTTCGACCCTGAACGTCAACAACGGCAGCTGCGGCTGGGAAGCAGCGAACTGCTTTGGCCAGAACGTCGGCGGCTCGCGTTACCTGTTCGTGTACGTCGGCAAGTGAAGCGGCATGAGAAGTAGCGTGTGGCGGCGCGGCCTTGCGTCACAGAGGTTGACAGACACCCACGCCGCCGCCTACGGTCACCTCCCGGGCTCTGCAAGTGGCCGGCCTCGCCCCTTTTCGTTCGGGCGAATCCGACTCTGCACCGGCACTCCCTGACACGTTCCACAAAGGTCTCGCCGCGCACGTTCGCGGTGCAGGCTGGTGTATTTCCAATAAGCCCAAGCGCTTTCACGAGGTCCCGGCATGGCGGTCAAAACCAAGCCCATCAAGTTCATCTTCGTCACCGGCGGCGTCGTTTCGTCGATCGGCAAAGGCCTGACGGCGGCCTGCCTGGGCGCGTTGCTCGAGGCGCGCGGCCTGAAGGTCACCAACGTCAAGCTCGACCCCTACATCAACGTCGACCCTGGCACGATGAGCCCGTACCAGCACGGTGAAGTGTTCGTGACCGACGACGGCGCGGAAACGGACCTGGATCTAGGGCATTACGAGCGGTTCACCTCGTCGACCATGGGCCGCAGCAACAACTTCACCACGGGGCAGGTCTACGACACGGTCATCCAGCGCGAACGGCGCGGCGAGTACTTGGGCGGCACGGTCCAGGTCATTCCGCACATCACCGACGAGATCAAGACCAAGATCGAGGCCGCGGCGCGCAACGTCGACATCGCCATCGTGGAAATCGGCGGCACCGTGGGCGATATCGAGTCGCTGCCCTTCCTCGAAGCCATCCGGCAGATGCGTCTGGACGTCGGCCCGCGCAACGCCGTGAACATCCACGTGACTTTGGTGCCGTACATCAAGACCGCGGGCGAGGTGAAGACCAAGCCGACGCAGCACTCGGTCAAGGAACTGCGCGAGATCGGCATCCAGCCCGATCTCATCCTGTGCCGCAGCGATCACCCCCTGGACGAGGCGATCAAGGCCAAGATCTCGCTGTTTTGCAACGTGGCGCGCGATTGCGTGATCCTGGCCCCGGACGTGGACTGCATCTACGACCTGCCGATGCAGCTGCACGCCCAAGGTTTCGACAATCAGGTCTGCGAGTTGCTGGGCATCTGGGCCCGGGAGCCGGACCTCACGGCGTGGACCCAGTTCGCCGAGACCTACAAGCACGCGCCGCACCCGACGACCATCGGCATCGTTGGCAAGTACGTGGAACTGCAGGAGAGCTACAAGTCGCTGAACGAGGCGCTGGCCCACGGCGGTGTGGCGAACGGCGTGCGCGTCGACCTGCGCTACATCGACGCCGAAGAACTGGAGAACGCCAGTGATCCCGCGGATCTGCTGGGCGACATCGACGCCATCCTGGTGCCGGGCGGCTTTGGCAAGCGCGGCGTGGAGGGCAAGATCCGCGCGGTGAAGTATGCCCGGGAGCAGCGGATTCCCTATTTCGGCATCTGCCTGGGCATGCAAATCGCGGTGATCGAGTTCGCCCGCCACGTCGTCGGCCTGGAGGGCGCGCATTCCACCGAGTTCGACACCGAGACGCCGTTCCCGGTGGTGGACCTGATGGCCGAACAGCGCGCGGTGACCCACAAGGGCGGCTCGATGCGGCTGGGCGCGTATCCCTGCGAACTGACGGACGGATCGCTGGCCCAGCAGGTCTATGGCTCCAAGGAGATCAGCGAGCGCCACCGCCACCGCTTCGAGGTGAACAACGCCTATCGGGCGCGGCTGGAGCAGGCCGGTCTGCGTCTCTCGGGACTGTCGCCGGACGGAACTCTCGTGGAGATGTGCGAACTTCCGGAGCACCCGTGGTTCGTGGGCTGCCAGTTCCATCCCGAGTACAAGAGCCGGCCCTTGCAGCCGCATCCGCTGTTCACCGCGTTCGTGGCGGCGGCGCTGGGGCGGGCGGCGGCGCGACCGGCGCTGAAGACCTCGAGCAAGACCAAGCCGGGGCCGATCGCGCAAGCCTAGGTGATGACACACGGGAAGGCCATGGCGGGAACGCTGTACGTGGTGGCGACGCCGATCGGCAACCTGGGCGATCTGTCGCCGCGGGCGGCCGAGGCGTTGGCGCAGGCCGATCTCGTGCTGTGCGAGGACACCCGCCATACCGGCAAGCTGTTGAATCACCTGGGCTTGCAGAAGCACACCCAGTCGCTGCACGCCCACAACGAGGCCGAGCGACTGCCCGGGGTGCTGGAGCGGTTGCGGGCGGGCGAGCGCCTGGCGCTGGTCTCGGACGCGGGCACGCCGTGCCTGTCGGATCCGGGCGCTCGGCTGGTCGACGCGGTGCAGGCGGCCGGACTGCAAGTGGTGACGGTACCTGGGCCTTTCGCGACCGCGGCGGCGATCGCGGGCAGCGGTCTGACGCCGGTGCCGTTCGCGTTCTGGGGCTTCCTGGCCAAGAAGGCGGGCGAACGGCGCGATCAGCTGCGCGCGCGCCTGCAGCCGGGGCCCGAGGGACCGATGACCCACGCGTTCTACGTGCCTGGGCGGGATCTGCGCGAGTTCAGTGAGGATCTGCAGCTGGTCGTGCCGTTGGCGCGGGTGGTGTTGGCGCGCGAACTGACCAAGGTGCACGAGGGCTGGCTGCGCGGCACGCCGACGCAAGTGCTGGAACTGCTGACTGAAGAACAGCTGCGCGGCGAGGCGGTGGTGCTGGTCGAGGTGGACGCGCGCTCGGTGCCCGGCGGGGTGCAAGTGCAGGCGGCGCCCGAGGAATTGGTGCGTGAGGCTAGGCTGGCGGGCCGGGAGCGGCGCGAAGCGTTGCGCGAGATCGGCGTGAAGACGGGCCTGCCGCGGCGCGTGCTGTATGCGATGTGGTTGCGCGACGGTGGCGAGGCGGGCGAGGCATGACAACGCCCGCGCCCTGGATTACAACGCCCTGCCGCGCGGTCGCCAACCCCTGACCGCGCCCCGGAGGAAGATGCCCGCGCTCAAGGACAAACTGCTCACGCCCGCCCAACGCCCTGGTCTCATTCGCGATTGCCAGCGCCTGCTCGACGAGGAGGTCGACAAGAAGTCCGGCCTCGGCGGTCTGGTGATCAAGGGAGCGTTCAAGACCGTCAAGAGCGTCAAGCCCGGCTTCATCGAGCACGTCATCGACGGCCTGCTGGACGAGTGGGTCGACAAGCTCGACGGCCATTACCAGCGCTACCTCGAGGCCGGCGCGCAGGGCACGTTCGGCGCGTTCGCGAGCAAGGATGCCTCGGGAGTCGCTGAAAAGCTTCTGGAAGTCACCGACGGTCGCGTGCACAAGGTCGAGCACAAGATCGTCGCCTCGCTGTACCAGAAGCTGCGTCCCAACGCCAAGGAGCACGTGGTCGCCGCGGTGCCCGGCTTGGGGCGGGTGGTGGACAAGAACTTGTAGCGGCTGTAGTTCCGGCTCCGGCCCAGGGCAGGGACGTCCGCTCCCTGCGGTCGCTACACGCCCTGCCCGTTTTCGAGGAATCGAAGCTATCCGCTTCTCAGCGCTCGAAAACGCTCCTGGCCACATCAAGCCGGCTTCACGAACCGCGCGATCAGCTTCTTCACGCCGAACTGGTCAAACCGCACCGTCAAGCGCGCCTCGCCGCCGTAGCCGTCGACCTCGGTGACCCTGCCCACGCCAAAGGTGATGTGGCGCACCCGGCTGCCCGCGCTGTAACTACCGTCGCTCGCTGGCTTGTCGTCCTCGGAGTCGCGGCTGCGGTCGAACACCGGCAGGTCGTCGCCGCCGTCGTGATCGCTGCTCGTACCCGCCATCTGTCCCGGGTTGGCGCGCGGCAAAGCCCAGGATCCCGCGCGCATCTGGTTGTTCGCTGGTCGGTTGCTCGCAGGCGTGGCCCAGTTGCTGGCGCCGGTCCAAGTGCTTTGCGCTCGCCAGCCACCACTGCTACCGGCGTCGACATCGATCAACTCGCGCGGTACCTGCTGCAAGAACCGCGACGGCTCGCTCGGCATCTCCTGGCCACCAAACCGCCGGCGCATGCGCGCGTGCGTCAGGTGCAGCTTCTTGCGCGCCCGGGTCATCGCCACGTACAGAAGCCTGCGTTCTTCCTCGATTTCGCGCTTGTCGCCACCTTGGCGCTCGCCGTTGCCGATGACGTTCGCGTGCGGCAACAGGCCCTCTTCCAGCCCGACCACGAACGCGACGTCGTACTCCAGCCCCTTGGCCGCATGCATGGTCATCAGCGAGACCTTCTCGGTGCCGTCGCCCACCTTGTCGGTATCGCTGACCAGCGCGACCTGCTCCAGGAAGCCGCGCAGGGTCTGGTCCTCCGCCGTTTCCGCGTAATCCGCCATCGCCGAGAGCAGTTCGCCCAAGTTCTCCAAACGATCCTCGGCCTCTTGCGTGCCTTCCTTCTTCAGGGCCGCGCGCAGGCCGGTCTCGTGCATCACCATGGCGCCAGCCTTGTCCGCCCGCAGCAGCGTGATGCCGTCGCGCAGCTTGTCGACCAACGTCTCGAACGCCTTCAGCTTTTCCGTCGCCTTGCCGGCCTGGCCGGTGCGCAGCAGGTCGCGACTGGCTTGCGGCATCGACAGGCTCTTGCGCCCCGCGTACTCGCCCACCGCGTCCAACGTCACCTGGCCGATGCCCCGCCGCGGCGACACGATGGCGCGCAGCCAACCCGCGGAATCGTCTTCGTTTACCAGCAGGCGACACCACGCCAGCACGTCCTTGACCTCGGCGCGCTCGTAGAAGCGTTGGCCGCCGATCAGCACGTACGGCAACCGGAAGCGCCGCATCGATTCTTCCAGCAGCCGCGACAAGGCGTTGGTCCGGTAGAACACCGCGACTTCGCTCAACTTCACCGTAGTGCGCAGCTTCTCGATCTCGCGCGCCACCCAGTCGGACTCGTCGCGGTCGGTCATCGCCACGTGCAGGCGCAACTTGTCGCCCTCGCCGGCTTCGGTCCACAACACCTTGCCGTGACGGCCCTTGTTGACCGAGACCACCGCGGTGCTGGCCGCGAGGATGTTGCCGGTCGAGCGGTAGTTGCGTTCGAGCTTGACCACCGCGCATTCGTGGAATTGATCGGGAAAACCCAAGATGTTGCCGACTTCTGCGCCGCGCCAGGAGTAGATGCTCTGGTCGTCGTCGCCCACCACGCACAAGTTGCCGTGCACCGCGGTCAGCAATTTCAGCAGTTCGAACTGGGCGTGGTTGGTGTCCTGGAACTCGTCGACCAGCACGTAGCGGAACCGGCGCGACACCTGTTCGCACACCTCGGGATGGTTCGCCAGCACCTGCAAAGGCCGCATGATCAGGTCGTTGAAGTCGACCGCGTCGGCCAGGCGCATCTCCTTTTCGTAGTGCGCGTAGACCTTGATCGCCACCTTGTCGAAGCTGCTGTCGACCTGCGCCTTGAGCTTGTCGTCGTCGGGCAACAGGCAGTGGTTCTTCGCCCGGTCGATGAACTGCGAGAATTGCTTGGGTTTATAGTTCGTCTCCGAGACGTTGAGCGCCTTCATCGCCCGGCCGATCATCTTGAGTTGATCGTCGGTGTCGTAGATCGAAAAGGACGGCTTGAGGTCGGCCCAGCCCGCCAACTGCCGCAGCAGCCGCACGCCGATCGAGTGGAAGGTGCCCAGCCAGACTTCGCGCGCCGCATCGCCCGCGGTGTGCGCCACCCTTTCGCGCATCTCGCCCGCGGCCTTGTTGGTGAACGTCATCGCCAGGATTTGCCACCCCGGCACGTTCATCCGCGTCAGCAAGTACGCGATCCTGTGGGTGATCACCCGCGTCTTGCCCGATCCCGCACCGGCGAGCACCAGCACCGGCCCCTCGGTTTGCAGCACGGCCCGACGCTGGTGCGGGTTCAACGGCGCCACCAGCGGATCGTTGGCGATTTCGGGCGGCAGTGGCGAAAAGTCTTCGGAGGTCATGGCAGTCTGCGCGGCTGGAAAGCGCGGCGTCGCGGGTTTCTACGCCCTGGACTGCGCCGTGGCTAGCCTCTCGTGGCAAGTGCGCATTCCTGCGAGGCGCATGTCGCCTGTGCATGGACATCTGCCCGGTTCTCCGCTAAGCCGCGCGCCTCCCCGATTGCCCCGGAGTGCCATGACCGCCGCCGCAGAAATCCAGCAGGAACCGTTGCCCGAGCAGCCAAACCTCCTGAACCCGAACCTGAACCTGAACCCGAACCCGAACCCGACCCCGAACCCGAACCCGAACCCGAACCCGACCCCGACCCCGACCCGCGAGCCGTTGCTGCGCAAGGTCCTGCGCCTCGTGTTCACCGACCCGTGGGCGCGCGTCGATGCCCGCGACAAGGCGCCGACGGTGGGGCGCCTGACCGCGCGCCAGGCCACGCTCGTGACCGGCGTCGTCGCTGCGCTGATGTTGGTGCTGCTGCGCTTCGTGGTGATGGATCACGAGATCCAGTCGCGCATCGCCGGGCTGGCCATCCAACTGGCTCGCTGGCTTTCGCCGGATTTGGGTGCCCGTCTGGCCGTCTATCACCGCCTGCTGATCAACCTCGCCTGGGTAACGGGTTGCTTCACCTGCTATTTCGTGATTCCGGGGCTGGTAGTCCGCCACGTATTCGGCATGCGCCTGCGCGACTTCTACCTGACCCCGCGCGAATACCTGCGCCACCTGCCCTTGTATGCGCTGCTGTTCCTGCCCGTCGGCCTGCTGGTGCTGCTGGTGGCCCGATCGCCTGAATTCCTGGCGCAATACCCCTTCTATCAAGAGCACATGGGCAGCGCCGACCTGCTGGTGTGGGAACTCGGCTATGGGCTGCAGTTCTTCTCGCTCGAGTTCTTCTTCCGCGGCTTCATGTTGCGCGGCATGACCGCCGAGTTGGGCGCGATGGCCATGATGGTCATGATGATTCCGTACTGCATGATCCACTTCGGCAAACCGCTGCCGGAATGCCTGGGTTCCATCGTCGCCGGCATGGTCCTGGGCACGCTGGCCATGGACACGCGCAGCATCTGGGGCGGTGTGACCATCCACGTGGCGGTGGCGTGGGCGATGGACCTGGCGTCGCTGAGCCACAAGGGCCTGTTGTCGTAGCCTAAAAGCTCGAACGGCCAAGCCCGCGGCGCCTTCTCGCTAATCCTCGCTTGACCGGCCCCTGGGTGCGCACTACCATCAAGTCTGTTTCAAGAACCTGACGCAAGTCGGCGGACGCGCATGCGTTCGCGACCTATCGTTACCCGCCCGAGTCCGGCGGTTCGAGCCAGCCGCCAGCCCCGGGGCCCAGATAAGGCCATAGGGTGGACGGATTCGCGCTCGTTCAGCTGGATGACGACGTTCGTTCGACCTGGTGCAGTTTGGACCTTGGCGACAAGGGCGCTGCGATTGGACTGCAACGGTGACCGGCGCCGAAAGTCGGTAGCCGCCCCTGGAAGGCACGGAGGAAGTCATGGCTGAACCCAACGAACTGGTCCCGCTGACGGATGCGCAGGTCGAGCAGCAGCGTTTGCTCCTCATCGAGAAGCGCGAGCGCCTCTTGGCTGCGGTCAAAGCCGCTGAGCAGAATCAGGATCCTGATGAACTGCGCGTCGCTGACGAGATGGATCTTTCCAGCGTCGGCTACGATCAGGCCTTCGAGTACCGACTGCGCGACCGCGACGCAACCTTGCTGAAGAAGATCGACAAGGCCATGCGCCGAATCGACAGCGGCGAGTACAACTTCTGCGAGGAGTGCGACAACTCCATCGGCGCGCCCCGCCTGCTGGCCCGTCCCGAGGCCAACCTTTGCATCGATTGCAAGGAGAAGCAGGAACACGTCGAGAAGATGTACGAAAAGCGCCGCCAGCGGATGACCTCCTTCGAAATGTGATCGCCCGGGCCTCGCGGTTCGATGCGTGATCGCCTGGACCTCGCCACTCGCCGGCCCCAGGGCGCATGCTGCCCGCACGTCCTGGGGCGTGGCCTCCCTCGACAGGTTTTCGAACTTGGGCGATGCTCGCCGAACTAGGGCTTGCAGACCCCAGTCCCGCGAACCCATCACTCGAGAGAACCGGGCGTGAGCGAACTTCCCAACATATCCGTGACCTTGCGTCGGTGTCGCCTCATCCGCACCGACGCGGACGGCACCGTCGCCGAGTACATCTTCGACCAACCGTCGGTGACCTTGGGCGCGCTCGAGGACAACGATCTGGTGGTCGACGACGACAAGGTCAGCCGCTACCACGCCAGAATCTACATGGAAGGCGACGACTTTCTCATCGAGGACCTGAAGTCGACCACAGGCACCTGGGTCAACCGCGTCCGGGTCCGCGACGCCTGGCTCAAGTCCGGCTGCGGCCTGCGCATCGGCAACACCCAGTTTCGTTTCAGCATCTTGTCCGAGAAGGTCGAGATCCAACCCAGCCCTTCGGAGGCCATCGGCGGTCTGGTCGGCCGTTCCGAGGCGATGCGCCGCCTGTTCGCCGCCATCGAGAAGATCGCCCCGACCGGCGCTACCATCGTCTTGGAAGGCGAAACCGGCACCGGCAAGGAAGTCGTCGCCCGCACCATCCACCAGTGCAGCTTGCGCGCCGCCCAGACTTTCATCGTCTTCGACTGCGGCGCCGTGCAGCAGAACCTCATCGAGTCCGAGCTGTTCGGCCACGAGAAGGGCAGCTTCACCGGCGCCTTGGCCTCGCGCCAGGGCCTGTTCGAGATGGCCCATGGCGGCACGATCTTCCTGGACGAGATCGGCGAGTTGGCGCTGGACTTGCAGCCCAAGTTGCTGCGGGCGTTGGAACAGCGCGAGATCCGTCGGGTCGGCGGCAACCGGCCGATCAAGATCGACGTGCGGGTCATCGCCGCGACCAACCGCGATCTGGCCGCGGAAGTGAAGGCCGGGCGGTTTCGCGAGGACCTGTTCTATCGCCTCGGGGTCGTGCGCCTGAAACTGCCGCCGTTGCGCGAACGCCGTGAGGACATTCCCTTGCTGGTCAGGCACATGCTCAAGCAGGGTGCGTTCAACCGGCGCGGCGAATCCTCCCCGGGAGGTGGCGACGGTCAGCGCGTGAAGGGCCAGACGCACGAGGCGGTCAACGCGATGATGGCGTACGACTGGCCGGGCAACGTGCGCGAACTGGGCAATGTCGTGGAGCGGGCGTGCAGTTTTTCCGAAGGCGACTTCATCCAGCTGGAGGATCTGCCCGACCACATCGGCGGCACGACCCAAGTGCGCGGCCGGCGTCAGGATGTCCAACCGACCGAACCGCTGCGGGCTCAAGCAACGAGCGCGGCGCCGTTGATGACGGACCAGACCTTCAAGATCGCCAAGGAAGCCTGGCTCGCGACGTTCGAACGCGACTATCTGGCGAGCCTGTTGGCCCGGCATTCCGGCAACCTGTCGCAGGCGGCGCGGGAAGCCGAGGTGGATCGTAAGCATTTCCGGCGTTTGGCGCGCAAGTACCACTTGCTGCCGAGCCGCGACGGCGAAGACGCCGAGGCAGAAGACGACGCCGAATGAGCACGACTTCCGCCCCTCCACCCGGACGCGGCCTCGACGGCCTGATCGCCGTCCTGCTCGGTCTGGCCAGCGTCGCCATCGTGGTCGCGACCAACGACATGGGCTTCGTGCGCGACGAGGCGTTCTACTTCTCGGACGGTGAGATCTACCAGGACTGGTTCGTGCGCGTCGAGGATCCGGCGCAGCGGACCAAGGCCTTGGAACGCAAGAAGATCCTCGAGACGTGGCGCAACAACAGCGAACACCCGCCGTTGGACAAGATCCTGTTCGGCTTCTCGTGGCGCGCGTTCGGCCGCAAGCTGCGCCCCGCCAACCGGTTGCGCGAGGAAAAGGCCCACGTTGTCGCAGAGATAGGTGGTCTCGGTCCGGCCCACGGCTTCGAGCCCGGTGCTGCAGTGACATTGCTCGTGCCACAAGTGGTCGGCAAGGCCAGTTCGAGCGCCAATCGAACCCTGGCCCGCGGGCAAGTTCTCGAACGGACACCCTATTCCGCCACGGTCGGCTTCCCGGCCGGCACCGATCTCGCCAAGTTGCAGAGCAAGTGCCTCGGGCCCGGCCCCGGCGAAAACGGCGTGATCCGCCGCACAGGATGCGAGGTCGTCGAACGCCGCGTCTTGTACGTCCTCAGTGAATCCGAAGCGATGCGTCTGCCCGGCGCCCTGTTCGCCGGGTTCCTGGTCGCGTGCATCTACCTCGCCGGCCGCCTGTGGTTTCTCGGTCGCCACACCGCCTCGGGGCCCGGCCTGTTGCGCCGCTCGTTCGCCGCCTGTGCCGCCTTGGGCTATCTCTGCATTCCACAACCGTTCTGGCATGCCCACCTGGCCACTTTCGACACCACGATCACCGCGCTGCTGTTCGTGACGAGTCTGGCCTGGCTGCGGTCGCTGCGCTCACGAGCGTGGATCTGGGTGACCGCGGTGCTGTGGGGTATTTCGCTTTTGGCCAAGCACAATGCGCTGTTCCTGCCAGTGCCGCTCGTCGGCATGTGGCTGTGGGACGCCTGGGCCGAAGGGCGGTTGCGGGTGATCTTGCCGCAGGGCCGGCGCAAACTCCTGATCGCCGCCGGGGTTGGCGTCGTGCTGGCCGGCGCGCTGGCGCTGGTGCACCCGCTGATCGGCGTGGCCGCGCTGCTCCTGGCCTTGTCGCTGCCCGGGCTGAAGATCGAGCTACCGCCCGTACCCGCGGCCTTCTTCGTCATGCTTCCAGTGGGTTTCGCCATCCTGATCGCCGGTTGGCCGCTGTTGTGGGTGGACACGTTGGACAACCTCCTGCGCTGGATCGAATTCCACCTGCACCATGAGCACTACATGCAGGTCTGGTTCGGCCGCGTGCTCGCGTACCCGCCGTTTCCGAGCGTCTATCCCTGGGCGATGACGCTGCTGACCTGGCCGCTGACGTTGCTGATGGCCTTTGTACTCGGGATGTTGGCAGTCTACACGCCGCGGCCCGTGTGGCGACTTCTGCGCCGGCCCGAGGCCGACATTCCCTGGAACCCGGCGCGGCGCATGGACGAACGCGGTCGGACTGCCGAGCAGCGCGCTTGGGAACGGCTGCAGCTCATCTCCGTGCTGTGGCCGATGGCGCTCATTTCGATGCCGGGCACGCCCATCTTCGGCGGCACCAAGCACTGGATGCTCGCGTATCCCTTCATGTTGCTCATCGGTGCGCGCGGTCTGCAGGCGGTGTGGTCGGTGCTGGCGGCGTGGCTCGAGCGCTCAGGGCCGGCGGCGTTGGCCCTGACGGTGCCGGCGGGAGGCACCGAAGCACAGATCCTGCAACAGCATCTGCCGATCGTACCCAAGCCTGGCTGGCTGCGCGCGACGCTGGCTCCGGGCCTGCTGACGTGGGCGTTGATCGCGGGGGTGTTGGGGCCGGCAGCCCGAGCGACGGCGGACGCGCACCCGCACGGCTCGGCGTACTGGAATGAACTGGTCGGTGGCGTGCCCGGCGCCGCGGACGCGGACCTGATGCGCCAGTTCTGGGGCGGTTCGACGCGCGACGGCCTGGACGAGGTCAACCGCCGCGCGCCGCAGGGGGCCCTTGTCTACTTCCACGACGCGGCGTGGGGCGCATTCCAGATGTACCAGCGCGAGGGCTGGTTGCGCCGCGACCTGCGCTACACCGCGGACGCGATGGACGCCTCGCAGCTGGGCATCATCCATCACGCCAAGGACTTGGACGACTACGAACTGGACATGATGCGCAACTACGGCTCGCGTCTGCCGGTCCTGCAATCCTCGGTCGAGGGCGTACCGATCGTGAGCGTATACCAGCGCCCGTCCCCGAACCCGTCCCCGAACCCGTCCCCGTCCCCGAACCCGAACCCGAATCCGAGCCTGTCCCCGCGCCCGAACCCGCACCCGCGCCCGAACCCTGGCGCGCGCTGAGCTTGTCTGTACCGGGCAACCCTCTTACACTCGCGCCGCCCGCCGCCATGGCTCCCAGGACAGAGGTCGCCACAGCGGTCGCCCCTGCCTGCCTCCGGCTGGCCGTCTACCGAGCGAACGGGAGCCCAAGCGCCCATGTACGTCGCGCCTCCCTGCCCGGCCTTCCGTCGATTGCGTCGCGCGCTGTTTTGCGGCGCGATTTTGGCGCTTTGGCCGACTTCCCTGCTCGCGGCCGAGCCCGTGGCCACGGGTTTGCCGCTCGCCTCGGCCGCGCCTCCCGCGATCCGTCCGCTGGTGTGGTTCGATTGGCAAGGTGAAATCCGCTTGCGTGGCGAGGCGATGCACGGCCTTCGCCTGGCCACCGATCCAGACCATCCGGCGCGGCTCGACTTGCGCCACGGCAGCTTCGATCCGCCCGAAGTTCCCCAACTTCCGGCCGGCGAGACGATTCCGTTCTGGTCGATGAACACCGCGGACGTGCGCTTGCGCTTCAACCCGGTGATGCACGTCGGCGAATGGTCGGATGTGCACAGCCAGATCGATCTCGGCCGCGGCGTGGTCATGGGCAGCGATCCGCGATCGGCGACTTTGCCGTGGACTGCGGCCGACGCTTCCCAGCCGTTCAGCGGGATTGCCGGCCAGGGTCCGCTGCGCGACGGCGTGGCGGTGCGGCGGTTGTGGCTGACGGGGCGCGTGTTCGGTTTCGGCGAGGTCGACATCGGCCGGATGGGCGACCACTTCGGCATGGGCATGTTCCGCAACAGCGGCGGCGACTTGATCGGCGACTTCCAGGACGACGTCGACCGGTTGGCGGTGCGGGCCGACCTGTTCGGCCTGCGGATGATGGTGGCGCGCGACAACCTGGCGTCGCTGCCGGCGGCTGGCTGGAATCCGAACCTGGACATCCGCGTGGGCAAGGACGCCGCGGGCAACGACGTGACCGTGCCGCTGACGACCAATCAGGCGGTGCAGCGCAGCCAGCAAGACAGCAACGACGTGGTGCGCTGGACGGCGGAAGTCCACGGCGGCAAACGCAAAGCGGAGCTGGGCCTGCGCTGGTCCGCGGCGCTGCAGTACACCACGCAGGAGACCGGCTTGCGCGCCGAGCACGAGGTCGAGACCGCCACCAGCGGCTGCAAGTTGGCGTCGTGCCAGATGTTGATCAACCGGACCGCGCGTTTCCTCAATCCGGAATTGGCGTTGGACTGGCAGGGCACCCTGGGCGGCCAACCGCTGCGGCTACAGGCCGAAGGCGTTCTGCAATACGGCACGTTCGGCAACATTGGCGCGCGGGCCACGCCGGGCACCGACACGACGCAAAGCCGCAGCATCGACAGTCCACTGACGATCGTCGCCGGGGGCATCGCGGCTAGGGGCAGTTTGCGCATCGATCGCAGCGAGTTGAAGCTCGACACCGGGTACGCCAGCGGCGCGAGCGATGGCGGCTTCGGTGTCAACGACACGGACAATCTGCACTGGAACGGCTCGACCCGGCCCGACGCGCCGTTGCGCACCTTCCTGTCTGGCTTCCACTTTCACCGCAACTACCGGATCGACGGGCTTTTGTTCCGCGACGTGATCGGCGCCGTGGCCAACACCGTGTACTTCAAGCCTGCCTGGCGCTTCGTGATCTCCGAAGGCGCGGACACGCTCGGGGTCGAAGGCAGCGTGCTCGCGGCGCTGGCGGCGTCCAAGAACGCGACTCCCGGCCACGGCACCGTGCTCGGCATCGAGCCGGAAGTGACGCTCGATTACACGACGGCCTCGGGCATGGCGGGAATCCTGCGCAGTTCCTTGCTGTTGCCGGGCAGTGCGTTCTCCAGCGACGGTCATTCCGCCGATCCCGCCGTGCGCGTCGAGGCCATCTGGCGCCTTTCCTTCTGAGCACTGCAACGTGGGCGCGGCGTTCGAGCTCGTTTGCCCGCCTCGCGGGGCGCTGCTAGGATGCGCGATCTTGCGCTGGCTTGCGCTGCGTTCGACGCATCGAACCTGCCCAACCGCAAGCATGGCCCGTGCCCACAACGCAGTGCTTGACCAGACGGCTGACCGGAGACCGGTAAATGGATTGGAAGTTACGCACCTCATGGCTCCTCGTCTGCGCGGCCGCGGTCGCTGCGTGTTCGCCGCAGGAAGCCTCGCCGACCCCGGTCCCAGCCCAGACTGACGTCGTCGCCGCGTTGGACGTCAAGGACGTGGGCGTGGATGCGCCGCCTGCCGACGCGCCGGATGCAGCGACCCAGGCCGATGTCGCCCAAGACGCCGCGGACTCTGACCTCGCGCCCGACGTCGAACCGACCGATGTCGAGGATGTCGACGATGTCAATGATGTCGAGGATGTGACAGACGTCGAGCCGGGTACCGACGCCAGCGAATCGCCCGACACCGTGCCGGACGTCGCTCCTGACGTGGCCGTGGTCGACGCGGGACCCGTGCTCAAGGGCTCGTACCCCAGCGCCTGTGCGACCACCGCGGACTGCCAGATCCCCTGCGCCGGCGGACCCTGCATCGAAGGCAAGTGCAAGTTCACGGCCATCAAGGGTAAAGCCGGCTGCCTGATCGACATGGGCGGTACCCAGGTCGAGTGCCTCGGCGCTGGCGACTCCGTGGACGCGACGACTTGCCTCGTGTGCACTCCATCGATTTCACAGACGAATCTCTCGCCAGTCGTCACGTTGCGCAGCCTCGACAGCGCGAGCGAAGGCGTCGTCACCGTGGCCGTGTACAACAGCGCCTTCACGTGGAACTACAACGACAAGCGCAGCATGTCTGGCGGCAAGAGCCTGTATTTCGGCGATCCGGTCACGCATTCGTACGGCAACGGCAAGCGCGTCGCCGGCACTGCCACCTTGCCGCCGCTCGCCATCCCCGCGGCTTCGACCGTCAAGCCCCAGATCGCCTTCTGGTTGTGGCTGGACACCGAGGAGACGCCGGACAAGGACCTGTTGACCCTGACCGTGATCGCCGGCTCGCAGTCGACCAACGCCTGGACGAGCAACCAGTTGCCCATCGCCGGCACGACCAAGAAGGACACGACCGGCACGCCGCAGTGGCGCCACGTGCAGATCGACGCCAGCGCTTGGGCCGGCCAGACCGTGCAGTTGCTGTTCTCGTTTGATTCGACTGACGGTTTCATCAATGGCTTCGAGGGTGTGTACCTGGACGACGTGTCGATCGAGACCGGCTGCTGCGGGGCGGTTGCCGATTGCGACGACGGCGACTCCTGTACCACGGACACCTGCGGGGGCTCGACCAGCGCGCCGGTCTGCAGCCACGCCGAAAAGCCGAGTTGCTGTGACAATGCCGGCGATTGCGACGACAAGCAGATTTGCACGTTGGACCTGTGCAACGGCGGCAGTTGCAGCCACGCCGCCCTGCCGGGCTGCTGCACCGAAGCGACCGCATGCGACGACGGCGACGACTGCACCCACGACGAGTGCGGCGGCGACCACAAGTGCAGCCACGCCGCGACCTGCTGCAAGAACGACTCGGACTGCAAGGGCACCAACCCGTGCGAAGTCATGCATTGCATTGCGGGAAGCTGTTCAGCCACGGTGCTTTGCTGCACGTCCGAGGCCGAGTGCGACGACTTCAACACTTGCACCAAGGACGCGTGCCAGGCCGG
>CAYHHL010000022.1:24011-30850 GCA_964356325.1 uncultured Enterobacteriaceae bacterium | reverse complement strand
GAAACCGTCCTGAACTTCCAGGTGTGGGCCGATGTGACCAACGGCTACTACGTCTCGGTACGCACTTACGTGGTGATCGACAACACCGAGATCACGCTCAGTACCTCCAACGCCAGCAACCTGCTCGGCTTCTGGCACCCGTTCGCCATCGATCTGACGCCGGTGGCTGGCAAGTCCTTCCAGTTGTTCATCGAAGTGTCGTCGTCTGGCTTCGGTTTCGGCACCGTGACCGGCAAGGGCATCTACTTCGACGACTTCACCGTCACCAGCACCTGCCAGGCCAAGAAATGCTCGTCCAGCGCCAACTGCTCGACCGGCACCTTCACCTGTCTGGCCGGCACTTGCGCCGATGGCACCTGCGGCTACACCAACGGCTGCTGCGCCAACAGCTCGGAATGCAACGACAACAGCCCGTGCACCGCCGACTCCTGCGTCAACAAGAAGTGCCAGTTCAAGGCGGTCACCGGCTGCTGCGTCGGCGACGGCGACTGCAACGACGCCAACGCCTGCACGACCGATGTCTGCCCTGGTCCCGGCAAGTTGTGTGCGTTCAACCCCAAGCCGCTGTGTTGCCTCGGCGCCAAGGACTGCAATGACGGCGTGGCCTGCACGACCGACACCTGCGTGGCCAACAAATGCCTGAACCAGAATTTCTGCTGCGCCACCGACAAGGAGTGCGACGACGGCGAAACCAAGTGCACGACAGATACTTGCGTCGCGAAGAACTGCGTGCACAAGCCGACGGGCGCGGCGGGCTGCTGCCTTCCCGAAGTGTGGGTGAACACGTTCGACGGCGGCGACGCCAAGGACATGACGTTCAGCAACAGCAGCGGATCGCCCAGCAAGGGCTGGCAGTTGTGGGGCGCGGCGACCCTGAACAAGTCTGCCCCCGGCGCGCTTTACTACGGCGATCCGGCCAAGGGCAACTTCGACTTCGGCCAGCAGTCCACTGGTCTGGCCAGCACGCCGAAGATCCAGCTGCCGGCGACGAATTCGAATCTTTCCGTGTGGATCTACATGGACACCGAGAGCGGCAGCTATGACCAGTTGACCGTCAACCTGGTGGTCGACGGTCAGAAGCTTAGCGTATTCACGAAGAACAACGCCGGATTCCAAACCAGCAAGTGGTACGAACTCAAGGTCGACCTGAGCAAGTACGCGGGCAAGGAAATCCAGGTGCAGTTCGCGTTCGACACCATCGACGGCATCGGCAACGGCGGCCTCGGAGTCCTCGTTGATGACCTGAAGATCACGACGAACTGCGGCGGTTGAGGGAGGCCTGGGGCATGGCGACGGTAAGGGCTCGATCCGGTAGTTTTGCTGTGCAACATTGGTGGGTTGTGCTCGCGCTGGTCCTGGCGCTGCCCGGCTGTAGCGAGAAGACCCCGACGCCGCCCAAGGATGCCGGGTCCGACAGCGCTCCGGACGTCGAGCCAGTCGACGGTACCGACGGCCTGGACATCGCGCCTGACAGCGCGATCGAGGACGTGCCCGACGGCAGCGAACCTGCCGACATCGGCACCGACGCGGTCGTGAACGATGACTCGGCCGATGTGCCGGAAGTGCCCGTTGATGTGAGCGAATGCTCCACCGCCACCGACTGTACCAAACTGACGCTTTCGCCCTGCCAGCAGGCCGTGTGCGAGTCGGGCACGTGCAAGGCCGTCGCCAAGCCCGATGCGTGCTGCACAGACACCGACTGCGACGACAAGGTGGAATGCACGACGAACAAATGTGACACCGATACGCACACCTGCACCTACAACGCCATCGTCAACTGCTGCAGCGGCAAGGTGACGTTGCTCAAGACCGGTCTCGAACAAGGCTTCGAACAGGACTTCAAGGACACCGCGGGACCGACCAACGGCAACGTGCACTGGCAGGTCGGCACCACGCGGGTACACAGCGGCAAGTCTGCGCTTTACTTTGGCAATGAGTGCCACTCGTACGACAACACCGCCAAGGGCGAGGACGCGTGCAAGGGCGGCGGCGAGGCGACCGCGATTTCGACGGTGCTGAACACCAAGGACTACGTGCTGCCCAAGGACAAGAAGGCGCAACTGCACTTCTGGCTTTGGCTCGACGCCGAACCGCTCTACACCACGACGCTTCCCGCCGGCCAGTGCGCCAATCCGTGCCCGACTGGCAGTTCATGCCTCCTGATTGGCGGCAGTTCGCAATGCGTGCCGGAAAAGGACGTGTTGCAGGTCAACATCCTGACTGACAACAAGGTCTTGCCCGCGTTCAACTCCACCAGCATCGGCAAGACGACCAAGGGCGCCTGGCAACACATCGCGGTGGACCTCTCGGGCTTCGCGGGTCAGTCCATCAAGCTGCAGTGGGCGTTCAACACCGGCACTGGCCTGAAGAATGGCTACGAAGGTGTGTATCTTGACGATATCGTGGTGGAAACCATCTGTGCGACAAGTGGCGCCGTGTGCGACGCCAAGACGCCGTGCCCCGACGACGGCATCGCTTGCACCACGGACATCTGCACCGGCTACGCCAACGCGGTCGGCTCGGGGGCATGCTTTTTCGACAAGAAGCTGGGCTGTTGCGCTGCCACGAGCGACTGCGACGACGGCAACTCCTGCACGGTCGACGCGTGCAACAGTGGACAATGCCAGCAGACTCCCGATGCGACCAAGGCCGGGTGCTGCAAGCCCGCCGTGCTGTCGGTGGACGATTTCGACGGCGGCACGCTGGATGTGTGGACCACGCTGAACATGAACTCCAACGCTGTGAAATGGCGCGTAGATCCGACGGGTGGCACCGCCAGCAGCGCGTCGCTCTACTTCGGCAACGAGCAGTTCACCGGCTACGACGACGGCAAGGACCTTGGCCCCAAGGGCACGATCTGCACCAAGCCGTTCATGTTGAGCAAGGGCGCTGTCTACAATCTCGCGGTGTTCGACCTGAACCTGGAGACGGAGTGGACTGGCCAGGCCAAGGGCACGTACGTCAACCCGCCGATTCCGGGCAAGCCGAAGAACGACGTGCTGACCGTGCAGGTCTACAGCGACGGCCAGTTTGCCGACGCCTGGAGCACCGACGCGATTGCCGGCAGCACCGAGGGCCTCTACTTGCCGGTGACCGTCGCGCTCGACGCGTGGCAGGGCAAGCAGGTGCAGGTCTGCCTGACATTCGACTCCGGCGACGGCAAGCAAAATGCCTTCGGCGGCGCGCACATCGACAACTTCGCGGTCAACGCCGCATGCACCAAGAAGGGCTGCTACTTCGACAACGAGTGCGGGAACTTGAGCTGTGGCGGCTGCGAGACGGCCAGTTGCACGGCCACCGGTTGCGCGTGCGCCAAGATCGCCGGTTGCTGCAAGATCGACGGTGATTGCAATGATAACGACGACAAATGCACGGCCGACACCTGCAACGCCAACGCCTGCGTGTTCACTCCGACCGGGGCCGAGGGCTGCGCTCCCTGACGTCGAATGCAACACCTTGGATTCAGGCGTAGATGAGCGGCTTTTCGTCATTTCGTGACGCTTGCCTCTGCGCAGAACAGTTCAGCTTCATTGCGCGAACCCCAAGCCAAAGCTAGTATACCCGGACGCCGGTTCTCGGCGGGCTCGATCACGACCTGACAGGACTGCGAAGGGACGGGGGGAAGGCATGCGGCACGGATCGAACGACGCTCGGGTGATGGGAATGCGGCCGGCTGGCACAGTCCTGGCGCTGCTTTTGGCTATCGGTCTCACGGCTTGCGGCGAGGATCCAAAGCCTGAAAAGACCCCGCCCGACGACGCTGCCGTCGCCGACGGCGCAGACGTGGCAGGTATCGACGATACGACGGACGAGACGGACGCGCCCGATGTCGTGACCATCAAGGACGTGGCCGATTCGGTCATTACCAAGTCTGACGCTGTCGACGCGGTCTCGACCGTCTGCCTGACCGACAACCAATGCGTCGGCAAGGTGGGCGGCCTCAAGACCTGCCAGCTCGAGTCCTGCGACAAGGCGACGGGCAGTTGCATCGCCATCGACAAGCCCGGAACCTGCTGTTCTGACGCGGTTTGCGACGACAAGGTGCCATGTACGACCGACAAGTGCGATCTGGGCACCGCGACCTGCCAGCACGCGCCGATCCCCGGAGTCAGTTGCGGCGGCCAGCAGTTGCTCACGGTCGGCTTCGAGCAGAAGTCCTTGGAAGGCTTCAAGCAAAACCCCGAGGCGGGCAGCGGCAACGTGAAGTGGCAGTTGGAATCGCGCCACACGCACAGCGGCAAGTCTGCGCTTTACTTCGGCAACGAATGCTACAGCTACGACACCTCGGTGGCCGGCGTCAACGACTGCAAGACCGGCGTGGGCGGCCAGCCGATTACCAACTCCCTGAAGTTCCCCGAGTTCCAGATCCCCAAGGGCCAGTTGGCCATTCTCGACTTCTGGATCTGGATCGACACCCAGCCCAGCTTCCTGACCACCTTGCCGCCGGGCAACTGCGCGATTGCGTGCAAGACTGGTTTCGTGTGCAGCGACCTGGGCGCCGGCAAGGGCGGGTCGCAGTGCCTCGAACCGTTGAAGGCCGGCAACTGCAAGGCGGCGTGCGAACCGGGTTCGACTTGCGTGGACCTGACTTCGCAAGGCGCCGGATCGACCTGCCTGCCCGAGAAGGACGTGGTCAAGCTCAAGATCAACGGCATCGTCGCCTGGGACTCGACCAAGATCGGCAAGAGCACGGGCGGCAAGTGGGTGCACGTGCCGATCACGCTCGCGGACGCTGGGGAAGCCCCTGTGGTGTCTCTGGATTTCGCCGCCGACGCGCAGAAGAACAACTACGAAGGCATCTACCTCGACGACGTGCGCGTGCAAACCCTGGAAACCAAGGTGGGCAGCCTGTGCGACAGCAAGACCCCGTGCGGCGACGACAAGCTTGGCTGCACCAACAACGACTGCGTGCTGTTCGGCAACCAGGTCGACAGCGGCCTTTGCTATTACGACAAGATTGCAGCCTGTTGCGAAGGCGTAATCGACTGCGAGGACGCCAACAACTGCACGCTCGACGCCTGCAAGACCGACGTCGGCGCGACCAAGGGCACCTGCACCAACATCCCGGACTCGGCCAACGACCAGTGCTGCCAGCCGGCGAACCTGTTCGGCGACGACTTCACCACCGGCATCAACGGCTGGAAACAGCAGGACGGCAACTCGACCAACAACGTGAACTGGAAGGGCAATCCGAGCTGCAAGAGCGGCGCGTGCCTGTACTTCGGCAACACGACGTTCAACAGTTACGACGATGGCCTGATCGCGCCCAAGGAGACGATCTGCAGCAAACCGATCGCTCTGCAACAGGGGACGATTTATGACGTGTTGACGTTCAACCTGCGCATGGACACCGAGTGGAACAGCCAACCGAAGGACAAGTACAAGAATCCGCCGCTCGAGGGCACGCCCAAGGTCGACTTGCTGACCGTGCAGATCAAGCCCGAGGGCAGCGCGCAAACGGTGTGGTCGAGCGACGAGATCCAGGGCACGACCGCGGGCCTCTACCAGCCGATCACGGTCAGCCTCGACGCGTTCCAGGGCAAGTCCGTCAAGATCTGCTTCACCTTCGACGCAGGCGACAACTCCGGCAACAAGTTCCCGGGCATCTTCGTGGATGACGTCAAGGTCGACGTCGCGTGCAAGAAGACCGTGTGCGACATGATCGAATGCGCCAAACTGTGCACGTCGGCTTGCGAAACTCCCACATGCAGCGACGGTACTTGCGGTTGCGTCAAGCTCGACAAGGCCTGCTGCGAGACCGACGCCGCCTGCGACGACAAGGACACCTGCACCGAGGACAAGTGCACCGTCGGCAAGTGCGTCAACAACGTCAGTTCGCCGTCGTGCTGCTCGAACAAGACACCCATTGCCGAAGCGTTCGAGTTCGAGGGCAAGCTGCCCACCGGCTGGACGATCAAGAGCAAGACCGGCAACGCCCAGGGCGGCGTCGGCAAGCCGTACGACACGACGATCAAGTGGAACATCAGCCCGTTGAAGTCGACCGGCACCAACAGCACGTACTCGCTCTACTTCGGCAACAACGGCACCTACAACGCCGGAACCAGCGTGCCCGCCGGCGATGCCTTGAGCCCGAACGTGGTCATTCCGGCCAACGGCACTTCGCTCATTACTTTCGACCTGTTCCTCGCGACCGAATGGAACCCGCCCGCCGAGTTCAAGGCGCCGGGCGCGTTCGTGGTCGATCGGATGCGCGTCGGCCTGTTCGACCCCACCGAGAAGGATGCCACCAAGGCCTACGCTTGGATCTGGAGCAGCTACGACATCGGCGGCACGACCAATTCCAAGTGGCAATCCGTGGTGTTCAAGGTCCCCGACGCGTGGAAGGGCAAGACCGTGCGGCTGGACTTCGAGTTCGACGCCGGCACCGATGCCAAGAACACCGCGGAAGGTGCCTACGTCGACAACCTGCAACTGCAGACGCTTTGCACCAAGCCACCTTGCGTGGCGGACGTCGATTGCCCGGGTACCGATCCGTGCAAGAAGTACTTCTGCGCCAAGGAAGCGACCGATGGCACGTTCGTGTGCAAGACCGACTTCAAGCCGGGCGCGGGCTGCTGCTCGTCGGGCGCTGCATTGCCGGTCGAGACGTTCGAGTCGGGGCTCAGCAGCAACTGGAAGGTCGCGTCCGAAGGCTGCGGCGACGTCAAGTGGCAAGTCGTGGACCACAAGAAGCTCAACGGTAGCAAGGAGATCTACTTCGGCAACCCGGCCAAGTCGAACTACGATTGCCCGGGCCTGCCGGTGAGCGGATCGGTGTGCACCAGTCCGTTCCAACTGTCCAACGACATCAAGAAGGGCGCGAACCTGACGTTCAAGGG
>CAYHHL010000022.1:0-23911 GCA_964356325.1 uncultured Enterobacteriaceae bacterium | reverse complement strand
TCGGCGCCAAGGTGTACCTGCAAGCATCCGGGGATCCATGCCGGCTCTGAGCGACCGTAGTTTCAATCCGCAGGCCTGGCGCAAGCTCGGCATGGTGGCGATCGGCCTGGGCATCCTGGTCGGCCTCGTCGTGGCTTCACGCTGGGCTTTCGAGGCTTTCGTGGAAACGCCGCGGCTGTTGGCCAAGCGCTTCGACGATCCGCCGGGTCGCCCGGGCATGGCTTCGACCATGGTGGCGGACCTGCAGGAGCGAGCGGTGCCGACGCTGTTGGCCGACCTGGAATCCCAGGTGCCGGCGCAACGCTGCAAGGCATTGGAACTGCTGTCGGGTATCGACGATCCGCGCGTGGTGCCGGCGCTGGCCAAGGCGGTCAAGGATCCGGACGTCGGGGTGCGGATGTCGGCGCTAGGCGGCCTGGCGCGCACCGGCAAGGCCGAAGCGGCGGCGGTGCTGTGGCCGTTGACCGACGCCGACGACGAGTTCGTGCGCATGCGGGCCCTGGTGGCGCTGGGCGTAGTCGGCACGCAGGCGGACGCGGATCGCTTGCTGAACCAAGAGTTGGCCAAGGTCCACGGTCAGGAGCGCTACGTCACGGCGTGGGCGGCCGGGCGCATCTTGCGGCGCATCGAACTGAACGATCCGAAGCGCTACGTGCCGGCCGCCAAGCAGCCCGAAAGCGAAGTCGACAGCCTGCGCCTGCAAGCGGAAGTCGATGCATTGCTGGTGAAACTGGACAACGCCGAGGATCTGGTCGCCAACGCCAAGAAGCTGGACGAACTGACCGATCTCGGCTTTGCAACCTGGGACATCGCGCATCAGGTCGGCGCGCAAGTGCTGGCAGTGACGGGACCTTTGGCGCTGCGTCCGGCTGGTGGCGCGCAAGAACTCGCACCCACGCCGCCGTCCAAGGCCCGGCTGGAGCTCAAGCGCCCGCAATTGCAGGACTAGCCGCCGACCCGCAAGTCGCCGCGAAACACCGGCGCCGTGGAATCGAACCTATCAAGAAGTGTAGGGAAGATGCCTTGCTCCTAGGGGGCGCCGCTTGGTCTGTGCTACAAAGCCATGGTGGCGCGCGGTCGCCAGCCGATAAGTCCAACCAAACCCCCGGGTAGGACGTCGCCCTATTTGTTTCCGCGCTGGCGAGGGAGCCGTGGCTCGGCTGCTGATCATCGACGACGACGTGCGACTCGGAGCGTTGCTCGAGCGTCTGCTCAAGCCCGAAGGCTTCCAGGTGACCCTGGTGACCGACGGCCTGCAGGGCGTGCGCCGCGCAACTGCTGAAGTATACGATCTGATCGTGCTGGACGTGATGCTGCCCGGCATGGACGGCTTCGAAGTCCTGCGCCGGGTGCGCGCCCAGTCGGCGGTGCCGATCGTGATGCTGACGGCCAAAGGGTCGGACAACGACCGCGTGGTGGGCCTGGAACTCGGCGCGGACGACTACCTGCCCAAACCGTTCAATCCCCGCGAACTGGTGGCTCGCATCAAGGCCGTGTTGCGCCGCAGCGAAGGCGGTCAGAAGCCGACCTCGACCGAAGTGCTGCGCGTGGGCGATCTGCAGATGGACTGCGCCCGACGTGAAGTACAAGTGCGAGGAACTACGGTGCAACTGACCACAACGGAGTTCGATCTGTTGCGCTGCTTCATGCGCTATCCGGGGCAGGTGTTGTCCCGTGACGCGCTGATGGACATGTTGCGCGGCGTCGGCTACGCGGCGTACGACCGCTCGATCGACGTGCACGTGAAGAACTTGCGCGCCAAGATCGAGGCGGACTCGCGCCAACCGCAGTATATCAAGACGATCTGGGGCACCGGCTACCTGCTGTCGGCCGATATCGTGCCAGCGGCGATCGCCGAGTCGTGACCGCCGTGCCCGAGTTGACGCTGCCCGAACCGCCCCTGCCCGAACCGCCACTGGATCCGCAAGCCGCGGATACGCTGGCGATTCGCGCAACACGCCCGCACGCGCCCTGGCGGATTTCACGCGCAGAATGGCTGCTGATCGCCGTTGCCGGCGGTAGTCTGGTCGCGGTGGCGGCGGCGGCGGTGCTGATCCTGCGGCATGCGCCCTTGCCTTGGATTCTCGGGACGTTGCTGCTGGCGGCCGCGGCGGTGGCGATGCTGCTGGTGCTGGCGCTGACGGCATTTCAGCGTGGCATCCTGCGTATCCGACAACTACGTGATGTCACTGCGGATATCGGTCTGGGTGACCTGAGCGTGCGCGCGCCGGTCGAGGCGTCGGACGAACTCGGCCTGCTCGGGCTCTCGCTCAACGCCATGGCCGATCGGGTGGCCCGCGTGTTGCAAGCGCAAAAGGATCTGCTCGCGGGCGTGTCACACGAACTGCGCTCGCCGCTGACGCGCATCGAGGTGGCGTGCGAGCTCATCCGCATCGAACTGGAGGCCACGCGACTGCACGCGCCGGCGGGAGTCGATCGCCGGCGGGAAGGCCAGGGCGAGCAGCTTCTCGGTGAGATCCATGAGGAAGTCGTGCTGCTGGAACGGCACATCCAACGCCTGCTGGAAGCCCAACGCGTCGGCGTGGACCGCGTGCTGGTGCAGCGCAAGCCGCTGAGCCTGGACGAACTGGTGCAGACGGTGGTGCGGCGCGAGAAGCATCGCTTGGAACAGTTGGGCTTTACTATGGAAGTCGTGCTCGATTCCGGCAATGCGGTGCTGCACGGCGACGAGAATGCGCTGGACCGCGTGCTTTCGACCCTCATCGAGAACGCGGTGACCCACGCCTGCGACGGCGAGGCGGTGGACGGCCGCAAGATCGAGCGGGAACTGCGGATCGAGACGGCGCGCGACGAACTGAACGCCATCGTGCGGGTCCACGACCGCGGGCCGGGGCTGACGACCGAGCAATGCACGCGCGTGTTCGAAGCCTTCTACCGCACCGACCGATCGCGCGACGCCAAGACGGGTGGCACCGGTCTAGGCCTCTACCTGGTCAAGAGGATTGCCGAAGGGCACGGCGGCACAGCCAGGGCGCTGCCTCGCGAAGGCGGCGGGCTGACCATCGAGTTGCGCCTGCCGGTCCACGGCCATCGCGAGCACACCGAAACCGTGCGAATGCGCGCCAGTCCGGGGTAGTCCGGCCGATCCTGGACAATGGACGGTTCGCCAACCAGACTTGCGGCATGACCGACGCCGCCGGTATCCAGGCCAGCAACAACCGGGCCGAATCGAGCTTGCTGCACGGCTGGTCGGTCGACGTCGAGGACTGGTTCCACATCCTGGACTGCCAAGGCGCCCCCGATCCGGCGCAGTGGGACGCCATGCCCGCGCGCGTCGAGATCGGTACCCGGCGCATGCTCGATCTGCTGGACCAGTTCGGCCACAGCGCGACGTTTTTCAGCTTGGGCTGGATCGCACGCAAGCATCCGGAACTCATCGCGGAAATTGTCGAGCGCGGCCATGAGCTCGGTTCGCACGGCGACATGCACCGGCTGGTGCACACCCTGGACCGCGACACGTTCGCGCGCGACCTCGACGATTCGCTGGAAAGCCTGCGACGCGCGGCCGGCAAGGACGTGAAAGCCTTTCGCGCGCCGGGCTTTTCCATCGGCGACGGCGAGACCTGGGCCTTGCCGATCCTGGCCTCGCGCGGCATCACCCTGGACGCCTCGCTGTTTCTGGCCGAGCGGGCGCACGGCGGCATGCTGTTGAAACGCAAGCTACCTTTCGATCTGGTGCTACACGACGGCCAGAGGCTGACCGAAGTGCCAACGGTGCCGCGCATGGTGCTGGGCCGCGAACTGCCGTTTTCGGGCGGAGGCTACCTGCGTCTGTTGCCTTCCTGGATCTTGACCCGAGCATTCGCGGAGTTCGAGCAAGAGCAGCGACCGGTCATCGCCTACGTTCACCCGCGCGAGTTGGATCCGCAGCAGCCGCGCATGGACCTGCCCGCCCGCCGCAAGTTCAAGTACTACGTCGGCCTGGACACTGTCACGGCCAAGATCGAGAGCTTGTTCAAGCAGTTCCGCTTCGGCACCCTGTCCGAGGTGGCCGCAGCCAGTCCGCGCGACAAGCCCGTGTATGTCGGCAGGGTGTCCTGATGCGAGGATCCGTCGCAGTGCCGCGGCTTTGGCTCCTGCTCGCGCTGGCGGTCGTCCCCTTGCTGGGATCGCAAGCCCGCGCCACGACCATGGAATTGTACGGATTCGGGCCGCGCCTGACCGCGATGGGCAACACTGGCGAGGCGGCGGCGGACGACTACTTTGCGGTCTACGCCAACCCTGCGAATCTGGTGCTGAATCCGCGCATCCACCTCGGTTGGGGCGGCGATGTCGTGCTGAATCGGTTCAAGATCGATCGTCAAGGCGGCGAACAGCGCTACCCAACGGCGCTTCCAGATGACAACTATCTGATGCATCTCGGGATTTCTTCGCCATTGCCGGGCTGGTTCGAGGACAAGGCGGCATTGGGCATCGCGCTGCACCTGCCGGTCGGCCACGACACCCGCCTGGATGCCCACGATCCGCGCGAACCCCAGGTGATGATGTACGATACCTTGGGCGATCGGCTGGCTTTGGTCGCGGGCATCGGCATCCGTCCGTTGAGTTGGCTGGCGATCGGCGTATCCGCGCAACTGTTGACGACGCTTCAGGGCAGTGCCGACATCGACGTCTCCGTGCTCGACCACCGCATCACCCGCAAGCACTTGGACGTCGAACTGCTGACCAAGCCATACCCCATCGTCGGCGTGACGCTGCTGCCGGCCCAAGGCGTGCGCGTGGCCTTGGTGTGGCGCAGCCAATCCGAGGTGCAGTACGGACTTCCGCTGACGGTCGATCTCGAGGACGTCGGCAAGCTGCAGTTCAAGCTCGGCGGCCACGGTCTGTTCATGCCCGACGTCTATGCGCTGGCGGCTTCGCTGCAGCGCGGGGCCTGGCTGGCGACCGCCGGCGTGGCGTGGCTGCGCTGGTCGCAACTGCCGCCGCTCGGAGCCGACGTGCAAGTGGCCTTGGACGACCGCCACCTGAAGGCCCGCGGCAACACCCCGGATCAACTCCTGTACGTCAACAACACGCCGATCGACGTGGGCGCCCGCGACATCGTGCAGCCACGCGCCGGGTTCGAGTGGCAAGCGCTGCCGGCCCTGGTCGCGCGCGCCGGGGTGCAGTACCGTCCGACGCCGCTGCCCAAGGCCGATGGCCCGGCGGCGTACCTGGATTCGCCGGCGACGACGCTGGGCCTGGGGTTCGGCGTGCGCCTCATCGATCCCACCGCGGTGCATCGCAAGCCTCTGCAATTGGACGTATCCTTGGGTTGGACGACGCTGGCTCGACGCACCGTGGTCAAGAACGATCCTGACGATCCAGTGCATGCCACCTCGCTTTCGGGCGACACCTGGCATGTCACGGCGGCCTTGCACCACGACTTTTGACCCCATGGCTGCTGAAGCCATTACCCTGAGACGATGACCGAAGTCCGCTACAATACGCAGGTTCGTGCCCTCTTGGGGCTGCTGGGGCTCCTGGCGGTGCTGGCGACGTCGGTTTGGGTGCTGACCGCCCGGGCGCGGCGGCTGGCGGTGACCCCGGACGATGCGAGCCTGCAGCGGGCGGCGGAATCGCTGGCGCGCGATCTCGAGCCTGGCGATGCGATCGCTTTCATTCCGGGCTGGTCGGCGGCCCAGCAGTGGCGATTTGCCGAAGCGTGGCGGGCCAAGGGGTTGGACATCGAGCCGGCGCTGGACCTGGGCGATCCCATCGACTTGTGGGACGTCGACGGCTTCCAACGGCTGTGGATCGTCACGACGCACGGCCACGCCGCCGACCTGCAGGTGCCCAGACAAGCAAAGCTGATACACGGTAAGGACTTCGGTCATGGCACCGGCTTGGATCTGTACACGTTGCCGCCGTCGCGCGTGGTCATGGACCTGCGGGCCCATCTGGCCGACGCGGCGATCGAGCGCGAGGACGACAACGGCACATACGCTGCGTGCACCTGGACCGGCGAGCGCTTCGAATGTTCGGGCGGCGACTGGTGGAAAAGCGTCTGGCAGTTCGACAACCAGGTCGGCACCGGCCGGCGCAAGTGCATCTTCTTCCAGCCGACCCGGGACGGCGGCGTCACCCGCATGACCTGGAAAGCTCCGCCCGCCGCCAGGGAAATCTCGGGACACTTCGGCTTGCGCATGTGGGGGGTTCGCGTCGACGAGGGCTCCGATCTGAAGATGCGCGTCTTCGCGGGCGATCGCCTGCTGCTCGAGAAGTCGGTAGCACGCGGCGACTTCACGTGGTACCCGTGGACGGCGCCGCTCACGCCCGTGGACCGCGGCAAGGCCATCCGCTTCGAGTTCAGCGCCGCCAAGATTTCCTGGCGCCAGGGCTGCTTCGACGCCAGGCTGCTGGGAGTCCCGAAAGGCTGATGCACGCTCCCGAATCCCTGAACGTTCAAGAGGCGCACGACGTCCAGCGGGCCTTGCTCGAGTGGTACGCGGCAAACTACCGCAAGCTGCCGTGGCGGGACGCGCCGAGTCCGTACGCCGTGCTGGTGTCCGAGCTGATGTGCCAGCAGACTCGCGTGGATACGGTCATCGACTACTTCGTGCGCTGGATGGCGCGCTGGCCGACGCTGCAAGATCTGGCGGCGGCCGACGTGCAGGACGTGCTGGCGCAATGGACCGGCCTGGGCTACTACAACCGCGCGAGAAACCTGCATAAAGCCGCGCAAGTGGTGGTGCAGCGCCACGGCGGGCAGATGCCGGGCGACGAGGCGGCCTTGCGCGAACTGCCCGGCCTGGGGCCGTACACGGTCGGGGCGGTGCGCTCGATCTCGTTCAACCAGCCGGCGGCGCTGGTCGACGGCAACGTGGCGCGGGTGCTGGCCCGCTGGCATGCCTTGGACGGCGATCCCTCTGAAGGTGCTGCGAAAAAGGCTGTCTGGCTGCGCGCCGCCCAATGGCTGGAGACGGGACCGGCGCGGCAGACCCCGGGCAACTGGAACCAGGCGCTGATGGAACTGGGCGCGACGATCTGCACGCCGCGATCACCGAAATGCCTGCTGTGTCCGGTACAATCCTGGTGCCAGGCGGACAAGCTCGGCCTGCAGGCGCAGATTCCTCCGGTGCGGCAGCGCAAGGCTCCCGACCTGGTGCTGGCGGCATACGCGCTGATCGTGCGGGATCTAGGCGTGCTGACAGGCGGAATCGCCGATGCGAGCGAGCTCTCGGTCTTGCTGGGCCGGCGTCCGGAAGGCGGGCGCTGGGCAGGGCTGTGGGAACCGCCGGGCTGTGAAGGCCAAGCCGCCGCGGTGCAGCTTCGATCGTGGTTCCAGACCCAGGGGTTGCGCGAGTTCGCCGTGCTGCCGTCGGTCGTGCACGTGCTGACCCACCGCCGCTACGAGGCCGTGCCACTGCGTGCCGAACCCCTGGCCGGCACGCCGGATCTGACGCCGCTGGGCTATGCCGAGGCGCGCTGGATGTCGCTGCGCGAGGTCATGTCGGCGACTTCGGGGCTGTCGAGGCTCGGCGTGCGCCTGGTCGAACAGCTCGAGATGCCCCACCGGGCCGCCTGATTTCTCGCGGAGTTGCAGCGCAAGCTAGCGTCCAGGCGCGCAGGTTTGCAAAAATGTTGGCCGTGGACTGTGTCGAACGGCAAGATGCGCTAGGGTACGACGTCGGTTCTCCACCGATCCCGCCTTCGCATCTTCGTCCCGCCTGCCAGTCAGCACGTTCCAGGAGCACCGCATGGGCATCACCTTCGTCGAGAAGGGCGACCGCAGCCGGCCGCGACCGCACGCCAAGGTCGCTCTCGTGCTCGCTGGCGGTGCGGTTTCGGGCGGCGCGTTCAAGATCGGCGGTCTCATCGCCCTGAACACGCTGCTGACCAACCGTTCGGTCACCGATCTCGACATCTACGTCGGCATTTCGGCAGGCGCTTTCCTCGCGGCGCCGTTGGCTGCGGGCATCGGGCCCGAGGAGATGCTCCGTTCGCTCGAAGGCAATTCCACGCGCCTCGATCGCTTCTCGCCGCTCGATTTCTACCGGCCGAACTGGAAGGAGTTCGCCCTGAAGCCGCTCCAAGCCGGCCGCGACGCGATGTCGTTCCTGCCGGGTGCAGCATTGGCGGTCGCTCGGCAACTGCGCGACAACCGGGCCGAACTCGTGACCAGGTCGCGCGACTTCCTGCACGAACCGAGCTACCGCAACGCCGAATTGCTGGTGCGACCGGTCGTGCAGGACACGATGCGCCATTCTCGTTTGCGTACAGGACTTTCCTACCTGCCGTCGGGCTTGTTCGACAACGCGGGCATCGAGAAGTTCATGCGCGAGAACCTGCGCCGCAACCACGTGCCAAATGATTTCAGACTGTTGCACATGGAGCGGCAGAAGTCCCTGTACATCGGCGCGACCAACCTCAACACCGCCGAAGGTGTCGTGTTCGGCCATGACGAGGACAACAGCCTGACGATTTCCGAGGCTGTGCAGGCTTCCACCGCGATTCCGGGCTTCTACAAGCCAGCGCGGATCCGCGGCCACGACTACATCGACGCCGGTGTGCGGCGAACGGCCAACATCAGCCAGGCGGTCAAGCGCGGCGCGTCGCTGATCATCGCATACAACCCCTTCCGTCCGTTCGTGAACTACTACGCCGACCAACTGCTGAACGGCCAGACCTCGATCAGCGACATGGGCATCGGCACCGTCATCAACCAGGCGTTTCGCACCATGTTGCACACGCGGCTGTTGTTGGGCATCGAAAAGCTCAGGCTGGACCCAAGCTTCCACGGCGATGTGATCCTCCTGGAACCGAGCGAGACCGACGTGAAGTTCTTCAACATGAACCCGATGAACTTCTGGCAGCGCGCGGAATCGGCCCTGCACGGCTATATCTCGGCGACCGAGGCGATCGAGCGGCACTACCACCGCATCGACGCGATCCTCAAGACCTATGGTATCCGCACGGATCTTCAGCGCTTGCGTGATAGGGTCGAGCAGATCCGCCGCGCCGACTACGACGATCGCGCGATCATGAAGGTGCTGCAGCGCGAGATGCATCCCTTGCGCGAGGCGCAGGAGCCACCGGTGCCGTTGCGCGTGGTCAGGTAACGATGGCACGTTCCGGACTTACAGGCCTCCCGCCGCACCGGCCCGTCGAGACGGCGCTGACCTATTTGCCGGGGATCTCGCGCTCGCAGGCCAAGGCGATTCTCGACCGCGCCCGCATCGATCCGGACATGACGACCGACGATCTGTCCGACGTACAGGTCGACCTGCTGCGCCAGCTGCTCAAGGCGGAACTGCGCGAAACCGATGGGACTCCGCTGCCTGCGGGGGCCGAGGCCTCGCAACCGTGGCTGCACGGTGCCGACATCGAGTTCGCGCCGTACCTGGATCGCGTTCGCTCGATGTTACAGCGTTATCTCGCGGTGTTGCGTCCATGGGATCGGGCGAGCGACGATCCGACCA
Source organism: uncultured Enterobacteriaceae bacterium (assembly GCA_964356325.1). Taxonomy (GTDB): domain Bacteria; phylum Myxococcota_A; class UBA9042; order UBA9042; family UBA9042; genus CAYHHL01. The sequence goes on along the minus strand of CAYHHL010000022.1, from coordinate 14,489 downwards.
AGGGCGCGATGCCGGCGGGCACGCTGCAAACCTTGGACTCGACGTGCCTGCGCTGCCTGCGCGGCGAAGCGCTGGATCCCGAGCGGATGGCGTTTGTCGCCCGCATGGAAGCCCGCCTGACCCAAGGGTATGACGACATCCAGCCGACGACCGAAGGTGGCCAGCGCTTCGACGAACTGCGGGTGATCTTCGGCCTCAGCGACCTGGAATGCGACCTGCTGTGGATCCTGCTGGCTCCGGAGCTGGTTCCTGATTTCTTGTGGCTTTACCGCGCCTTGTGGCGAGACACCACGCGCAGCACCTGGCCCGAGGACTTCTTGGGCCACGGCGTCGATCCGTTCGGCACGCGCGGCAAGGCGGTGCTGGCGGCGCTGACGGATTCCACGACCCTGCGACGTTACGGCCTCGTCCTGGCCCGCGGCGAGGACACCGGCCGGCCGCTGTACCGCGTGGCGGCATTCGTGTGCGGCTACCTGCTCGGCCTGCCGGTCAAGCTCGACGACCTGCCGGGCGTGTTCCTCTACGGCATGCCCAGCGAGGTGGCCAAAGGTCTGCCGCCGCCCGCTGCCAACACGCCGATGTCCTCGCAGCTCAAGGACACTTTGGCCAAGGGCTTCCGTGGCCGGCGCCGGTTCCTGGTGCTCGGGCCCGAGCGCGCCGGAGCGCTGCGCATCGCCCGTGACGCGCTGAACCTGTTCGGCGAAGGGCTGTTGGAAGTCCGCCTGGACATGTTGCTGCAGGAGCCGGTGGCGCGCATCGGTCACGTGCTGGGCCGGGCCAGGCTGGCGCGCGCCGGGCTGTTCTTCGAGAACGCCGAGGCGATCGACGGCGGCGATCACGGTCAGGAGCGCCTGGCCGCGGTGGTGCAGTTGTTGCAGGGCGAGACGACCACGATGTTCTTCCATTCGCCGGCCTCGCAAAGGCAGGAGGAACGCCGGCTTTCGCCGCGGGTGCACCTCAACCTGTTGCGCGAGCTGGGCTGCCTGGAGTTGCCGACCTCGGCGCCGGGTATGGAGGACCGCGAGAAGCTGTGGCGCGATCGTCTGGAAACGCTGATGGAACTCAAGGAGATGGACGATACGGTGCGGTCGGTCAGCGTGTTCAAGTTCGGCGTGGACGAAATCGACCTGACGGTGAACCTGGCGGCGGCGACGGCCCGGCAGCGCCATGCCTCGGGGCGCGTGCACATGACCGACATCGAGAAATCTTGCCGGGACGTGGCGAGTTCGCGGCTGGCGGGGCTGGCGACGCGCATCAACGTGCGCGGGCGTTGGGAAACCACGGTCCTGCCCGACGAGACCAAGGAGGTGCTGACCGAGATGGTCCACTTCGGCAAGCACGCGAGTTTCGTGCTGGACGAGCAGGGCTACGGCCGCACCATGGGCTACAACCGCGCGCTGACAGCGCTTTTCTCGGGGCCATCCGGTACCGGCAAGACGCTGTGCGCGGGGCTGGTGGCACGCGACCTGGGCCTGGAACTGTTTCGTGTCGATCTGGCGAGCGTGGTGTCCAAGTACATCGGCGAGACCGAGGAGCGCCTGTCCAAGCTGTTCGATGCGAGCCAAGACTCGGGCATTGCGCTGCTTTTTGACGAGGCGGATTCGCTTTTCGCCAAGCGCACCGACGTCCAGAGTTCAGTGGACCGCTACGCCAACCTGGAAGTGAACTACCTGCTGCAAAGACTCGAGGATTTCGATGGCTTGGCGATCCTGACGACCAACAACCCCGAGAGCATCGATCAGGCCTTCATGCGCCGCATTCGCTTCAAGCCGCACTTCCCCGCGCCGGAAGCCGCTGAACGGGAACGGTTGTGGCGCGTCATGATCCCGGACAAGGCGCCGCGCGAAGCCGAACTGAAATTTCGCGATCTGGCGCTGGATTACGAACTGACCGGCGGCCAGATCCAAAACGCGGTGATTCGCGCGGCGGTGTGGGCGGCCGAGCAGCAGGCGCCGGTCAGCTACGCTTTGCTCGCCAAGGCCGGGGAGCGCGAGTACAAGGACCTGGGTCGTGTCGTGCGCCAGTACGCCGACGAAGCCTAGACGTCTTCGGAGCAACCGATGGAAAAAAATACCTTTATTGCGATCTTGACCGACATCGTCGAAGGCTTCGAGGATCCGGCGTTCAAGCGCAAGATGGCCGCGGCCAAAGAAGCGGGCGACGTCGGCCAGTTGATGTCGCTGCCCACGGCGATCCAAGCCAGCGCGTTCGGCAAGCACGGCCTGGACGCGCAAACCGGGGTATCGGCGTTCAAGCAAGCGGGACGGGCCTATGGTCTGGAGCCCGAGGCGGCGCCGTTGCTCGCTCGCATGAAGGCGGCGCTGGCTTGACCAGAAAACCCGCGTGGAGCAGCCAAGCGAGCGCGCGGCCTTGCGAAGCAGCCATCGTTGGCTCCGCGCAATTGTGTGGATTCGTTGACACGCCATGGTGCGCCTCTTAGGCTGCCCCCGATGATGCGCCTTCCTTGCCGAATGCCAGTCCAGACCGATGCCCGCCAGCCCGGCGATACGGCGCATGGCGGCTCCGCCTATGCCGCGCTGGCGGCACTGCTGGTGGCGTCGCTTGTGATGCAGACGGCGTGCGGCGGCGGTCAGGCCGAAACCAGGTTGGCGCCGCGTCCGGGTATCGAAGTCGACATGAGCGCTCCGGAAAAGTACGCGATGGCCTTGCGGATGGCGGCGCTGGCGCGAGTCGAGACCCGCAGCGGTCAAGACGAACTGGCGGCGGAACACTTCCGTGCGGCGTACAAACTCCATGAAACTACACAGTTCCTGTTCGCATTCGGCCAAGCGGCCGAGCGGGCGGGGCTGCATGCCGAAGCGCACGAAGCGGCACGGCGCGCGTTGACCCACGATCTGTCCGACGAACAGCGCAAGAGCATCGAAGACAACGTGAAACGCCTGGCGGCGCTGGTGCCTCCGGGCCTGCAACGGGTGGCGATCCTGGTGAAGCCGCAGGGCGCGCGCGTCGAGCTGTCCCGAGAAGCAGTGGGTCATGCCGCGGTGGAGAGGCGCGGGCCGGAGCGGATCGTGATCGGTTCAGGGGAGGTGTTCCTGAAGCCCGGGACCTGGCACCTGGAGACCAGCGCGAAAGGTTTCAGCAGCGAATTGCGGACGTTTGAGGTCGGCGGTGCGGAAGGCGACGTGATCGCGATCCAGTTGCACCTGGAGGACCAGGGTCCGGCGCTGGTCGGGACGCCCAACGCCAAGCAGCCCAAAGTCATCGAGAAACGCCTGCTGCCAGACGGGCAGGAGAAGAAGGTCGAGGTCAAGCCTGGGCCGACCGTGTACGTGGAGACCCACCCGGCGCCGCCCCAGCAAGGATTCGTGAGCAAGTACGGGCCAGTGGGCACGACGATCCTCGGCGTGCTGGCGGTGGGCGCGGGCGGCTGGTTCGGCTATCAGACGCAGGTCGCGGGCGACAACGCCAATGCAGTGTTGCCAGGCGGCGCCGACTACAATGCCAAGACCTACCGTCAAGACAACCTGGACTACCTCGATCAAGCCAATCAGAACGCTCTGTTGGCGCAAGGCCTCTTCATCGGCGGTGGGGCGTTGATCGCCGTAGGTACCGTGTGGTGGATGCTCAGTCCGTCGGCGGCGACCGCCCCAGCGCCTGAGCTTTCCGCGGCCCCCGAGCCGAGTTTCACCCTGAGCGGCGTTGCGCTGAACTGGCGATTTTGATGACCATCGACTCGAAAGGAGCCTTCATGCCGTTGCGCGTTGCCTTGCCGTGCGCTGTCCGTCGCCCAGGCTGGCTGGCGTGCGTGCTGCTGGTCGCGCTGGCCGGCTGCGTGCAGGTCGAGCAGATCGGCGGCAACCCCTGCGATCCGGACCCTTGCGGCGCCCAGAAGGGTGTCTGCGGCGGCTGGAAGGGCACCTGCACGATCGAGGGCGATCACGCCAAGTGCGGCGGTTGGAGCTGGGTCGCCAAGACCGCCAAGCCCACGGCCAATGGCAAGGCCCTGACCGCGCCGGCTGGCTACGTCACCACCGACAAGACCTGCGACGCCTTGGACAACGACTGCGATGGCCGCACTGACGAGGACGCCACCGTCACCGCGACGAGCTGCCCCAAAGTTGGCGTGTGTGCTGAACAGGTTGCGAGCGGCGCCTTGTGCCTGTCGGGCAAGTGGCGGTGCGAGTTCGTCACGCCCGCGTTTGAAGTCAGCGAATCCACGTGCGACGGCCAGGACAACGACTGCGACGGCCAAACCGACGAGAACGCGGTGGCCAAGGCCACGGACTGCAAGCGCCAGGGCGTCTGCGCCGGCCTCGCTGCGCCGGTCTGCAGCCCCGAAGGTGCTTGGGACTGCGGCTACGACGCGGCGGCGGACTACGAGGAAGCCGAGACGCTTTGCGACGGAAAGGACAACGACTGCAACGGGATGGCCGATTCTGGCCTGGCTATCGCGGGCTTGACGTGCCTGACCAAGGGCGCTTGCGCGCTGGGCGTCGTGCAAGCCTGCGCAGGCGGCAAGGCGGTGTGCGACTACGACGAGGTAGTGGCGTTCCAAGCGATGGAAAGTGCTTGCGACGGCATCGACAACGACTGCGACGGCGCGACTGACAACCTGTCCGGCACGAACTTGCCGCTGCAGGGCACCGAGACCGCCGGATGCTCCGAACAGGGCCTGTGCGGCGTGTTCAAGTCGGCCGTGCACAAGAACTGCCAGAACGGCAAGTTGACGTGTTCCTACAGCGGCGTGCCGGGTTACGAATCGCCCGAGGGCTCATGCGACAACAAGGACAACGATTGCGACGGCGCGGTCGACAACGGCCTGCCCGCGCCCGCCAAGTCGCCGTGCGGCAACCAGGGAGTCTGCGCCCAGGGCAACGCGCTGTGTGCCGGCGGTCTGGTCAGTTGCGACTTCACGGGATTGATTGGCAAGGGTTACGAGGTCTTGGAGCAGACGTGCGACGGCAAGGACAACGACTGCGACGGCCAGACCGACGAGACCACCGCGCCCGCCGCCAACGGCTGTAAAGTCACGGGAGTTTGCGCGTTTGGCACCGCGGTGACCTGCGCGACGGGCGGCAAGCCGGCGTGTGACTACAGCCATGTGCTCGGCTACCAGGACAGCACCGAGACCAGTTGCGACGGTCAGGACAAAGACTGCGACGGCAACACCGACGAGGCAGAGGCGCTGGACGTGACCAAATCCGGTTGTGGCGTGGGTGTTTGCGCGGGCAAGGGCGCGGCGACGTGCGCGGCGGGCCAGTGGGCGTGCGCCACCAGCCAGATCACCGGCTTCGAAACGAGCGAAAAGACCTGTGACGGCAAGGACAACGACTGCGACGGCCAAACCGACGAGGGCCTGAGCGACGTCAGCGCGGCGAGTTGTGTCAGCATCGGCGTGTGCGGCAAGGGCGCGGCGGCGGCGTGTGTCGGTGGTAAGTACCTGTGCAATTACGCCGGTTCGGCTGGCTACGAAACGACCGAGAAGACCTGCGACGGCCTGGACAACGATTGCGACGGCGCGACCGATGTCGGCGCGTGCGCTGCCGGTGCGGCGTGCACCAGCAACGATCAATGCAGCAGCGGTTGCGTCACGTTGCTGGACGGCAGCGGCAAAGTCTGCGCGGACAAGGCCGGCCAGTGTGCGTCGGTCGGCACCGGCGGCAAGATCGCGTTCACGGCCTCGAGCGGTGGCGCCTGCACCAGCGGTACGACGATATCCACTTGCACCAACGGTACTTGGGCCTCGAGCTCGGCCTGTCCGTCCAGCTTCCCGGCCTGCAACGGTGGCGCTTGCGGCGTGTGCGCGCCCAACTCGCCGTCGTGCGATCCCCAGGACAAGACCAAGGTGGTCAAGTGCGCCGCGGACGGGAAATCGTTCACACCTTCAAGTACTTGTGGCGCAGGCGAGCGTTGTGCGGGCGCCGGCCAGTGCGTGGTCGACGGCATCTTCGCGGCGAGCGACACCACGTCGGCCAGCAGCCCGGTCGGCGTCGCGATCCAGGGTGGTTTCGCGGTCGCGTGGTTGAACGAGGTCGCTGGCGGCGCCGAACTCCGCGTGCGCCTGTTCGGCAGCGACGGCAAGGCCAAGGGCCCGAGCGCGGTGGTCGCCGCGAGCAAGCCGGCCATCTCCGGTTCACGCCTCGGCATTGCCCCGATCGACAGCGGTTTTGGCCTGGTTTGGGTGACATCCGATGGCGCTGAGCAGGACATCGCGCTGCAACTGTTCACCGGCACCGGCGCGGAATCGGGGTCACCCATCATCGCCAACCAGAACCTCGTCGACGGCGTCCAGACCGAACCGGCCATCGCCAGCCATGCCAAGGGTTTCGTCGTGGCCTGGAGCGACGTGAGCATCGAAGGCACCGGCGACTTCGGCATCGCGGCACAACGCTTTGCTCTGACAGGGGTGCCAATCGGCGATGTCTTCGCGGTCAACTCTGATGAGGCCGGTGGCGTGGAGGGCGACCAGAAGCTGCCCGCGATCGCGGCACGCAGCACCGGTGAATTCCTGGTCTTGTGGAACCACCCGGCTGCGGGCGGCCAGGTCCTCGGCCACAGTTTCGCGAGTGACGGCGCGGCCATCGGCGTCAATGTGACGATCAGCGCGGCCGCCAACGCCAGCAGCCAACCGGCGATCGCGCTCGGCCAAAACGAGTTCCTCGCGGCGTGGACGGCGACCGGAGTCGAAGCCAGCGGTCAAGGCATCGCCGTTCGCCACATCGACTTCGCCTTCAAGTTGGGGGTCGTCGTCGCGGCCAACACGATCACCGCGGGCAATCAAGACTCGCCGTACATCGCCGTGATTCCAGGTGGTACCGGTGTGCTGGCGTGGCGCTCGGCGGGCTCGGTCAGTCAGGCGGCCGGCACCGACATCGATGGCCGCGACCTTTCGCCCGTCCAGGGTTTCTCCAGTGAAGAGACGGTGTTGAGCAAGTCGAGCTCCGCCGGCGATCAGGATGCCCCGCACGTGTTCGTGCTCGCGGACGGTCGCGCCGTCTATTTGTGGCGCAGCAAGCCCGAGGCAATTTCGGGCGGCAAGATAGAAGCGATCTTCCGTTAATCCCCTCCTCAACCCATGAGATTGACATGACTTTCGTCCCGGGTCCCGCCGAACGCGTCCCCGAGTCTCGTCCCGCCGTCGACTGGTCGCGCGTGCACAAGGTCCATCTCATCGGCATCGGCGGCTCGGCGATGGGCAACTTCGCGGGCATGTTGCAGGCCCGGGGCATGGAAGTGCGCGGCTCGGACGTCACGGTCTTCGATCCGATGCGCACGCAACTGACGAAGTGGGCGATTCCCTTCGCGCAATGCTGGTCGGCCGCCAACCTGGACTGGAACCCTGACCTCGTGGTGGTCGGCAACGTCGTGCGGCGGGACAACGTCGAGGCGATGGCGATGCGCGACCGTGAACTGCCGTACTGTAGTTTTCCCGAAGGGTTGGGCGAGCTGTTCCTGCCCGGGCGCATTCCGGTGGTCATCGCCGGCACCCACGGCAAGACGACGACGACCTCGCTGACGGCCTGGCTGCTCGAATCCGCCGGGCTGGCGCCGGGCTTGCTGGTCGGTGGCGTGCCGCTCAACCTCGGGACTTCGTTTCGCTTGGGCGAGGGCCAACCGTTCGTCATCGAGGGCGACGAGTACGACACTGCGTATTACGACAAGCGCCCCAAGTTCGTGCACTACAAGCCGCACCACGGCGTGCTGACGTCGTGCGAGTTCGATCACGCCGACATCTATCCGGACTTCGAAGCCGTGCAGCGCGCATTTCGCCTGTTCGCGAGCCTGTTTCCGCAAGATGGCCTGCTGGTTGCCTGGGGCGAGGACGAGCGGGTGACCGCGGTGCTGGACGCCTGCCCGGGTCGCGTGGTGCGCTATGGCTTCGTGGGTGAACCGACGGTCGACGTGGCCATCGAGCTGCACGGCATCGAACCGCGCGGGGCGAGCTTCACGCTGCACAAGGTTCGCGGGCCCTACCTGCATGGCCGCGATCCACTTCCGCAATTTCCCGCCGGGCAGCCGATCGGCCACTTCGAATCGCCGATGCCGGGGCGTCACAACGTGCTGAACACCGCGGCGGCGCTGACGATTGCGTTGGACCTGGGCGTGACGGTCAAGCAGGCGCAAACAGCGCTCGAAGCGTTCCGCGGCGTCAAGAAGCGTCAGGAATTGCGCGGTGTCGTGAATGATATCGCGGTGATCGACGATTATGCGCACCATCCGACCGCGGTGAAGGAAACCATCGCGGCAATTCGCGGCCAGTACCCCGGCCGGCGGCTGTGGGCGATCTTCGAAGCGGAGAGCAACACGTCGCGGCGCAAGGTCTTCGAGACGGTGTACCCAGATGCGTTCGCCGTGGCCGATCGCGTGGTGCTGTGCCAGCCGCTGCACAAGGAAGGCGACAAGCTGAGCGCGGACGAGGTGATGGATGCCGCCGCGGTGTGCAAAGCCATAGAAGCGAAAGGCAAGATCGCGCGCTTCATCCCGACCGTGGCGGAGATCGTCGAGCACGTGGCGCAAGAAGCCAAGCCCGGCGACGTGATCCTGGCGATGAGTGGTCGCGATTTCCAAGGGTTGCACAAGGCGTTGCTCGAAAAGCTGGCGGCGCGCTTCGACCGCTAGCCAGGACCGATCGCGACGTCCAAGTGCCGAACTTCAGGAGCTTGCTTGACCGCGATCGCTCAGAAAGCCTCAGTTGTGCCTTGACGCCGGTTCAGACCAGACTTACCTTATTGCGCCTTCGCCATGAAGGCACGCTGGTTGGTCCCGCGAACCATGACCCACTGCAACGCCTCGTTCACAAAGCGTGACGGGACGTGCGGGCGACCGGCAACACAAGGAATCGCATGACAGACCTCAACCTGGCCACCATGTCCTTCGATGACGACTTCGAGAAGCAGTTCCTCGAGTTCGAGAAGCAGCAGCAAGTCATCGAAGGCGAGATCGTTCGCGGTACCGTTCTTGCTGTCGGCAAGGACTTCGTGATCGTCGACATCTCGTACAAGAGCGAAGGCCAGATCCCCGTTTCCGAATTCACCGAGCACGACGGCACCGTCAGCGTTCAAGCCGGCGACGTCATCGACGTGTATGTCGAGAACCGCGAGAACGAGAACGGCCTCGTCGAGCTCAGCAAGGAAAAGGCCGACCGTCTCAAGATCTGGGACGAGATCGCCGAAGCCTGTGAGAACGAGGAGTTGGTCGAGGGCATCATCACCGCGCGCGTCAAGGGCGGCCTCACGGTCGACATCGGCGTCAAGGCGTTCCTGCCCGGCAGCCAGGTGGACTTGCGCCCGGTGCGCAACCTCGAGAAGTACATCGGCCAGCGTTTCCACTTCAAGGTCATCAAGTTCAACAAGAAGCGCGGCAACATCGTGCTGAGCCGTCGCGCCCTGCTCGAGAAGCAGCGCGAGGCCTTGAAGAGCCAGACCCTGAACAAGCTCGAAGTCGGAATGGTCGTCGACGGCATCGTGAAGAACATCACGGAATACGGCGCGTTCATCGACCTGGGCGGCATCGACGGCCTGTTGCACATCACCGACATGAGCTACGCGCGGGTCAACCACCCGTCCGAGCTGTTCGAAGTCGGCCAGGAAGTGAAGGTCAAGGTCCTGAAGTACGATCCGGATCGCGAGCGCGTCAGCCTCGGCCTGAAGCAGAACTTCGAAGATCCGTGGCAGCAGATCGACGCCAAGTACGCGATTGGCCAGCGTTGCCGCGGCAAGGTCGTGTCGCTAACCGACTACGGCGCGTTCATCGAGCTCGAGCCGGGCGTCGAGGGCCTGATCCACATCAGCGAAATGTCCTGGACCAAGCGGGTCAAGCACCCGTCCAAGGTCTTGTCCATGGGTGACGAGGTCGAGGCCCAGATCCTCGAGATCGATCCGCGCGGCAAGCGCATCTCGCTCGGCATGAAGCAGATCGAGCAGAACCCGTGGGACGTGCTGGCGCAGACCTACCCGGTCGGCTCCAAGGTGAAGGGCGTCGTTCGCAACATCACGAACTTCGGCATCTTCATCGGCATCGAGGACGGCATCGACGGCCTGTGCCACGTGACCGACCTGTCCTGGTCGCACCGCGTCAAGCACCCGCAGGACATCTACAAGAAGGGCGACGAGGTCGAGGCGATGGTCCTCAACATCGACGCCGAGAAGGAGCGCTTCTCGCTCGGCATCAAGCAGATGACCTCGGATCCGTGGATGGAGATCCAGCGCAAGTACCCGCGCGGCTCCGTGCATGACGGCAAGGTCTCGAAGATCCTCGACTTCGGCGCGATCGTCGAGCTGGACGAGTTCATCGAGGGCTTCTTGCACATCAGCGAGATTGCCGAGGAGAAAGTGGAGAACATCCACGGTGCCCTCGCCGAAGAGCAGGTCGTCAAGGTCAAGATCATCTCGGTCATCCCCGAGGAGCGCAAGCTCGGTCTGTCGATCAAGCGCGTCGGTCAGGAAGACGACTTCACGGGTTACGATCTGCCGATGGGCGGAGCGACGACGATCGGCGACCTCGTGCGCGAGAAGCTGGGCGATCTGAAGCTGTCCTAGGCCGCCAGGTAGAGTGACGACATGAAGGCCCGGGTCTCGCCCTCCTAGCTGGAGACGCGGGATCCGGGCCTTCGTGCGTCTTGCCGCAAGTCAGCGGAACTAATCCAGCGGTACCGCTTGGCCCTGGTCGAAGCGCTGCTTCACGCCACCCGGTCCGAACACGTACACGCCGTCATGCAGGCCGATCGAAGTCGCAGCGGGCTTGCCAGGTTCCACCAGCAGGAACGATTCCTCGTTCAGGCCCACGCACACGTGAGTCGAGAAGCGCCGCGCCAGATACGCCAGGTTGTCGGCGTCGTCGGTGTGGATGCGGTCCATGCAGTGCGGCAGGATCTGTAGACCGCCGATCAAGCCAAGCCCTCGATCATACAAGCGGAAATCGCGGCGTGCCGGATCGGCCGAGTAGTTGTCGTAGATCACCATGCGCTCGCCCAACACCAGCGTTCCCGCCGAGATCGAGAAGAACGTCGCGCCGCGCCGCAACGTCTCCTGCAACGCCGGCTTCAGGTCGAAGAAGCGCAGCGCCCCGAGCAGCACGTCCGGATCGCCGCCCGGCAGGAACAGCGCGTCCGCCTGAAGGATCTTCGCGTTCAAGACCGCTTGCAGCTTCCGCCACAGTGGGTCCAGGCGCAGACCCGTGCGGGCCGCCAGCATCGCCTCGGCTTCCTCCAGCGCCCGCAGCATGCGCAGGTCGTTCTGCACCAAGTCCGCTAGATCGTGGGATAACTCGCGGGCAAGCGCGCGCCCGAGCAACTGCTGACCGCCCAGCATCGCCTCGGGTCGCACATCGTCGCGGGGCTGCAAGGGCAGGGCACCCAGGCGAAAATCGTCGCCCAGCTTGGAGCGGGCAAAGCGCACCGCGTCGCGCACCCTTTGGGCGTGAAAGGCAGTCTTCTCCACGTAGAAGCGCCGCGTCGAGTCCTGCACCGACGCCAGTTCGCGCGCCACCGCTGCCACTGCCGGTCGCTTCTCCAGGTACTCGTGCTGCAGGTGCCAGGCGCACGAGTTCTGGATGCGCTGATCGAAACCGTCGCGCCAGTCAGAAGGCACTCCCGCCTGGTTCAGGGCGTCGCGCACCGGCGCTTCGCCGTACTCGCCCGCTCCCCACGCCGCGGTGACCAACAGCACGTACGGCGCCTGCCGATCCGGGCGCGCCCCGAGCAGCCACGGCCGCACGCGCTGCATGAAGGTGTGGGGCGACCCCATGTTGCCGTTGAACACCAGACGTCCGCGCACGTGAGCCTCCGTAAGGGCGGGCAGTGGAACGCTGAGCAGGCCCTCACGTCAAGCCTGTCACGTCCCGGGTACGTCTGGCATCGACATGCCGCGCTCGCACAGCGGCTTGAGCGCCTCGATGCACGCGCACGGCGGCTGGCCGTCCAGGCACCGACCGATCGACGCGGGTTGCTCGTCGGTTTGCGGCAGCATGCAATGCCACCCCAGTGGCGCCGCCCGATCGCCGTCCACCGTGCGCGCTAGACTCGTCGCCGTGGCATCCAGCGCCACGGGCAGCGCCAGTTCGCCTACGACCGTGCCCGCCAGACCGCGCAAGACCAGCAGGCCCGCGCCGTCGGCCAAGCTCATCGCATGGTCCAGGCGCAGTTGCGTCGCTCCGGCGGGCAGCGTCAGGTCGCGCGTCGCCGGCCCGGTCACCACCAGCATCTGCCCGGGCGGCAAGCACTCGCGGCTACGGATCGTGCCGCGCAGCTTGCCGGTCTGCCACACCTGCACGCCGCCGTAGTGCGCGTCGTACTCCGAGTCGTGGATCAGTTCGATCGCCTCATCGTGGCCGTTCGACAGCAGATCGCCGTCCATGTCGAAACCGCCTGGGCGAACCATGACTTCGTTGATGATCGCTTCGCCGGTCAGCACGGGACGGCACGGCGGCGGTTGGGCCAGATCGTGGACCGCGACGTCCTTGGTCGTCACCACGCGAGGGCGAGGCGGCGTGGCGACGTTGAGGCAGCCGTGCAGACCCGACCCGAGAAGGAGCAGGACCGAAAGCAGGAAGTTCATACGCACGGATCACCTCTGCGCCGGCACTTGGATGGCCGGGCTCAGGAGGTGATCGTGCGGTACAGGTTTTTGCCGCGGAGAAAAGTGCACGCCGGGGTCTCGCCGCGTGCGCCTCAGCAGGTCAAGCGCTGGCAGGGACTAGCGAACTTCGCGCAAGAAAATTCTTCTACTTCGGCGCGACGGCCGGAGCCGCACCGCCCTGGGCAGGCGCAGGCGTCGGAGCTGGGGTGGGCGTGGCACCGGCAGCGGCGGGAACGGCTACTGGAGCCGCGGGCTTGCCATTGAGCACACCGGCCGCCTCGGCTTCGGGAAGCAACTGGCTCAACAGCACGTCGAAGTCCCAGATCCAGCTCTGCGAATTCGGCAGGTCCTGAATCTGCAACTGCTGCGTGTGGTAGATGTCCTTGATGTGCTCGGGCTTGGCCAGATTGCGCAGACCGGCCATGATCACTTGGCGAATCGTCACGCCGTCTTGCGCGGGCGAGGCCTTGCCGAACGCCGTCAGCAGGGGCTTGACCACATCGGCCCCGCGGGCGCCCAGGTGAACCAGGTTGATCGCGGCCTTCTGCTTGGCGATGTTGTCTCCGCCGCTCAGGAAGCCGACGTAGCAGTCGATCAGGGCCTTCTGCTTGTCCGGTGCCGCATCCTCAGCCTTCTTGCACTCTTCGACGACGTGCAGCGCGCCCTTGATGGTCGGATCCGCCACGGCCGCCGCGGTCTGCGGGTCCTTCTCGGTCGCGATCGTGCTGTTCCACTCGTCCAGGTTCTGGGTATCCAGAGCGAACAACAAGGGTTCGACGAACAGTGCCTTCTCCGCCATCGGCACCGTCTTGTAGACCTTCAGCGTGCTCGCCCAGCCATTGGTCGCGCCCGACAGCGCCAGGCCCATCAGCAGGAAGCGGCGCTGTTCCAAAGCCGCGTCACTGTTCACAGCCACCGCGACGATGCGATCCGCCACGGCTTCGGTACCCTTGCCCAGCGAGGCCAGCGTCCAATTCGCGATCTGGAAACGGCTGACGACGTAGGCACCCCACGGCAAGCTCTTGTTGATGAGCTTCCACTCGCGCGGTTCCTTGTTCGCCACCTCGCGAATGTCCTTCTCCAGCACCGCCATCATCGGCACCGCGGTCGAGGGCAGGTGGAGATCCGTCAGCAGTTGCATGGTCTTCGGGCCGAGCTGCCATTCCCACGGGAACAGGCCAGCCTGCTTGGTCCACGCTTCGAACTCCGCGTCCTTCTGCGTGAAGATGCCCAGGACCTGGTCGGCCACCTTCTGCCGCGGCATCGTCGCCAGGGCCAGACGGGCCGCCATGTAGGTCTCCGAGCGCGCGGCATCGTGCTGGAACAGGCCGTGAATATAGGCCTTGAACGCGGGCTCGCCCTGGGTGCGCATCTCGGTCAGGTACTGCAAGGCCTTGATGTTGACGTCGACGCTTTGCTGCGAAGGATCAGTGTCCGCCAGTTCAACCAGCAGATCCTCGTACTTGGCGCGCTCCTTGGCGTCCGTGACCGAGAGGAACAGCGCTTCGACGAGCGAGGCCCGCGCCGCGCCACCGCCTGGCTGGGTTGCCGGGATGCGCTTGATCGCCGCCGCGAGCGCGTTGGTAGTGGCCGGACTCGGAGCCCAAGGATCCTTGCCTTCAGCGCTTTCCAACCGCCAAGTGCGAAACACCGTGGCGATCTGGCCCGCGCCCTCGGTCTTGCCAAGGCCGGAAACCAGCAGCTTCTCCGATCGTTCCCGCAGCTTGCCACCCGCGCGTCCCAGGTTCTCCAACGTCTCGATCACGGTGGGGCGGTACCTGGCTTCGCCCATGGCCTTGCCGAAGCGATCGAAGACCTTGTCGTCGTCGCACTTGACCTGGTCCTTGCCGTTCATGCGCTTGATCTGATCGAGAGCGTGCTTGCGTTCCTCGGGCGCGTCGGAGCGTTCGAGCACGATGCTGTAGTAGCGGCACGACTTCTCGCCGCGTTGGC
>CAYHHL010000021.1:0-50413 GCA_964356325.1 uncultured Enterobacteriaceae bacterium | reverse complement strand
CTTGAAGTTCAAGGGCAACAGGGTACTTTTCTTATTTTGCTGGTCGATCCTGGCTCGGGCACGGGCACGGGTTCGGGCTCGGGCTCGGGTCAGGGCAGGGACGTCCGCTCCCTGCGGTCGCTACACGCCCTGCCCGTTTTCGAGGAATCGGAGCTATCCGCTCCTCGCCCCTCGAAAACGGGTTCGGGTCAGGGCATGGACGTCCGCTCCCACACCAAGGCCGCAACCCACGGAGGTTTCAGACAGTCAAAGCCGAATCGAGGGGTTTGACAAGGAGGAGGAGCTCGAGGAGGAAACTGCGTCAGGGGCGCGATTAGCGGCACCTGAGAGCTGGTTCCTCCTCGAACCCCCGCTACGCGGTCGCCGTCGCCGCCGCGCCACGGCTCGTGCTCGGCGGCACTTCCAGCGCATGCTCCAGCACGTCGTCCATCTTGTGCGCGAACACGAACTCGATGCCCGCCCTGGCTTCGGCCGGGATGTCCCTCAGATCCTTCTTGTTGCGCTCCGGCAGGATGATTTTCTTGATGCCGCCGCGCATCGCCGCCAGCACCTTGTCCTTGATGCCACCGACCGGCAGCACCAGGCCACGCAGCGTCGCCTCGCCCGTCATCGACACGTCGCCGCGCACCCGCACTCCGGTCAGCAGGCTGACCAGCGCCGTGTACATCGTCACGCCCGCCGACGGACCGTCCTTGGGCACCGCACCCGCCGGCACGTGGATGTGGATGTCGAAGTCTTCGAAGCACTTGCGCTCGATCCCCAGCCGATCCGCATTGGCCTCGACCAGCGACAGGGCGATGTGCGCCGACTCCTTCATCACCTCACCCAACTGCCCGGTCAGGCGCAGCTTGCCCTTGCCCGGCATCTTGGACGCTTCGATGAACAGCAGATCGCCGCCCGCCCGCGTCCACGCCATGCCCGTCGCCACTCCCGGCTGTTCCGTGCGCGCGGCGACTTCCGGCGAATACGAGTAGTTGCCGAGCATCTCCTCGAGATCCGCCTCGGTCAGCGTCTTGCTCTCGAACTCGCCCTTGGCGATGCCCACCGCCACCTGCCGCGAGACGTCGGCCATCCGCCGCTCGAGGTTGCGCACGCCGGCTTCCCGCGTGTAGTGCGAGATGATCTTATCCAAGATCTCCGTGGACATATCCAGCTGCTCAGCCTTGAGGCCGTGCTCCTTCAACTGCTTGGGCAGCAGGTGCTCCTTGGCGATGTGGAACTTCTCCTCGTGCGTGTACCCGTTCAACTCGATGACTTCCATACGATCCAGCAACGGAGGCGGAATCGTGTCGGTCGTGTTGGCGGTCGCGATGAACAGCACCTTGGAGAGGTCGAACGCCGTGTCCAGGTAGTGGTCCGAGAACGAGTAGTTCTGCTCGGGGTCCAGCACCTCCAGCAGCGCGGCCGTCGGGTCACCTCGCCAGTCGTGCGTCAGCTTGTCGACTTCGTCCAGGATCATCACAGGGTTGCGCGACTCGGCCTTCTTCAGCGACATGATGATCTTGCCAGGCATCGCACCGATGTAGGTACGCCGGTGACCACGGATTTCCGCCTCGTCGCGCACGCCGCCCAACGACAACCGCTGGAACTTGCGCCCCAACGCCGACGCGATGCTGTGACCGAGCGACGTCTTGCCCACGCCCGGAGGCCCGACCAGGCACAACACCGGACCGCGCATGTCGTTCTTCAGCTTGGACACCGCCAGGTACTCGATGATGCGCTTCTTGACCTTCTCCAGGCCGTAGTGCCGCTCGTCCAGCACGGTCTGCGCGTGCAGCAAGTCGAGATTGTCCTCGGTCGTCTGCTGCCACGGCAGGTCCGAGAACCATTCCAGGTATGTACGCGCCACCGTGTACTCGGGCGAGCCCGCTTGGATGTTGCGCAACCGCTTGAGTTCCTTGGTCGCGATCTTCTGCGCTTCCTCGGGCAGGGTCGCCTTCATCAGGCGCTCTTCCAGTTCGCCCAGCTCGTCGCCGTCGCCACCCTCCAGGTCGCCCAGTTCCTTCTGGATCGCCTTGAGTTGCTTGCGCAGGACGTACTCGCGCTGGCTCTTGTTCAGATCGCCCTTGACCTCGCTGTTGATGCGCTGGCTGATGCGCAAGATTTCCACTTGCTGAATCACCAGGTGCAACGTCTTGGTCAGCATCTCCTGCAAGCTGGCGGCCTGCAGCACGTCGACCTTCTCTTCGACGCTCACGCCCAGGTGGGTCAGGAGCAGGTAGACCAGGCGCGCCGGATGCTCGAAGTTCTCCTGCAAATCCGCGGCATTGATCGGCAACTCCGGAACCATGTTGACCAATTCGATGGCCGTGTCGCGAATCGAGTGCACCAAGGCGGCAATCTGCGGGTCGTTCTCGTGCTTCTCGGACAGCAGTTCGACCTCGGCGGCGAGGAACGGGTCTTCCTGCTCGAACCGTAGGATCTTGAAGCGCTCCACGCCGCGGATGACGACGTGGTAGGTCTCGGCGCCGTTGCGCAAGACCTTGATCAACTGGCCGGTGCAGCCTGCCCAATACAATTCATCGGGCTTGGGGTTGTCGACGCTCTTGTCTTTTTGCGCGACCACGCCGACGACGGCCGCTCGCCTGTCGCCAAGGCCTTCGAGCAATTTTATGGACTTGCCGCGGCCGATGACGACCGGCATCACGGCGCCCGGAAAGAGCACGGCGTTGCGCAACGCCAGGATTGGCATGTTGTGCAAGGTACCGCTCGTCTGGATGTCGGGGGAGGAGGGCTTGTCGCTCATAGGGTGTCCTCGCGGGTGGGTCCAGACAGCTTGGGCGCACCGCAGTCGCGCGTGCTACCTACATCATAGATAAGCACGCGGAGGTCGCAAATCAAGGGCCCGCACGCAACGGCTTTCCAACATCGAACCAACCCGGCACCGCTACCGTGGCGGCCGCCAGATGGGCAGTGCCGGCGCGCACCAAGGCCGGTTCCGCGGTGACCTGGCCGGCCAGGAGCAGGCCCGCTAGTGCCGCAGCTTCGTGGCCCTGCACGTGCAAGTATTCGACTTCCCTGCTGATACCGGCCAAGTCCTGCGCCGCGATCGCCTGAAGCAAGCGCAGACCCGCCTGCAGTTCGTGGGCATCGGCCTGGGTGGCGACCTCCAGCGCTGCGTCAACGTCGGCTGGATCCAGTGGTTGGCCCTGCAGAAGCGCGGCGCGCCAGGCCAACGAACGCGCGACCACGGCGGGCAGCACTTCGCCGCGCGCTTGCCAGGCCTCTGCCGACGCCGTTGCTTCGCGCACGGTCACCGCCAACTGCCCGCGCCAGAAGGCATCTGCCGCTTGCGCCGCTTGCACCGCCAGGGCATCGCGGGAATTCGGAGACGCGCCCTGCGCCAGGCCGGCCAGCGCCGCCACGACGGCCACATCGCCGCGCAACGTACCGATTTCCGCCAGCATCAGCGCCAGCCCGAAGCGCTCTGGCTCCGACAACGCGTCTGGGTCGATTTCCGCAAGCAGCGCCGCCGCCTGATCGAGTTGCAGGGCGCGCAACAGCAACCGCGCCGACAGCAACCGACGACGAACCAGCAACCGCGGCGGGCACTTGTCTATCGGCACTGCCCGCAGCAGAGTCTCCGCGCGCGCCGCGTCGCCTTGCGTGATCGCCACTTCCGCCAAAGCCAGGCTCACTTCCAGCACGGCCAGCCGATCGCCTTGGGTCTCCAGCCGTGACCGAGCATTTTCGAGCAGCGCCTGGCCCTGACTCAACTGCCCCAGCCGACACAGGATTGCCGCACGATTCACGGTCGCAGCCAGCACGCCCGCCGGTTGGCCGATGGCGCGGAACTCGGCCTCCACCAAGGCAAACGTCGCCTCGGTCTCCTTCAAGGGCCGCTCGTCCGCCCCCGCCATCGCCAGCGCCAGCCGTGCCCGCGCCGCGCCCTGGCGATCGCCGACGCCGTGGGCGACCTCCAGACTGGTCGACAGCGAGGCCAGCGCCTCGGACAACCGACCGCGATCGCGTTGGACATGCCCCAAGTTGAGCAGCGCCAGGGCGTGCAAGGCCGGCTGCTCCTGGCGCGTTCGCTGCACGACTTGGCTGAACGCCTGCTCCGCCGCCTCCAGCCGCCCGCTAGCCCGCTCCATATCGCCCAGGCAGATCAAGGCATTGGCCATGCCCGACACGTTGCCCGCGGTCTCGAAGCGTTGCATCGCCTCCAGCAACAGGCCACGCGCATCCTCGTGGAGCCGTTGCGGATTACCTTCCTGACGCGGGGCAAGCCTGGGCAGCAACCGGCCGACGTTGCCCGCCGCGATGGCAATGCCGACGTTGTCCGCGCGCGCACGCTGGCGCTCGAGCACGGTGCGATGTACCGCTACGGCCGCTGGCAATTCTCCCGAGAGCTCATGCAACGCGCCCAGTTCGGTCAGGGCCGCCAGTTCACGCGCTTGCAGCCCGCGCCGCGCCGCTTCCTGTTGGGCCCAAGTGAAGGCTGCATGCGCCGCATCCAGGCGACCTTCCCGCACCCGCGTGCGCCCGACCAGGCTCGAGGCCGCGCAGGCCCCTTCGGTATCTCCCGCCAGAACGAAGACTTCCCGCGATCGTTCAGCCAAGCGCGCGGCAACCGCGAGTTGGCCCTGCTGCAGGCGCTTGCCAGCCTGGCGGAACAGTTCGACGGCCACGGCGCGCTCGGAGTTCGCTTTGGGGGCGGGCGGTTGCGGCATCTACACCATCACCCCACCGCAGCTGATGTCGATGCCCTGCCCCGTGATCGCATCGCCCGCCGGCCCGACCAGGAACTTCACGTAGCTCGCCACCTCCGAAGGCCTGACCATGCGGCGAATCGGCAACGTATTCAGCGCTCCCTGGGTCACCTGCTGCAGGCTCTGGCCGCTTGCTTCGGCGATGCGCTGCAGCGATTCGTGGGCCATTTGCGTGTCTACCCACCCTGGATTCAGCGAGTTGACGCGGATGTTGCGCGGCGCGAGCTCCCAGGCCATCGTGCGCACCAGCGCTGTCGTCGCATGCTTGGTCGCCGTGTAGGCAGCGGTGCCCGGAGCCCCGAACCGCGCGAGAACACTGCCGATGAACAGCACCCGACCGCCCTTGGGCATGTGCGCCGTCGCCAACTGCGCCAGGTAGTAGGTGCCGATCAGGTTGACGTCCACGACCTTGCGGAAGCGCGCCCGGCCCTCGGCCGAGAGATCGTCCAGCGGTGTCGGTAAGTTGATGCCGGCGTTGAGGATCAGCACGTCGATCGGACCGAACTTGGATTCCGCCGTCACCACCGCGTCGTCGATCGATTTCTCGTCCGCCAGATCGAGCTTGACCGCCTGGGCCCGTTCGACGCCCAGATCCATCGCCAGGCCGAGCAGTCGGTTGTACGAGCGGGAAGCCAGCGTGAAGTTGTGCTTTTCCTCGCCCATCAAGCGGGCGATCGACTCGCCGATGCCCCGCGACGCGCCCGACAAGAAGATGTGCTTGGGCCGGCCGGTCAAGGCCTTTTCGAGCTCGCTCTGCGGCAGTCGGACGGTCTGCATGGGCTTGTTCCGTGTTCAGGGTTGGGCGTGGACACGCACGGGTTGTCGCGCCTGCTCGCGCTGCTGTAACGCCCTGCCCTGCTCACCCCAGACCGCGCGCCACACCGACACTGTGATCGTGAGGCAAAACCACACGGCGACAACCATGTACGCCACGTAGAGGCCGCCCCGGAAAAAGCGATAAAGCGGTGGCTTGGCCTCGGCCCGGCGCAGCGCGGCTTCGCTGGGAATCACAGCTTCTTCAGCAATGTCCGGTACTTTGTCTTCGCGGTGCGGAGGCATCTACTTGCCCCCGAGCACGCCGCCCTGCTGCTGGCCCGCGTGGTAGATGTCGCACACGCCCGGAATGTCCAGACCGCAGCGATTCTCAGGACTCAGGCACTTGTAGTCGGCCTGGACTTCGGCACACGTGGCAATGGTGCCCTGGGCAGTCAGCAGCTTGCCGGTGGCCGGATCGCATGGCGGCGAGCAGAACGCGGGCAAGGGCTTGAGCGCGTCGTACCGGCCATTGCCGTTGACGTCGAGGAAGATCGGATTGCTGATCGCCATGGGGAAGATGGGATAGAAGTCAGGAACCTTGGAGGGCGGAGGGAAAAAGCTCGAGGCCGCCGGCAAGTTCGCGAAGGCAATCGCGGCGACCCGTGGCAATTGCAGTTCGCCGAACGGCACGTCGAGCACCACCGGCCGCATCAGGTGGCTCTCCTCGGTTCCCAACACTTTGACGATGACCCAGGAATCGCGGTCGGGCACGTCCAGTTTCACCACGCGTTGCAGATCGACGATCGCTTGGGCCTTGATGTCCTTCAAGTCCTCGGCCAGCGCCAACCGCCCGTTCACGTACACTTCCAGCCGATCGATGCCGTACCAGGACGCCGTTTGCACCTTCACGTGCAGTTCCTTGGTGCCCTTGGCCTGCGCCTTGACCGTCGCGCCCGGGCCCTGGCCGTCGATCGTCACGGCCACGAACGGTCCGTAGCTCGCGATCGCCTGTCCTGCCCTCAAGCTGCGACTCACTTCGCCCGCGTCGATCCGGCCCGGAGCGTCCTGCGTGACTTTGATGTACGTCCGCGGCGTGCCCGGCTCGATGCTGGAGCCATGGCTGTCCGAACCTCCGACCATCGTGTGCACGAAACCATGTTCCAGGAAGCGCAGTTCGTCGTCGAACGTACCCACGCGATCCGAGCACGGCCGGTCCAGATCCTCGGCCTTGGCGATCGCTTGGAACGGCTGGTCCAACGTCGCCGGATCGAGCTTGCACAAGGCCTTGTAGCGGTCGGTCAGCGCGTCCGACGCCAGCTTCGGATCGGCCGGCACCTGTTCGTCCAGCCACTTGTCCGCCTCGGCCGGGGTCCGTCGCACGACGTCGGCGCCCACCACGCGTGCCAAGCCAATGCGGTAGCGGTGCTGACAGCCCAGGAAGTCCTCTGTGGGCGGGCACTTGGCCAGATCCTCCAGGCCGCGCTCCTTCAGTTCCGGGCACGCGTGCTTCAGCTTGTCGAGCGCCGCCGCCGTGTCGAACGTCGCGTCAGGCAACCGGCGCATCTCGCCTTTGGCATTGATTCCCGCGCGATCGATGCGGGCCAGGCAGCGCTGGAAGGTCTGCGTCTCGAGCACCGTCGCCGTGTGCACCAGATCCAGGCGCTTGCCGTTGAACACTTCGAACGCGTCGAAATCGCAGGCCACCGTGCGCAAAACCGGATTGCCCGCCTCGAGTTGCGACAGGTGCCGGGTCAGGTTGAACGGGTTGACCCCGGCCTGCGACAGCCAGCCGAGGAAGCCGTCGCGCGGGTGGGCGACGATGGTCGTGGGCTTGTCGGCGCTGCTGGCGAACCCGGATTGCTTGAGGATTTCCGCGACGACGCCGTGCGAGGGCTTGCAGTACCAGTCGATCGAACCATGCGAAGGCACGTCCAACTGGTCGTATTTGAGCGGAAAGCCGATGTAGTGGCCTATCTCCAGGGTCGAGACTTCCGAACCGACCACGGCTTCGAGCCACTGGTCCAGGCCGAGCTGGCGGATGAACGGCGTGTAGTTGGAGAGCACGTCGTGGTCCGTCGACGCGACATAGTCCAAGCCTTCCGCGGCGATCGTTTGCACGCGGCGATCCAGGGGCATGCCCGAGTCGAAGCTCGGTTCGGCGTGCAGGTGGAAATCCGTCGCCACCCAACCCGCGCTGTCGATTTCGCGAGGCAATACCGCTTGGATGTTGCGCACTTCACCCGCGGTCAGGGTCAGGGTCTGGTCGCCGATGCCGAATTCCGGACCGTGCGACACCACGACGCGGTACTTGCCCGCCTCGACCGGTACGTCGAAATGGCCGTCCGAACTCAGCGCGATCGCCTGCACGCCAATGCCCAGGCGACCTTGGCCGAAGTAGGGCCGTCGACCACCGTCGCGCCACAAGGGTTGGCCGTCCGGTCCGAGCCTTTGCACCGTCGCCTTGGCCGGCAAACCGGCGCCACTGCCATCAGTCGCGTAGATCCGCAACCTTGCCGGCGTGGGCAGGGCCGGCGACGCGATGACCGTGCCCTTGTCGACCACGTGGATCGGCACCGGCGCGCCCACCAGGATCTTCTTCTCGTCCATCGCCACGAGCACGTAGTCGCCCGGCGCCAGATCCGCATGGAAGTCGCCATCTTCCTGCAGGTCCAGGCCGACGTCGGCATCGATGGCGATGACCACGCCCGGCGAGCCGTCGATCAGGCGATTGGCCTCGATCACTTCGTCGGCGTTGCCCCACACCTTGCCCGGCTGCGGATTGCGCAGCACGAACACGCTCGCGTTCACCGCCGCGGTGCCACTGTCCTGCCAGCGAACTACGCCTTCGACATGGCCTTTGGCCGAGCCGCGCGCCGCCAGGACCTCGTCGTACACGCTGGCCATGTCGCCGTCGCCAATCGCGAGGAAGCGCTCGAACTCGAAGACGCGGCCTTTGGCGCACTCGGCATCTTCGGTGTCGTCCACGCGCTTGCACTGGAACGTCGCGGTGATGAACGCCGTGGCCGCCGAGGTGAACACGGGCACCAGGACCTGCGGAGTGCCCGGCAAGCCTTCGCGCTGCTTGCTGAAATAGCCGTAGGAGACGTCGCCGCCCGCCGAGCCGACGAAATCGAAACCGAGCGGCTTCTTGAACGTGTCGCGACCGAGGAACAGCGCGTCCCACACCGGCTTTTCCTCGTCGAAGCCGTGGCCTGGCACGAAGATGTCGGTCTGGTTGCCGAAGAACACGAAGTCGCCGGCGCCGATGCCCGCGGTCGGGCGCGGTTTGCCACTGTTGGCGTCCGAGGGCGAATCGCCCAGCAGCACGTCGAACAACGCTTCCGTTCCGGCGGTATAGAGCATGGGCGCGGTCGTGCCGCACTTGCAGGTCTGGCAGCCGTGATCGTCCAGTTGCCGGGCTTCCATTTCGCACGGCGTGGCCTTGCAGTCCAGCACCGGGCACTGGCACGTTCCGCTCTTTTCTTCCGGTTTTGCGGTCTTGCATACGAGGTTGCTGCCGCAGTCGCCCTTGCCACCCGCCGGTTCGTCCTTGCCCAGCGCGCAGGTCACGTCGGCGCCGACCGTGGCCGGATCCGGATCGCCGAGCAGGCCGATCCAGCTCTTCATGCGCACGAACCGCTCGCCCGGCTTCAACGTGTAGTCGGTGCGAAACGCCAATTCGGTCTTGATGCCGGGGAACAAGGTGCGGATCACGCCGCCGAACAGCGGATCACGCTTGAGTCTGCGCAAGATTCCAAGGCCTTCGAACAGGAACTGGCCCTTGCCCTCGACCCGGATGGTCGCTTCCTTGCCGTCGCTGCCGTCCTTGAGTACGGTGACTTGCATGCCGATGGGCGCGGGCACGAGCAGGTTGGCGAACGGGAAGATTTCCGCGAACTTGTCGCGACCGCTGCCGGGAGGAAAGCGCGCGTCGGTGCGGCGCAGGTCGGCGTCCACCAGGCTGCCGCCATACACTCCAGGTCCCCAGGATCGGTCCGAACCGAGCACGGCGACGCGCACCTTGTCGTTTTCCAGAACGAAATCGCCGATGTCCGCGTAGGAGACCGGGCCGCCTACCAGATCGTAGCGGGACTTCGCCTGCCGCGCCGACAAGAGCCGGGCGTCTTCCGTGCATGCCGGCAGTGCCAGGAAAAGCAGCGCGGCGGCGAGGAGTTGTCGTGGCTGCATGGCTCGCCTCGGGTGCACGGACCTTGGCAGGTTCAGGCTCTACAGCTTCCACTGGAACTGAGCGAACAGCGTGTCGTTCTCAGAGTCGTTCTGAGCAGACGACTGCGACTCGGCACGGTGATCGAATTGCAGTTGGAACCGCGCACGGTTGCGCATCGCCTGCACGCCCAGCGCAGCGGACACGATCACTTCGTCGCGGCTGTCCTTGACGTCGGTGTTCGGATCGATCTGCTCCACGCGCACCGCGGCGTTCAAGTGGCGGAATGCATAGCCCAGTTCACCGATCATGGCCCGACGCTGCAGACGCGCCGGAATCGTCAGCGGCGTCTCGGGCGTCTTGGACGGGTGCGCCCAGTCCTGCAGGAATTCGACCAACAGGTGCGCGCCGCGAAACTTCACCTGGGCATCCACGGACATGGCCTGGGTGTCGGTCGTGCCGCTGTCGTTGTAGAGAAAGCCACCGCCGACCTCGAACTTGAACCGGCTGCTGTCGATGTCCGCGACCGAACGGCCCAACTTGCCCAATGGTTCCAGTTGGATGCGGCCAGCGTAGGCCAGCCCGCCGAAGCGGTTGCCCGTCAGGCCGCTGTTTTCCTGCACGCCCTGGAAGAAGTTCGCCCGCCGTTCGAAGCTGTTATAGGCGCCCGCGTACCAGCGGATTCCGGCGAGGCGCGGATAGTGACCGGTCAGGGTCGCGCCGAGTTGGTAGAACGGCGCCATCGCTTGCGTCGCGAACGGCCGCTCGATCAACGCCTGCTCGCCCGAACCCAGCATGGCAAAGCGGGAAAACGGCAGCTTCTGCGCGCCGACCAGCCACTCCGCGCCGCGCCACGCCGCCAGGCCGATGTACGCCTGCGTCACCGGAACATCGCGGATCTTCACGAGGTCAGTGTCCAGCACGAAGCGAGCATGGGGTCCGAACTTGCCGGACAGGCCCAAGCGCGCCGTGCGCATCGCAAAGCCGGGCCGTTCCGCGCGATCGCCGGCTACGAGTTGCTGCCTGCGCGTGGTCTCGTCGCCGAACGGATAGGCGGCTTGGAACTGCAGCAAGGCCTCGGGACGAATGGGCGAACCACCGAAGCCGCCGCGTCCGCCGTGGCCACCGCCGTGGCCGCGCCCCGGCCCCTTGCCAGCGTGCGCGCGCTCGCAGTCGCCGCAGCAAGGCTTGCCGTCGTGGCCCTCGCCCTTGCCATGGTGGTCGCCGCGTTCGCAGGGTTCGTCGTCGCCGTCCGTTTCGTCGTCGTCACAGCAGGGCTCGCCGCCATGGTGCGCGCCGGGTCGGCCGGGGCGATCGCAGTCCTTGGCGCCGCAAGGCTTGGCCTTTTCGTCGTGCTCGCAGTCGTGATCTTCGCAGGGTTTGCCCGCGTCGTCCGCTGCCGTCGCCGGAGCCGGAACCGGAACGGGAGCCGGAGCCGGGGCCGGAGCCGGAGCCGGAACGGCTGCCGGGGCATCGGGCTGCGGTTGGGCAAAGGCAGTGGCTGTGACCAAGAGGGTCGCCAACAGGCTTGGAGCCAACAGCTTCGTGCATGATTGCAGGATCCTGGCGCGCATCGACCCTCCGTGGAATGGGCAACGGCGCGGACTCTAGCAGAAATATTGGACACAAGGAACGGAGCCGCCGAGGGTGGGGCGCGGTTCTGGATTCCGGGTCGGTGACGGTGCTGCTTGTGGCGAATGTAGGGGCGGGCTTCCAGCCCGCCCTCCTCCCCGGACTGGGATTGACGCTGGCGCGTGGGAGGGCGGGCTGGAAGCCCGCCCCTACAGGTGATCGTTGATTCGGCGCTTTTGCCGCGGACCCCGACCAAGATTTCGGAAACTCACCCGAGCCGCCGACGCAGGCTGCGGGAAATGCACAACAGGTTGTATCCTTGAGCCAGAATCGTCCGGACACCGCCCAGGAGCTGCTCATGCGCATGGAAACCAAGGTCTTGCGAATCCGCGCCATCCTGGACGAGTTCTATCCCGACCCGCCGATCCCCCTGGACCACACCGACGCCTACACGCTGTTGATCGCGGTGTTGCTTTCGGCCCAATGCACCGACGTGCGGGTCAACCAGGTGACGCCCCGGCTGTTCGCGCGCGCTCGGACGCCTCAGGCGATGGTGCACGTGCCGGTCGAGGAGGTGCGCGAACTGATCAAGCCCTGTGGACTGTCCCCGCAGAAGGCCAAGGCAATCGTAGGCTTGTCACACCTGCTGCTCGAACGCCACGGCGGTGAGGTGCCCGCGGACATGGCGGCTCTCGAGGCACTGCCGGGCGTAGGTCACAAGACCGCGTCGGTGGTGCTGTGCCAAGCCTTTGGAATCGCGACGTTCCCGGTCGACACCCACATCCATCGGCTGGCCACGCGCTGGGGCCTGACCTCGGGCAAGAACGTGGAGACGACCGAGCGCGATCTGAAGCTGCTGTTTCCAGAAGCGACGTGGAACAGGTTGCACTTGCAGATGATCTGGTTTGGACGTGAGCATTGTCGGGCGCTGCGCCACGATGCCCAGGCTTGTCCGATCTGCAGTTTCGCCGCGAAGTAGCCGAGCGCTTACTTCGCCTTGCAACTCGCGGTCACGCCATCGAACACGCACTTCGATTCTGCGCCGCAAGTCACCGTGGTCTTCCAGTCGCCGTAGCCTGGCACGTCGCTCGAGCACTTGGTCGGACTGTCGCCCGTGCAACCATAGAACACGCTTCGCTTCTGCACTTCCTGCCCGGAGCACTGATATTCCGTGTTCTTCACGAAAGTGTTGCACGGCGTGTTCTTGTCGAGCAGCGTCTTGTTCGGGATGTCGCAACACTTGCCGTCCGTGCAGCAGTTGGGGATCGGCGCCAGTGCGCACTTGCCGCTCGTCAGGTTGCACGCCGCCTTGTCGCAGGGGCCCGCAGTGCCCGCCAGCGCGCCGCAGTCGTCGTCGGTCACGCAGCAATTCGCCACGGGAGTCGAACCCTTGCACACGCCGCTCGCGTCGCACTTGTCGCCTGTGGTGCACACGCTGCCATCGTCGCAGGTCGCGCCGGTCGCCTTGTTGCTCCAAGCCGCGGGGGTCTTGGTGTCACAGACCTGGCACGCCATGCCCGCTGGCGAGGTGCCGGCCTTGGCGCAAGTCCCCTCGATCAAGCAGAATCCGCCCTTGAGCGAGAATCCAGCCTTGTTCTTGGCGGGATCGCACACGCTGCATTCAGGACTCGCGGGATCGGTCGCGCCCGAGTCGTAGCACTTGCCTTCTATCGCGCACTTGCCGGTGACGCCGCTCCATGCGCTGACCGATGTCGCTGGATCGCACACTTCACAGCTCGGGTTCGCCGGGTTGGGCGTCGTGGCCTGGAAGCACTTGGCGTCGATGAAGCAACTGCCGGTCTTGATCGACCAAGCTGTCGAGGACTTGGCCGGATCACAGACCGCGCACGTCCCGTCCGGGCTGACCGCCCCGGATTTCACGCACTCGCCGCCGATTGCGCACATGCCGGGCTTGGCGCTCCAGCCGTTCGGATCCTTGCCCGGGTCGCAGATCGCGCAGCCGTTGCTCGCGGGCTCGTTGTCGCCGGCCTTCTTGCACGCGCCGTCGATCGCGCACTGGCCGATCAGCAACTTGTGAATACATTCACCGGTCTTGGGGTCGCATACATCGTTGGTGCAGGCCAGGCCGTCGTCACAGTTCGTGGTCTGGGCGCTGCACGAGCCCTCCAGACACTTGGGCACCGTGCACTTGTCGGCGCCGGCGCATTCGCTGTCCAAGTGGCAGCAGGACTTGCCGGGCTTGGGGATTTGCGAGCAATAGCCGGCCTTGCACGTGTCGGTGGTGCAGTCGTCGCCGTCATCGCAGGCCGCATCGCCGCTCGGGCAGCTGCAGGCGACCTCGAAGTCTTCACAGCAATCGCCCGTGTTCTTGCACGACGCATGGCAACTGCAGGTGTTGCCGGTGTCGGTCAGCAGGATGCCGCAGTGGCCCAGGCAAGAGGTGATTCCTGCAGGAGGACCGCCGTCGGGAGCATCGGCCTCGGCGTCCGCTTCGGTCGCGGAGACGTCCTCGGGTGCGAACAGGTCCGGATCACCTGACGCGTCTTGCGAACCCATGTCCCCGAAGCGAAACCCGCTGTCTTCCGCTGATGTTTCAGGGGAATTATCGATGTCGGGGAGTTCGTACTTCTTCGTCTCGGGGGCCGGATCGCCGCAGCCGGCCGCCAGAAGCAGGGCCAACAGACCTGCGCCTGCGAACAGGGTCGCGGGCCGACGGACGCCGGACGATAGGAAACGGTACGCAGGCAACAAGGGGCACAAGGCCATGGCATCCTCCGCGCGGCAGTGTAGCCGTGCCCCGGGTGCGTGGCGAGAAAGCGCGAACTTTCGTGGCTCAGAGCCTGTGAATCTTTCGATTCAGGGCTCCTCGCCATCATTATTGTCCAGTCAGCCAAGAACTGCTTGAAGTGAATTCAAGCAGTTTCGGCCGCCTGACAGTCCGCAGCCGCGGCCTGGAGAGCTTTGAAAGATACTTTCACAAGCTCTCAGGGTTCGTCGTCGTCGTCGCCACCGTCCAAGCCTCCGGCAGAAGCACCACCGGCAGGCGGACTTGCGGGCTCGTCGGCTCCGGCCGGTTCATCGCGATCGGCACCAGCGCCGCCGGGAGAAGCGCTGCTGGCCCCCGACGATGGCGCGGGCGTTGCACTTTCGGCCACGTCACGGTGGTCGTAGTACGCGTAGTGCGAGGGCGCCGCCGGATCGACCAGGGCTTCTGAATCGCGCACCTGGGCGGAACCGCACGCGATTGCCAAGAGGCCGAGGAGTGCAACGAGAGCGGACGACTTCATGACGAGCTCCGAGTACGGGGCCAGGCGGGCGACGAGGCCAGAGGCTCCGGCAGAGTCAGACGCGTGTCAATGCTGAACGGTGTCACCGCCCGGTCGGCGATCAGCGCAACCACACGTTCAGCAACGCCGTCGCGCCGCAGACCTGAACGCTGCCGTTCGTGCCCCACGCCGGGTTGGAGCAGCCGTTCTCGTTGCCGGTGCACTGGTTGAACAGACCGCTGCCACTGCCCCACTGACTCGAGTCGCCGTCGCAGAGAAAACCGTTGCCGTACGCGCCGTTGACGAAGCACACGCCCAAGCCGGTGGCGGTGTCGACGCCGGCGCCGCAGCCCTGCTCGTCAAAGACCAGGTACAGGCCGCTTTGCAGCTTGAGGCGCGCGCCCTTGCCAGAGCTCTTTTCCCACGCCGTGCCCGCGGTGACCGTGGCGTTCAAGGCCTGGCCGTTGCCGGTGTAGGTCAGCTTGACCGCTTTGGGCGCCGGAATCAGCAGTTGGAACGGCAGCGCGTGCTTGACCGAGGGCTTGGGATCGGCGACCGCAGCCAGGAAGGTGCCCCACTGCTCGGGCACGTCGGAGTAGTTCCAGTTCGACGCCAAAGTCCAGCCGCCCCCGGCCATGTCGCAGTAAGCCTTGAACTTCTGCTTGCCGTCCGTCAGGAAGTAGGCGCCGTCCGTGCTCGCGGGCATCGCGTCGAGGATGGCCTTGCAGTTCTGGGCGGGATTGGTGTCCGTGCCCAGGGCAACGACACAGCCGCTGGTGTCGAACTTCTTGCAGTCGGCCGCGCAACCCAACTTGCCGGTCGCGGCGCCGCCCAGCACCGATGCGCAAGTCGACGAGCCGATCTTGGTGCCGTCGCACGTTTCCACGCCGGATTGCACCTGACCGTCTCCACACTTGGCGTTCTGGCACTGCACGCAGGCATCGGTGTCGACCTGATTGCCATCGTCGCAGGTTTCCGGGGCATCGACGGCCTTGTCGCCGCACGACGCCAGGAACTGCAATTTGCGCCACGTTCCGCCGACGGACATCCACGCCGTGTTGGTGTCGGTCCGCAGCACGATCTGACCGGGAGCAGCGAGCTTGGCCATCTGTGCGTCATTGCTGGCAGAACGTACGACGGTCGCCGGCTGGCCGTCGATGCACAAGGGGCCGCCGTCCGAGGCCAGATCGACTCCGCAGGTGGCTGCCGGCACTTTCCCGAGGCCCAGGTTGGTCTTGCCGACCTTCACCGCGGACTGCAACGTGTCGACGTTCTGGTTGACCTTGTCGACGGTGCTCATGAATTGATTCAGCAATGCCGTGACTTTGTCCAGTTGCGCGCTGACGGTGTCCAAGGTATCGGCCACGGTGGTCGGCACCGCACCGGCATAGGCGACGTTCTTGGCATCCAGCACGCCGGGCGCCAGTTCGGCCAGACCGACGCAGCCGGTGCATGCGAGGTCGCCCGCGGCACCGCCCTTGGAAGTCGACCCCGCAAAGCCGAAATCCAGCGCTTTGGCGGCCACCGTGCCGTCGGCGATCTGTGAACCCGGCAACGTTCCCAGTAACTTGTCAGCCGCCAGCGCGCGCACGGCGTAAGGCACGGCGGTGATGCGCACGCGCGGCAATTCGGCTTCGACCGAGACTTGCAGCGTGACCCACAACTCGTCGTTCTTGAGGAAGATGTCCTCGACCAAGGGATTCTTCACGTCCTGGCTGCCCAGGTCCGCTGAGAACAGGCCACCTTGGACCTGCAGGCCCAGCCACGTCTCGTCCCAGACCGGCGCAGCTGCATCCTTGCTCGCGTAAAGCTTGAACTTGACTGCGTAGAAGCCGTCGGCGACCGGACCACCGGCCGAACTGGCCAGGCGACCCTGGGCGGCGATGGTCAGGGCCGACGCGGGCAAGGCAAATGCCAGGGCGAGTCCTGCGACCAGCACCGGGACGACGAAGCGAGCGAGACTGGCAAGCCTGCGGTGGGACGTGGTCGACATCGGGCAACTCCTGGAGGCGACGGCCAAGTCAGGCCCTTGCGTGCTGGAGCATAACGTCTGTGCGCAGTTTTGCCAGAAGCGCCGGTCGGAGGAATTGGACAATCCCGCCAGCGACCTTGCACACTCGCGGCCATGCGCCGCCTCCTCCCTCTGCTCCTGCTGCTCGCGCCGATTTCGGCCCTGGCCCACCCCATCGACGAGGTCACCGGCGAGGCGGCGCTCGAGCTCCGTTCGCCTGACGGACTCGAGTTCGACTATACCGTCGTACTTTCCCACACACATCTCGAGGCCTACACTGAACTCGTGC
Source organism: uncultured Enterobacteriaceae bacterium (assembly GCA_964356325.1). Taxonomy (GTDB): domain Bacteria; phylum Myxococcota_A; class UBA9042; order UBA9042; family UBA9042; genus CAYHHL01. Next base: position 33,681 of record CAYHHL010000021.1, on the reverse strand, counting down.
GCGCGCTGGGCCTGCCGCCGGAGCGCGATCGCCAGGAACTCGCCCGCACCGTCCAGCGCGCATTCGCTTTTGCGCCCTGCGAAGTCCAGCCGCGCACCGAAGGGCCCAAGGTCACCGACGAAGCAAACGGCGCGATGATCGGCCTGCATTACCGGCTGATCTGCGCACAACCACTGAAAACACTGGAGGTTCGCCGCCTGGGCTACCGGCAGGCCAAGACCCGCACGACGCTGTACGTGACGGTGCGCATCGCCGATCGCGCGCCCCTGCAACTGCTGATTCCGCCGCGGCTCGAATCGGTGACGCTCGATCTCGTCACCGGCGCCACGCAGCGCGGCGAAACCGTGCGCGGTCGCATGGCGTTGGATTCAGGCCCAGGTGCGCTGCCTTCGGACACGGCGACAGGTTCGCTGCCCGATTCCAGCGCGCGGGCCGCGTGGTGGCAACCGCCGCCGACCCTGCTGCTGCGGGCCTGGGCTGCGGAAGGCGCCTGGCACCTGCTGACCGGCTGGGACCACCTGCTTTTCTTGCTGACCCTGGTGCTCGCCGCGGGCCGTCTGCGCCCGCTGGTCCTGGCCGTGACGGCGTTTTCCCTCGGTCACCTGACGAGCATGACCGCGGCGCTGCTGCTGCACATCCCGGCGCCCGCGTGGCTGGACATCGTGATCGGCGCGACGATCGCGTGGTCAGCCTGGCGTGCCAGGCGCGATCAGGCGCCCGCAGCCTGGCGACTCGCTGTGATAGCGGTGAGTTTCGGTCTCGTACACGGCATCGGCTTCGGCGCCGGTCTGCAGGCGCTGACTGGCGGCTTCGATCGGCTCGCCTGGCCGCTGCTGTCGTTCGGGCTGGGCCTGGATCTCGCCCAGTTGGCGTGGGTGACTTTGGCCTGGGGAGCGTGGCTGCTGGCGGCGCGCGCGGCCGGCACACGGCTGCCGCGATGGCGGGCCGTGGCGGCAATCGTGTTGATGGTCGCGGGCTTGGGCGCTGGAGTTTGGGCAGCGGCGGCTTAGCCACCGACGAAACCGCGTTCAGCCCGGCTCGGTGGTCTCGGCGGGCGTGGCTTCGATCTCGACGAAGATGCCCGGCAGCCCTGCCGTAGGGACGCCAGAAGCTCCGCCGAATACGAGACTTTCCGCGCGCGTCGCCGCCAACGCGTCCTTTTCGACCGCCCGCACGTCGCCTTCGCTCGGGCCTGCCTTGTCGACCAGCATGACGCGGATGGTCGTGAGCGCCCGCCCGGCCCCGAGCCGCGCCTCGGTCTTGCGCTGGCGCACCAGGCCGATGAGCGGCAGCAGCACGTCGTCGCCAAGCCGTTCCGCCTCGGCATCGCGCACGCCGGTCCAGGCGTCGACCAGGCCGGTTTCTTCGTCGGCCGGCCAGGGCGCCAGGTGGATGCTGCGCAGTCCGTGGGGCACAAGCGGCTTGATCGCGCGGTGATACAACTCCTCGGTAATGAACGGCAGCACCGGCGCGAACAACCGCAGCAGCGTGTAGGTGCCGTAAACCAAGGTGTTCTTGGCCGCGGCGATCTCCCCCGCCGTGAAGCGCGCGTTGTCCCGGAAGCGATCCTTGACGATTTCCAAGTAGTTGTCGCACCAACTTGCCCAGAAGAAGGTCTCCGTGCCGCGCACTGCCTTGCTGTACTCGTACGACTCGAAGTCGGCGGTCGCCTTCTGGACCGTGTCGATCAACTTGCTGCGGATCCACCGATCGGCCACCGTCGGCGTCTCCACCACGTCGCCCGCGCCCTGCCCGACGTTCTGCATCGCGAATCGCGTGGAATTCCAGAGCTTGGTCAGCAGGCGCTTGCCGCCCTTCACGTCGTCCTCGAGATAGCGCAGATCATGGCCCAACGTCGCGCCCGCTGCCCAATAGCGCAACGCATCCGCGGAGTACTTGGCGATCGGCTCGGCGGGATCGACGAAGTTGCCGGCGCGCTTGGACATCTTCTTGCCCTGGCGGTCCAGCCCCCACCCGCTGATCATCACGTCGCGCCACGGCAGCGAGTCGGTGTGCAGGTGCGCCTTGGCCACCGTGTAGAACAGCCAGGTGCGAATGATTTCAAACGCCTGCACGCGAACGCCCATCGGGTAGATGGCCTTGCGCGCCAGTTCCGCGGGCGGCGTGCCTTCGGGCTGCTTCTCGTCCCAGTTCGCCCAGTTGGCGTTCAAGAGCGGCGTCAGCGAAGACGTCATCCAGGTGTCCATCACGTCAGGCTCGGGGCGCAGATCGGTCGAACCGCAGTCGCCGCACGGCCGTGGCGCACTGGTCATCGTCGGATCGATTGGCAATTCACTGGCTTGCGCGAACACCGGCGCCGAGCACGCGTTGCAGTACCACACCGGGAAGGGCACGCCGTAGAAACGCTGGCGGCTGATGTTCCAGTCCCACTTCAGGCCGGTGACCCAGTCCTCGTAGCGCTCGCGCATCCACTCGGGATACCAGCGCAATTGCCGACCGCGGGCCAGCAGCGGCTCCTTGAGGTCGAGCAGGCGGATGAACCACTGCGGCGCCACCTGGATCTCGACTGGCGTACTGCAACGCTCATGCACACTGGCGCGCGAGACATTGTGCTTGATCTCCCCCAGATAGCCGTAGGTTCGCAGCAGGTCGACCGAGGCCAGCCGTGCCTCGCTGTACAGGTTGGAGCCCTTGGCCTGCACGTGCACGCGCTTGCCGTTCAGCTCAGGCAGATGCGGGGTGATCATCCGGCCTTGCGGGTCGACGATCATCACAGTGTCGAGCTTGTGCAGCCGCCACTTGGCGATGTCCTCGGGATCGCCGAACGTGCACACCATCATCAGGCCGGTGCCGAACTCCGGGTCCACGCCCGCGTCGAAGATCAGTGGAACAGTCCGGAAGTCGGTGGTTTCTGTCTGCTCGCCCGCGCAAGTGATGGCGCCATCGGCCGAGGTCTGGTCCGTGCAGGCGTAGCGCAGGTTGGTCAACGGCACACGAAAGCGCAGTTCCTTCATGTGCTTGAAGCGCACGTCGTCGGGATTGCAGGCCAGCGCCACGCAAGCGGTCACCAATTCGGGACGCGTGGTCTCGATGACCCCGGAGTCTGGCTGGACCACCAGTTCGGCGTGCGGACCCGGCTCCGGCAGCGGCAAGGTCGCGAGATCGATGTCGAAACGTACCGCGTGCATCGGCCGGTCCATCTCCTCGCCGCTTTCGACATCGGCCTGGGCCAGCGCGGTCGTGCACAGCGGACACCACAGGATCGGGTCTTCGCGCCGCTCCATGTGCCCGGAACGCACGAGATCCAAGAAGGAACGTTGGGCGTGCTTGACCGCGCGCGGCTGGATGGTCGAGTACGTCATGCGCCAGTCGACCGACAACCCCAGGCGCTGCCACAGGTCCTGATAAACCTGAGCACCTGCGCGGGTTTCCTGCAGGCACAGGTCGATGAACTCCTGGCGCGTGACCTTGGCCTTGTTCACCTTGTACTTCTGCTCGACGTAGCGCTCGGTCGGCAGGCCGTTGTCGTCGAAGCCCATCGGGTAGAAGATCTCGTGCCCGCGCATGCGCTTGTAACGCACGACGAATTCGGCCTGCGAGTAGCTCATCGCGTGGCCGACGTGCAAGTGCGCGGCGCTCACGTAAGGCGGTGGCGTGTCGACGGAATAGACCTTGCCGGCCTTGGCGCGCGGGCTCTCGGGGTCGTACTCGTAGATGCGCTCCTGCGCCCAACGCTGCACCCACAGTGGCTCGACGGTCACGAACTCGTAATTCTTGGGGATCGTCGACTCGGCGTCCGCGTGCTGGGCGGGCGTGGCCACCGGCTGCGGTTCGGACGTCGGGATCGCGGCGGGACTGTGGGGGTGCTCGGACATCGGGGCTCTCCGGTGACTGGCATGGGCAACGCAACAACGCAGGGCAAGCGGGGGCGGGATCCTAGCACGGCGTGGCATTCGGCAAAACCGCGCCCGGATGTGGCTCGAGGCGATCGCTGGCTCGCACCGGGTTCAGTGCAGCCGCACCAGCACCCAGCCCGGCGTGCCAGCTTCGGTCGGGAACGTCGCTTCGATACTGACTTTCTGGCCCACCTCAGCCGCCGAACGCTGCAGGGTGGCGCCCATCAGCTCGGCCTCGACGCCTGCCAATTCATAGGGGTTCGCGCCCACCGCCAGCAACACGTACTTCGGGTGGTAGGTGCGCAGGATCGCTCGCCATGCCACTTCCGGATCGGCGTGGCTGCCAGCCTTCACCGCGGCCCAGGCGTGAATGGGCCGGATCGCGCCGTCAGTCCAACCCTCCAACACGCCGGCTTGGTTGTACGTCGTCGTGATCAGGTGCGAACCGTCTTCGCCATGGTCGCGCAGCCACTGCACCGCCGCGTGCTGACACCGCCCGCTCAGCATGGGATTGGCCACGTGCCGGTCCAGGTCCAGACCCTGCAGGCTGCCGGTCAGACGCAACCCCAGTACCAGCGCCAGGCTCGCGGTCGCCACCGCGGGACGCCGTATCTTTCCAAGCTGTTCCGCCACCGCGATGGCCCACAGCGGCTCCAGCGGCAGGGCGAGCTGGAACTCGATCGGGCGGCCATACAGAGCGGCGGCGGCCAACGCTGTCGCCAAGAACCCTAGCAGATACATGCGACTGCCCGGTCCCGCCTGACCGCGCGCCTGCAGGTACAACGCGGTGACGAGCGGCAGCGCCCCGAACGCCGCCCACAAGGGTTGGATGGGCAGCGACGGCTCGCCGCGAACGATCGGCGCGTACACCGTCGCGGCATTACCCAACCATGCGGAATGCAAAGCGACATACCCTGGGGCACCGAGCAGGCGACGCGGCAGATCGTGCCAAGGGAAGCCATACAGAGGCGTCGTCTCCGCCCGCAGCGGCACCCAAGCCTGCAAGAGTGCGTAGGTAGCTAACGGCACGCCGACGATCAGCAGCCCGGTCGCGGCCAGCATCTTGCGCGACGGCCAGCGAACGCCTTGCAGGCCCGCCAACGCCGGCACCAACGCCACGCCGATGGTCGCCCGGCACACGACCGCGATGCCGCCGAGCAGGCCGATGCCCAGAACCCGGATCCTGCTCGGGTTTTCCGCTGGCGCCGACGTCTTGGCCGGCACGGCCAGGATCAAGGCGCCCAGCATCGCCAGCCGGCACGGCAGTTCGAAGCCCAGCCCCGTGCGCGCGATGAACAGCATGCCAAAGGAAGTCGCGGTCAGCAGCCCGGCAACCAGCGGAATCTGCACGCCGACGGCCAGCGCGAGCCGCCAGGTCAGCAGCACGATCCCCAAGCCCATCAAGACGTTGGCAAGCCGCATTCCCGCCACGCCACCGCCCAGCAGCGGGCCGAGCAGGATGCCTGGATACGCACCCAGGGCGCTCTCGTATCCCGTCATCGAGACCGGCCACTGGCGCTGCACCCCGTCGTAAGCCCGTGTCGGCCATTGCGAAGACGTGACCCAGCGCGGTCGGGGCGGCGCGTTGGGCTCGTACGGCGGCATCGGCTGCACCCCTTCGGGCGAGCGTTCGAGGACCAGCGGGTGGCGCGTCAGATAAGCTTGGATTTCCTCGGCGATGAGGCCACGCGTGCCGATGCCGGGCAGCGCCAGCGCCAGAAAGGTCGCGGCCAGCACCAGCATTTCCAGGACGTGGCGGCGGGTGTGGGACGGGGCAGGCATTGCAGGGACAGTACCGGCCGCGCTCCGGTCCGGCAACTGACCGTGAAGATATTGAAAGGTTGCCTGGTTCCGCGACCGCACCTGCAGCCTTGCGACGCCTCTGCGGCACATGCTAGCGTCAGGTGGCGGTCGGCGCGCTTGCCGGACAACGCGCCCGAACGGACTGTGGCCTTGCCGACACGCGACGACCTTCCCATCCCGAAACCCACCCTGGTCGACCGCAACGCCCGGCGCCGTGCGGGTCAATGGGTGAATCACCTGCGTTTGCGCATTGGCCTGCAGGGCAACACCCCGAAACCTGTACCGATTGCGATCTTCAAGGTGACCGACGCCTGCAACGCGCATTGCACCACCTGCAACGTCGGTCAGCCCGGTTATCGCGCGGTGTCGCCCCGCATGCCCCGCGAAATGGCCCTGCGCATCGTCGGCCAATTGGGCCTGCATCGCGTGCTTTTCCTCGGCATCGTCGGGGGCGAGCCGCTGCTGTACCCGCATGTGATGGACGTGCTGGCGCTTTGCACGGAACTGGGCATGCGTGTGAACCTCAATACCCACGCCGGCCTGCTCGATGCGGCGACGGCGCGTGAACTGGGGCAGCGGCAGTTGGGCTACGCGTCGATCTCGCTGGATTCGCCGGATCCCGTCCGCAACGACGCGATCCGCAAGGGCGCGCCATTCGCTTCGGCCGTCGCGGGCATCGGCTTCCTGCATCAGTTCAGTCCCGGGACGTCGGTGTCGATCGGCATGACCCTGACCCGTGCCAACCTCTCGGAAGCAGCGGCGATGTGTCGGTTCGCAGCGACGATCGGCGTGCGCTACGTCAAGTTCCAACCGATGCACCTGCACCTCGATCAGGCCGTGGAAACCCCTGATATGCGCAAGGATCTCGCGTTCGACGCGGCCGACTTGCCGGCGCTGCTGCATGCACTGGCGCAAGCCCAGGACGTCGCCAACACTCTGGGAGTCAAGACGAATGCGCGGATGCTGGCGATGGAGATGCCGGATCTGTTGGGGCGAGGGCGGCACCTCGCCTGCGTGGCGGGCAAGACCGTGCTCTTCATCGACGCCCAAGGTCGAGTGGGAGGCTGCCCGCAGGAGCGCACTCGTCGCACGCTACTTAATCATGATCTCGCAGAGTTGTTGGCGCTCGAGGCCGAGATCTTCCAGCGCGCCCAGTCCTGTCCGGACCTGCCCGGCTGTTTCGACACCACCTATGGCGAACTGAGCCACCTGCAGCACCGCCGCGGCGCTTCGCATGCGCTGGACGTGGTCGACCGCCTGCTCTTCTATGGCCAGCCGTGATTCCGCGCCGACGCACGCCCATCGATGCCCTGGCTTTTGGCCGCGCCGGTCTGCACTCCGGCGCGGCGATTGCTGATTTCGAGACCGACGTCGCGGCGGCAACCGGGTGTGCGCATGCGGTCGCAGCCTGTTCGGGGCGCACGGCCTTGCTGGGCATCCTGGCGGCGAGCGGCCTGCAACCCGGCGATGAAGTCGTACTGCCGGCGCTGACCCTGCGCGACCTGCCCGAACTGTTGCAGCGTCAAGGCTATGTCCCTATCTTTGCAGACGTGGATGCCGAGACGATGCTGATCGATGCGCAATCGGTGCGCCGGGTGCTGTCGGCGCGAACCCGGGCGATCCTGCCTACCGACCTGTTCGGCAACACCTTGAACTGGCGTCACTTGCTCGGGGTGGACGCCAAGGCGGCGGGCGCGGCGCTGATCGAGGACGCGGCGCACGCGGCGGGCTCGCTTCTGGACGGCCAATGGGTGGGGCAGTGGGCCGACGCCGCGTTCTTCAGCCTGGAAACGATCAAGATGTTGCACGCTTTCGGTGGTGGTGTGGCCATCACGAGCGATCCCGAGTTGGCCGAGCGGATTCGGGCGCACCTGCCGCGCGTGCCGGCGCCGACGACCCGACTGGCCGCGAAATTCTTGCGCAACACCATGGAAAACGTTGGCTTTCGCACGCCAGCGTACCGTCTTGCCCTGGCGGCTCTGGACCGACCGGCGGTGCGCGAGGTGCTGCTAGGTGCCTACGAACGCGTGCGCCAAGGCGGCGTGACGACGACTTCGGCCTGGACGGACTGGCAGGCTCGCTTTGCCTGCGATCAGTTGCAGCGGCTGGCGGGACGGGTGGAGCGCCAACGCCGGCAGGCCCGGCGGATGATGAATGGGCTCAAGGGGTTGATGGCATTCCAGCGCGAGCCTGCCGGCGTCGCCTCGAACCGCTACTTCCTGGTCGGCACCACAGAGATGGCGCCGCCTGTCCTGAGACGGGCGTTGCTCCGGGACGGCGTGGACATCGGTATCGGTTCTGAAATCGTAGACTTCTGCCCGACCGAGAGCGACGCGGCGCTGTATCCGAATGCGCACGCCTTGTCCGTCGGTCTAGTACAACTTCCGCTCTATCCGGATCTCAGCGATGCGGATGCAAACCATGTCGTTGCCGCAGTGGCGCGCGTCCTGCGCCGAGGAAACAAGCCATGAGAATCGTATTCCTGGGCATCGGCGCCGAACAGATCCCGGTGGAGTTGCTGGCCGCCATCGCCAAGCGCGCCGGTCACGAAGTCCACCTCGCCTTCACGCCCGCGCTGTTCGACGACCGCTACCAGTTCCACCTGCCATTGCTGGCCCACGTATTCAACGAAAACAATGCGTTGATCGAGCGCGCCGTCGCCCTGCGCCCGGACGTGATCGCGATGTCGGTGCTGACCCACACGTACCAGTGGGGGGTACAGATCGCCACGGCGATCAAGGCGCGCACTGGAGCCAAGGTCATCTTCGGCGGCGTGCATCCCTCGGCCGTGCCCGATGTCGCGCTGGCTGAGCCGTGTGTCGATGCGGTGTGCATAGGCGAGGGCGATCGCGCCTTTCCGGCGTGGCTCGAAGCATTGGAGCAGGACGAGCCGGACCGCGCCGTGGTGAACATCTGGAGCAAGCGCGCCGACGGCTCCATCGTGAAGGGCGCGACCGCGGGTTTCGAACAGGATCTCGACTCGCTGCCGTTCCCCGACAAGGCCTTGTACGAAGAGCATTTCTCGATGCGCGACATGTACATGACCCTGACGGGGCGCGGTTGCGCCTTCCAATGCACGTTCTGCTTCAACAACTTCTGGGCGCGCCTGCCTTCCAAGAACGGCGTGCGCGGCGGCAAGTACGTGCGCCAACGCTCGATCGATCACGTCATCGCCGAATTGCGCTACGCCCGCCAGCGCTGGGACGTGCGGTTCATCGACTTCGAGGACGACATCTTCACCATCGACAAGGCTTGGCTCAAGGGCTTTCTCGATCGCTACAAGCGCGAGATTCGCGTGCCGTGGATGTGCCTGAGCCACGTCAAGTACATCGACCAGGACATCATCGATTGGATGGCGGACGCGGGTTGCACGTGGGTCCAGATCGGCATCCAGTCGGTCGACGAGCACTACAAGTACAAGGTCATGAAACGCTATGAGAAAACCAGCGACACGGCGTGGGCGATCGACGCGTTCCGGAAGGCGGGCATCGGCGTGAAGGGCGATCACATCTTCGGTGCGGCGGGCGAGAAGGCCGATGCCCAGGACGCGGCTCGGCTCTTCTATGCCAAGCACACGCCGTCGCGGATCAGCACGTTTTGGATGACGTACCTTCCCGGAGTCGAGGTCACGCAGCAGGCGCTCGCCCGCGGCGAACTGACCCAGGCCGACGTCGATCGCATCAACCGCGGCGAATCCAGCACCTTCCACCAGGCCGGCAACGTGTCCACGCCTGAACTGCGCCGCCACCTGGCCAACTACGAGGCCCTGTTCCACCTGATGCCCATGCTGCCTGCGCAGTTGCGGGACAAGGTGAAGCCGGAGTGGTTCGACCGCATTCCCGTCGGCGTGCTCAAGAGTATGGCGATGGCGACGGACCTGGCCACGGCGTTGGTCCAGAACAACCCGGAACCGATGGTCTACGCGAAGTACTATGCACGCCACCTCAGTCGCGGTTGGAGGAATGCCTGGTGAGGATCGCCCGCCACCGCCTGCTCGGTCTGCTCGTCCTCGGGCTGGTGGGCTGCAAACGCGCGCCGCCGTCCCAGCCATTGCCGGTACCGATGCCCGTTGCGCCCGCGGTGCCCAAGCTCGCGCCTGCAGTGCCGCCGCCCGCCGCGCCAACGCCCGTGCAACTGCCCGTTGCCTCGAGTCATTCTGGGCGTGACGACCTGCTGAGCCTGGACGACGCCCCGCGCTTGCTGGCCCTGGTGACGGCTCGGTTGCGCACGGACCTGGGGCCAGGTTGGCTGACCGAAACGGTGCAGGTCGTGCGTGCGGACCAGGACGGCAGTCGCGCTGAAGTATTGACCCACACACGCGATTTCGTGCTGCTGACCGCGCCGACTGAGGGGCTGGTGTGGCGGCTGGGACGCGAGGGCTGCACGGTGGCGGCGATCGGTCGTCCTCAAAGGCACGAGCAGGCGCGCTGCGAGCCCGAAGCGCAGGCTGTGCTGGAGGCGTTCGCGACGACCCTGGCCCTGCTGAAACCGGACGCGTGGCCGCAGGCGCGGGTCGAGTCGATGCAAGCGGCGGAGCACAAGGTCATGATGCGCGTGGCGATTCCCGAGCTGGGTCTGCGCGCGTGGCTGACGATGCGGGACGACAGTTCGGCCCTGGAGGTCGCCACGCCGCACGGGCAGGCGCGAACGCGAGCGCAAGCTGGGGCGCTGGCGGTGCGATTCGATCAAGCGCCGGGTTGGACATGGCAGGCGCGGACCGGCACGCCGACCGGGCTGCTGCCGCGGGCCGTGTTTCGCGTCGAGGCGCAAGGCAAGACCCTGCCCGACCTTTTGGCGGCCCTCGATTCGGCGGGCAAGCCCATGAACTTGCAGGTTATTGGTCTACCGGAGTTCGAACTGACCTGGGAAGCCGGCGCCGTGCAGTTTCGCGCGGTGCAAGCCGCGGTGCTGCTGAAACCCCATGTCGGCGCGCTGGCGAACGTGGCAGTGTCCACTCGCCCGCAGGGGTCGATCGAGACGGTGGCCTCGGGACGGCTCCAGGACCTCGCTTTGGTGCTGAAAGGCGCAGCGATCTCAGATGGTTGTCACGTGGTCCAGCAACTCGGCCAGTCGGTGGTCGATGCCAAGCTCCAAGTCCTGGTCATCCGCGCCTGTCCCGCCTCGCCTCCGTAACTTCTCAGGTTTGCGGAGAGGTTGCGGTCCGGGCCGACCCTGACGCACAATCTGCTTCCCCGCCACGATCAGGAACTGATGTCCGGTTTCGACACCTTTCGCGCCGCCCTGCCCGACCCGCTGCTGCGCCTGTGCGATCCGGGCGGTGCCGTGGCGGACGATGCCATCCGGCAAGCGCTTTCGCTGGCGATCGGCGGGCTGATGCTCGCCTTGCTGGTGCGCGTCGGCCTACGTCTCGGTGCCGGACTGTGGCATCGCTTCCGGCGCGAGGCGGTGGTGCAACCGACTTCGCGGCACTTGCGCATCGCCCGTGGTATCGCAGGTTTCTCGGCGATCGGCCTGCCTTGGGCGGCGCTGCTGGCCTTGCACGAGCTGGGGCGGTTGGACGACGGCTGGTTTCGCGCGTCGGCGCTCTGCGGCTGGGTGTGGCTGCTATTGCGCGCGGCGGATCACCACCGGCTGCTGCTGGATCTCAAGCACGATACAGTGGTTGCGCGCAGTGGCCTGGCCGTAGGGCCGCTCGAGTCGACGGTGTGGCCGGTGGTGGCGGTGCTGGTCCACGTCGACGGTTCGCCCCTGCCGCCCGCAACGGCACGCCCGCGCGATCTGGAGGTGGTGCCGCGGCGGGCTGCCTGGCAGCACCTTGTGACAGTGCTGGGCGGCGAGCGCGCGGCGGCGGCGTGGCTCAAGCTGGCGATTCGCAAGCTGGCCTTGCGTCCGGCCAAGGCGTGGCGGCTGCATGACGACTCGTGACCGTCCGGACAGGCATTCCAGGGACTAAAAGGCCAATCAGAAACTCCGTTTCCGATTGGCCGGGCGCGTTGCCAGCTGGGTCGCCGAGCGCGCCGATGCGGGCGCGCCGGCTCCGCTCGAAGGTTCCGCATCATTTTCTGGTCGGAGTTCTAACGCGTCAGCATCCAGATCGCCGTCGCCAGTCCCAGCAGGCCGATGACGCCCACCGGGATCGCCACCCACAGCAAGGCAGGCTTGCGCCCGGCCACCTCGGCTTCCGGCGCCGAATGCGTAGACACAACCGTATGGTTCAGCGACGGCTGGGTCGGCAGCCGATCGTCCGTCGACGACGCTGCGCGGCTGGGCGGCCGGGCCGAACTCGGCTCGCGGCGTGCAGAATGGTGGTCGACGCCTGTCTTGCTCAAGTGGGGCGCCACTGTCCCGGGCGGTGGCACGGGCGGCATCGAGCCCGCGCGGTGGGTCGGCGTGGTCGATGAATTCGGCGTCGCGGCCGGAGGGTGAGAAGGGGGCGGCCCCGGCGGCCCGGACGGCGCAGCATGCGCGCCCGAGACAGGTGATTGCCCTGCGCGTGGCTGCCGTTGCATGCTGCGATGGATGGCGCTCGGCGCTTCGATCGAGGACAGAGCGCTCGGGGCCCGCGAACCTGGCGGCGGCGGCGGCTGGGCGGGCGCGGCATGGGCCGGCGGGCCGATCGGCGGCGGGGCAGCCTGTGGCTGCGCATTCGGCGGCAGCCCAATCGCCGGCAGAGCGCGCGGAGGCATCTGCGCCTGTCGGGCACGCGCCATGTCCTGGATCTGCTGGCCGATGCCGACGCCGACCATCGTCCGGCCCTCGCCATCATCGTCCTCACCGAAACTCGCGAACTTGCGCGGCAGCGGCGGCGCTTCCGGACGGGCGGTCTTGGGCGCGTCGGGCAGATCATCCGGCACCGTCGGGTGGTCCTTGCGCATCGCCAGAGAAATGGGCGGCACGGCCATCGTCGGCGCATCGGCCATCGAGGCCGGCAGCGGAGGGCGGGCGTGCGGCAGGCTGACCACGGGCATCGGCAGCGTCTGCGCCGCGACTTGCTGCGGCAGGGGCGGAGGCGCGGGCATCTGTCCCGGAGTGCCGGCGCTGGCGGGCGAAGGGAAGCTGCCCGAGATGGCATCACCCCGAAGTTCCGCGAGCATGCGGGCCAGGCTCTCGCGCACGATGATGGCGCTCTCAGGTCGGTCCTGAGGCTTCTTCGCAAGCAGCCGCTGCACCAGTTCGTCCAGTCCGGCCGGCAACTTCTGGTCGGTGACGGCCAGGTGCGGCGGTGGTTGCTTGACATGCTTGAGCAAGATGTCGATGACCGACGGCCCGTCGTATGGGGGTTCGCCCATGATCAATTCGAACAGCACCGCGCCCAATGCGTACAAATCCGTTTGCGGCGCGGCCTGTTTGCCCTCCACCTGTTCAGGCGCCATGTAATGCGGGGTGCCGAAGACCGAACCCGCGCGCGTCAGGGCCGCCGTCACCATCTGCGTCGGCAGTTTCGCGATCGAAAAGTCCAATACTTTCACGAAGTCGCCGGTCCCACCGTGATCGAGCAGGAACAGGTTCTCCGGCTTGATGTCGCGGTGGATGATGCCCTGGGCGTGCGCGACGATCAGCGCGGAGGCGAGTTGCTCGCACATGCCCAACGCGCGTTCGACGCTGACCGCCCCTTCGGACTCCATGACTTCGGACATTGCCTTGCCGACGAGGATCTCCATGACGACGAAGACTTTTCCGCCGCACTCGCCCACGTCGTGCATGGTGATGATGTGCGGGTGGTGCAACTGGGCGGCGGCACGCGCTTCGCGTATCAGGCGCTTGGCCGCGACCGGATCGGGGGCAACGTCGGTGCGCAGGACCTTGACTGCGACTTCACGCCCGAGGTTCTTGTCCAGCGCCTTATAGACAACAGCCATGCCGCCCTTGCCCAGGCGAGACATGATCTGGTAGCGATCCGCGAACATAGTGCCGAGGAACGAGTCCTTTTCGCGGTTGTCCGAGGGGCACATGGGGGCCTCCGTGCGGCCAAGAGCCTACGTGAAACCGCCTGAGCGCGCAACGGATGCCGTAGCTTTCGTGACGATGCGCGTTGACAGGAGCGGCCGGGGAGCCGTAGACTTTTCGGCCCGATCGAGGCCGGTCTTTGGCCCCCAGGAGCTCACATGGCCCGCATTACCATCGAAGATTGCCTCGACACCGTCCCGAATCGCTTCGCGCTGGTCATCATGGCCGCCAAGCGGGCGCGTCAGTTGGCCGACGGAGCTTCGCCGACGATCGAGACGAAGAACAAGGAATGCGTCACCTCGCTGCGTGAAGCCGCCGATGGTCGCATCCGTTTCACGCGCCAGGTGTTGCCGCTCATCGAACGCCACTTGCGCAACGCCTAGCCAGTACGACGGCTTTCGGAACGGCCCGGGCTTGGAGCCTCAGCGCCCGTCGCAGCCGAACCGTTCCAAACGCGCCCGCGCTTCGAAGATCCTTTCGGCATAGGCAAGGTTGGGCGGCAGCACCCGTTTCCGCAGCGACCGCTTGGCCTGGGCCGCGCCAGAGTGGTAGGCACACAGCGCGTAGACCAGATCGCCGTCGAATTGCCGCAACAGCCGCAGCAGATACGCCGAGGCCGCCGCCGTCGCGCAGCGCGTGTCGCCAGGATCGTCGCAGCCAAACGCCGCAGAAGTGCTGGGAATCAGTTGCATCACCCCAGTGGCACCGGCGGACGACAGCGCGCCCGGGGTGAAGCCACTCTCTACCCAGGCGATCGCCAGCAGCAGGTGCACGCTGAGACCGGAGGCCTGCGCCGCCCGCTCGAAGGCCGGCCGCAACTGCCGACAGCGCGTGGCCATCCTCGCATTGATGGTCAGCGACCGAGTCGGCGGATAGGCCTGTGTCGTGTCCAGGCTATCCGGATCCGCCACGGCATCGTCGTCCACTTCGGCCAGCGCGGCACGCCGAGCCAAGGGCGCTGGCGGGCGGGCCTGCACCAGGGGCTCGGCGACGCGCTCCTGCTCGGGACCGCCTGGCCGCACCAAGGTTTCTTCCTCCTGGATCTGGGCAGCACAAGCGGCACTCGGCACCAGCAACACCGCGATCAACCAGCATTTTCCGGGCGAATTGCGCCTGGGTGCCTGGGCTGTGGTGTGCCTGCGCGAAACGCTCAACCTGTGCCTCGTGCGCCCGAACTGGCGCTCAGCGGCGGCCACTACAGGCCGGGACGAACGGGCTTGCCACAAGCGCGGCTGCCTTGTCCAGACTTCGTCCACATTTTATCCACAGGGCGGACCCCGCGCAAAGCCTCAGGAACCACCCAGCGTGCTCGCTGCGACCGATCTCGGCTGCGGCACAGGTGCAGGTTCGCGGCGATCGTTTTGGCGCCCTCTTGCCCAACGCTCGGCCACCGGTTGCCCCAGCGCGCTGAACGAACGTCTGCCGATGGACCTCAGCCCCGCGCTCTGCTACTTTCCGCCGCCCCGCGCGCCTTCCGGCCGCAACGGAGCGAGTATCATGGGTCTCTTCGACTTTTTGGGCGGCAGCAAGGACGACCAGAAGAGCATCGACAAGATCAAGCGCCGCCTGACCGACCAGTTTCGGCAAACGCACGAGCGCTATGAAGCGATGGACCAATTGGTCAAGATCGGCACGCCGGCCGCGCTGGAGGCGATGCTCGATCGTTTCACCCTGCGCGTCAGCGGTCCGACCGTGGACGAGGAGGAGAAGCAGTACTGTCACGATCAGGTCGCCAAGTTCGGCCAGATCGCGATCGAGCCGCTGCAGCGCTACATAGCCACCCACGACGCGGTGTACTTCCCCTTGAAGTCGTTGCGGGAAATCGCCGGAGACGAGGTGGCGGTCAGCACGCTGCTCAAGGCGATCCAGGACGCGGATCCCGGCTACCACGACGGGTTGGACCGCCTGCGCGAGATCGTCTCGAACCTGCGCGACTTTCAGCACGAGCAGGTGCGCGAGGCGCTCGAGAAGCTGCTGCACAGCCGCAACCACGAGATCCGCTTCTATGCGCTGGACGGTCTGGTGGGCTACCCGGCCGAGCAGGTCGCGCCGTTGTTTGCGCAAGTCATTCTGGATCCTGAGGAAACCGCTCGGGTGAAGGGGCTGGCGTACGAACTGGCGGTCGAGCACCAGTTGCCGCTGAAGACCTGGGCCCAGCCTCTCGCGGCTGTGTTGCCGCAGAGCTACAAGATGGACCCTGACGGCCACATGCAGCGCTCGGGTTCCTAGCTTGCTGAGCAATTTCAGCTGGTTCCAGGTGTTTTTTCGCCGCGCTTGACCGCTTGGACCGCACGCGCCACGCTGCCCCGGCGGTTGCACCTTCTCCCGCCCCGCCGCGGGACCGCGCCTGTCAACAGTTTACGAGGGAGCTCCGCCGCCATGTCCGGAACGCCGATCACGCCCCGCGGCCTGACAAAGCTGCACGAGCACTTGAGGCGCCTCAAGGAGTTCGACCGGCCGCAGAACGTTCGCGACATCGAGGACGCGCGCGCCCACGGTGACCTGAAGGAAAACGCGGAGTACCACGCGGCCAAGGAGCGCCAGAGCCACATCCAGGGCACGATCCAGGCCCTGGAAACGCAAATCGCGACGGCGCAGGTGATCGATCCGTCGACGTTGAGCGGCTCGCGCGTCATCTTCGGCGCCAAAGTGCGGCTGGTCGACTTGGACAACGAGGCCGCGCCTCCGATGATCTTCCAGATTGTCGGGGACTTGGAAAGCGATCTGGGCGCGGGTCTGATCTCGCTGTCATCGCCGATCGCGCGTGGCCTGATCGGCAAGGAAGTGGGCGACGAGGTCAAGATCACCACGCCCAAGGGCCAGCGCACCGTGCTGATCGAGAAGGTCGAGTTCAAGTAGATGCGCGGCCTTGTCCTGCCGACCGAGCCGGTGCCGAACGCCGAGGCGATGGCGCACCTGGGCGCGTCCCTGGCCGACCAACTACAACCCGGCGATATTCTTGCATTGCACGGCGAGCTGGGCACCGGCAAGACGACACTGGTGCGCGGGCTGGCGGCGGCGCTGGGCGTGCCGGCGGAGGACGTGTCCAGTCCGACGTTTGCCCTGGTGCACCTGTACCACGGCCATGAGCTGGACCTCCTGCACGCTGACCTGTATCGCCTTGACGACGCAGAGGAATTGCTGGCCGTGGGGTTGGACGAACAGTGGGCGGATCCGACGCGGATCGCGGTCGTCGAGTGGCCCGAGATTGCCGCGGAATTGCTGCCGCCCGAGACCCTGCACCTGCGGTTGGCGATGCACCCGCAAGGCCGCACAGTGACGCAGCTTAGCTAGCGGTTTACCTGGCAAAGCACTATCCTGGCAGCGCGCGCCCTTTTGCGCCGGTCGGGAGTTCGCTTGCGCCACCTTCTCGTCTTGATCGCCCTGTGCCTGCTCGCCGCGACCGCCTTGGCCGATGCCGGACCGGTGCCCTCACAGCGTCTGGCCTGTCCGCTCGACGGCACCGCGACTTTTCCGATCGGCAGTGACGGCAAGCCGGCGCCACGCATGTACTCGGATCTGGAAGTGCCCACGCAGGCGTACACGAATCTCGTGGTCGCGTGCCCGAAGTGCGGGTATGCCAATTGGGTCCAAGAGTTCCAGACGCAGGTGAGCGGCGCGACGGCGACGTGGGTGCACCAGCATCTGGCGGCGACGGCGAGCCGGGCGGGCAACGATTCGCTGTGGGCCTACAAGCACCACCTCATGCTGCTGGAGTTCCGGCGCGCGGGCTTGAGCGAACGCATCGGCGCGACGCTGTTCTACACGTACGTGCTCAAGCGCCGTCGACCGGGCGGAGGCCAGGATCCGGAGATGGAGCGCGAGATCCAAACGGTGCGCAAGCAAGTGCTAGGAATGCTGGAGAAAGCGCTGAAGGTGGAGCCACCAGCCAAGCTGCGCGGACAGTTGGAGTGGCGCTACTTGACCGGCGAGTTGCTGCGGTTGACCGGCGAGCCGAAAAAGGGCCTGCCGCTGCTGCAGTCCGTGTGCGAACAGCGCGAGGAGGCCGGCTATTTGGTCGGGCGGCTGGCTTGTGAGATGGCGGGACGCGCGACCCGCGGCGAGACGGTGGAGGACTACCGCGAAGGCGTGTACGACATCGGTACGGTGCCGCCGCCGGGGAGCAAGCCGAAGAAGCCCGCGGAACCAGAGAAGAAGCCGACCGAGCCGGAGAAGAAGCCGGTCGAGCCGCAGAAGCCATTGCCCCCTATGGAAGTTCCGCCGCCGCCGCGCAACAATGGCGACGCCCCGCCGCCGCCACCGCCGGCCTAGCAGGACCTGCCGATGACTGACGCGCTCCACGAATCACCTCGCATCACGCTCAACGGTTCCGCGCCGGATTTCGAGGCCAATACCACCCACGGCGTCTTGCGCCTGTCGACCTGGATGCCCGGAAAGTGGGTGATCCTGTTCTCGCATCCAGCTGACTTCACGCCGGTTTGCACGACGGAGTTCGCGGAGTTCGCCAAGCACTACGATGAATTCGCAGCCAAGAACGTGGCGCTGCTCGGCTGCTCGATCGACAGCATCTACAGCCACATCGCCTGGACGCGCACGATCGAGGAGAAGTTCGCCGTCCGAATCAAGTACCCGGTCATCGCCGATGTCGACCAGAAGGTGTCGCGCCTGTACGGCATGGTGCACGACACCGCGTCCAGTACCGCGACAGTGCGCTGCGTGTATTTCGTCGACCCCAAACGCACCATCCGCGCGATGATCTACTACCCTATGAACATAGGGCGTAATTTCGAGGAAATCATGCGGGTCGTCGACGCCCTTCAGACCGTGGATGAACACGGTGTGGCCTGCCCGGCGAACTGGCGTCCTGGCGACGACGTGATCGTGCCCGCGCCAGTGACCACGCAGGCTGCCGAAGCGCGCATGAAGGATCCGGGCTTGCAGGTGACCGACTGGTGGTTCAGCAAGAAGGCGATGCCCCGCTAGTTCGCGCAGACACCATCGACCTGGAGCACCATGCAACGCATTCGCAAGGCCGTCATCCCCGCCGCCGGGCTTGGCACACGCTTCCTGCCCGCGACCAAGGCCATCCCCAAGGAAATGCTGCCGATCGTCAACAAGCCGTCGATCCAGATGATCATGGAGGAGGCGGCGCAAAGCGGCATCGAGCAGGTCATCATCGTCACGGGACGCGGTAAGACCGAGATCATCGATCACTTCGACGCCCACCCCAAGCTCGAGGAGATGTTGGCGCGGGCGGGCAAGGACGCGCTGCTCCAGGAGGTCCTCAGACCGACACAACTCGTGAAGATCGCTACGGTCCGCCAGCAGCGACCGCTCGGTCTGGGCCACGCGATCCTCTGTGCGCGTGAACTGGTGGGGGACGAACCTTTCGTGGTCTTCCTGCCCGACGATCTGATCGACGCCGAGCGGCCGGCTGCCCGGCAACTGATGGACGTCTATGAACGCACGGGAAAAAGCGTCATTGCCTTGATGGACGTCGCGCGGGAGGAGACTTCGCAGTACGGCATCGCGGCGGGAACGCTTTCGGCCACGCACCCACGCGAGTTGGCGATCGACACCCTGGTCGAAAAGCCGCCCGCGGCCGAGGCGCCTTCGACGCTGGCGGTGGTCGGGCGCTATGTCCTGGATCCCAAGATTTTTGACTACCTCCAGCGCACTACGCCCGGACGCGGCGGCGAGATCCAACTGACCGACGCGCTCGCGGCAATGGCGGCGGACGAGGGCCTGCTGGGCTGCCTGTTCGAGGGCGAGCGTTTCGACGCGGGCGACGTCGCGGGCTATCTGTTGGCGAACCTGAACTGGGCGCGCAAGGTCCCGCGTTTGTGGCAAGCGATTCAAGAGTATGTCCGCGATCATGGCTGACCACCGCGGGTATTGCCCGGGTCGCGCTGGCCAGCTTGCCAGCCACGCCTCCTTCCTCTAGCATTCGCGGGGTTCGACTGCGGCTGGACCGCTCGCACTCCAGGTCCCGATCGGCACGCGCCGCCAAGCGCTGAGAGACGATGAAAGCAACGCGGTTCCTCAGGATCTTGCTGACAGCCGCACTGGCGGCCACTGCCTTCCCGGTCGCGGCGCGGGCTGCCGACGAGCCCAAGGACACGGCCGCTCCCGAGGCTCGCGCGGAAACGCCCGAAGAGACCGTGCCCGGGCAGCCGCGCACTTCGCTCACCAAGGAAGTCGCCGAGCAAGGCGAAGCGGAACTGCGCAAGTCTGTTCGCGTCTTCCAGCAGCGTTACCTGGTCAAGACGCACCGGGCCGAACTGTCGCTGGGTGGCACCTCCACGTTCAACGATCCGATGATCCACCACTACGGCGCCGACGCTTCGCTGCTGTTCCATCTGTCCGAGCGCTGGGCGTTGGGCATTGGCGGCGCGAAGTGGTTCGCTCAGACGCGCAGCGCGTTCGACGCCATCCAGCGTGATTACGGCCTGTTCCCCGAGAAATCGCAGTTGCAGGCCGGCGGCTGGGGCGAAATCCAGTACAGCCCGGTGTTCGGCAAGTTCACCAGTTTCGGTCTCGCCGTGCTCCAGGTCGACGCCTACGTGGTGGCGGGCGGCGGCGCGGTCCGGACGACCCGGGGCGACGCGCTCAAGCCCTCGGGACAAATCGGCATTGGCATCCGCGTCCACACCTTGCGCTGGTTGACGCTCTCGTTCGAGGTCCGCGACCTCATCCTGCGCGAGACCTTCCAGCCGTGCGAAACCACTTCGGGCTCGTTCGAAGCTTGTGGGACCCAGACCATGAACCACTGGTTCGGCGGCGTGCGCCTCGGCTTCTGGATCCCTCCCACGGTGCAGTACAAGTACCAGCGCTGATTCTCCAGTCTTTCCATGATCAACGCCACAGCAGGTTCATGAACCCCAAGCACGAGAACCAGGGCCTGTTCGCACGCTGCCTCGCCCGTTTCGTCGCGGTGGTGCTGGCGTGCCTGTGCGGAACGGCGTTGTTGGCGACCCCGGCTCAGGCCGACGATGTCCTCGAGGGCAGCCCGATCGTTCGGCGCAACTCCCTGTATCGTCAGGCGCGTCATGAAGTCGCGGCGGTCTTCGGGGCCACCCTGGGCGATCCGTACGTGCGCACGCTGTTGCCCGGCGTGCGCTATGACTTCCACCTGCGCGACTGGCTGTCGGTCGGCGTGGACGTACTGGTCGGCTTGCCGATGCAGACCGCCGCTTCGCAGACGATCGAGACCAAGGTCCAGAAGAACAACGACGCGTTCGGCATGGAAACCACGCACATGCGCTTCCTCGGCGGCGCGCACGTCTCGGTCGCTCCTCTGGTCGGCAAGTTCATCGCGTTCGGCTCGTTGCCCGTCAACTTCGATTTCCACGCCAACCTGTCGATCGGCGGCGCCAGTGTGGCCGGTACCGCCGCGATCGCCCCGACGTTCTCGGTCGCCCCAGGCGTGGGCGGCGGCGTGCGGGTGTTCATCTCGCGCGTGGTGGCTTTGACCGTGGACTTCAATGACGTGTTCGTCAAACGCGTGCTCGCCGTCGATCGCAACAGCAAGGCGCCCCCACCGTCATTCCAGGACAGCTTGATCTTCACGGGCGGACTCAGCTTCTTCATGCCGCCGGATCTCGAGCGCGCCGAGTAGCTGCCCCCGGGCCTCAAGCGGCCGCGGTCAACCTCAAGAACTGCGCATACTTGGATTCCGTCGCCGGCGTACCTTCGAGGTCCAGTCCAGCCAGGAAGGCGTGCACGTCCGCGGCCAGTTCCGCGGCGTCGCCATGCTCCAACTCGATTTCGAAGCGTTCGGCACCCCTGACGGATTTCGCCGCGGCATTGGCCGACGCTTCCTGGGGCACGCTGTACCGGCTGTGGTCCAACTCGATCACGACCAGTTCGGACCCGGCGCCCGTCCGCAAGTCCTCGCGCCGCAAGGTGTAAGCCCGGCGGGTGTTGGCCAGCGCGCCCAGCGTGTGCAAGGCGGCCTCGGCCGGCAGCGGCGTCGCCAGCATGCCGCCGCGTTCGATCGGCTCACTGAGCCACGCTTGGATCCCCAATGCCTGCGGGGATGTACGTGGCTGTCCGGACCGCAGCCAGCGCTCGGCTTCCGCGTCCGGCAGCGGCTGTTCGCGCTCCAGCGCCGTTTGCACGCCCGCCACCAGCGTCGCCTTGGTCTTGCATGTCGCCACCGCCTGGCCATGGGCGACCCGCACCCGCACCATCACGGCTTGCCGGCGCAGATCGAGCCGCACAGTGTCCAGGTAATAGTTCACCTGTTCATGCAGTTCCGCCGTAGTCACGCGCTCCAGGGCGGCCCGCACGCGCTCGAAGGCGTCAGCGTCGTCCAACAGCAGCTTCAGTTCGATTTCCTGGCCGTCTTGCGCCATCGCTCAGGCCCGTCCCGCGGCGCGCAGGAACATGTAGCGCACCGGATCCAGCTCGTCGCCCAGTGGGTACGAAGGTCCCAAGGCATTGCGCGGCCCCGAGTTTTCGGTCACCAGCCCCGGCCGACTGCGGCTCTGCTGGGCCCGCGATCGCCAACTCGCCCGCTCCGCTTCCTGCTGGGCTTCCCAGCGCTCCTGCAGGTCCAGCAGCTCATCCAGGGCTTGTGGCAGTTGTTCCGCGAGCTTGAGCAGCACCCGCCCCGCGCATTCGGCATCGGCCGCGGCCCGGTGCGCTTCCTCGAGCGAAACGCCCAGCCGCTTGGCCACGGTGCCGAGCTTCATGTTGCCCTGGCCTTTCTGCATTTCCTTGGCGAAGACCATCGGGTCCAGCCAGCGCGCGCCTTGCGGCAGGGCCGAGCCGGCGCGGGCTAGTTCGTGCACCAAGAAGTTGCGATCGAAGCCGGCGTTGTAGGCGACCAGCAAGCGGCCGATCAGGCGGTGGTGCAGATCGCCCACGATGTCGGCAAAGCGAGGCTGGCCCACGAGATCCGCGTCGGTGATGCCGGTGATTCGGATCACGTCGGGATGCAGCGGAGCGCCCGGATTGCACAGCGAGGACCAGCGTTCAGTCACCTCGCCGTTCTCGAACAGGATGACCGCGACTTCGATCACGCGATCGCCGGTCTCGGGAGAAAGACCCGTGGTTTCCGTGTCGATGACCGCCAGCCGGTGCTTGTGCCACGCGACCGGAAGCGAAGTCGGCGATCCGTCCACGAGAACTCCTGCGGTTGGCATCGGCAAGGTCGCTTAGTTCGCGGAAACGACCCGCAACATCGGTTCGCCGACTTTGATCGCGAACGGCACCGGCCGGACGGCATCGAGGTCGCTGCGGGCGAAGACCATCACGATCGTGGAACCCATCTCGAACACGCCGAATTCGTCGCCGCGTTGCTGGGCGAGCGGCCGGTCCAGGGTGCGCAACCCGCTGCCAGGCCTGCCCTCGTTGGCGCACAAGTCCGTGAAGCAAGTGCGCATGTGGCCCACGCAGGTGGCGCCGACCATGATCATCGCCGCGGGGCCGAACTCGGTGGTGCAGTGGGCGACCACACGTTCATTGCGGGCCAACACGCCGTGCACATGCTTGATCCCCATGGCATTGACTGGATACAGCGCGCCGGGCAGGTAGCGCCAACGCACGATCTCGCCGTTCCACGGGCTGTGGATGCGGTGGTAGTCCTTGGGCGCCAGGTAGGCGACGGCATAGGTGCCGTGGCGATACGGATCGGCGTCGTCGCTGCCGCCCAGGAGCGCGTCCAGGCTGTACTCGACGCCCTTGGCCTGGATGAGCGTGCCGCGACCGAGCGGGCCGAACGCCGACACCACCGCATCGACCGGGGAAGGCACGATGTCGGGCCGTGTGTCGATCGGACGCGCGCCTGCCTTGAGACGCCGGGTGAAGAAGTCCTGGAACGTCGTGAAGTCAGCTAGTTCACGCTCAGCCTCGCGCGGGTCGGCGCCATACACCTTGCAGAAGCCATGCATTGCCGCAAGCAGCACTGGCTTGGGCGCCTTGACTCGCACCAGGCGACCCATGGCCTGCGACACCCGTGGATGCGAAAGGAGGTTCAGCCATGCGGGCGGTTGCGTTTGGAGCGACATGGAACCTCACGAAAAAATGGCCGATCAGGCGTCGATCGCCCGCTGCAGACGCGCCCGTGCCTCTGTCTGAGTCCGGGCGCGCAGGGCCTGCAAGTCGAGATCCAGACCCATGGCCGAGGAGCGCAGCCGATCGTGACGTTCGATCAGGCTGTCCAAGTCGGTTCGCTCCACCGCGTCGACACTGAAGTCTTCGACGCAGACCGACGCCGCGATCGTGCCCGTGACCATCGCGCCTTGCAGCGTGTGCAGGTCGATCTCCGGCTGGCTGGCGAGGTAGCCCATGAAACCACCGGCGAAAGTATCTCCAGCGCCGGTGGGATCGACGACGCGATCGAGCAACACCGCCGGCATCGACAGCGCGCGGCCGTCGTGACACAGCACCGAGCCGTGCTCGCCGCGCTTGATGACCACGGTCTTCGGGCCCATCTGCTGGATGCGGCGCGCCGCCTGCAGAAGATTGCCTGTTTCCGCGAGCATGTACGCTTCTTCGTCATTCACGAACAGCGCGTCGATCTGGCCCAGAACCTCCAGGAGCTTGGGGCGCTCACCGGCGATCCAAAAGCCCATGGTGTCCAAGCCAACGAAACGCGGACGCTTCATCTGGCCGAGCACGTCGAGCTGGAGTTGCGGGTGGATGTTGGCCAGGAACACGAGCTCGGCGCGGGCGTGGTGCGGCTCGATGCGCGGCTGGAAGTCCGAGAAGCAGTTGAGCTCGGTGAAGAGCGTCTCGCGCGTCTCGAAGTGCTTGGAATACTTACCACCCCACCGGAACGTCTCGCCTTCGACCTGCTCGATGCCGCTGACGTCGACGCCACGCCGGCGCAACCGTTCGAGGTCGCTCGCGCGGAAGTCCTGGCCGACGACGGCCACGACGTGGGTGGGCACGAACAAGGCGGAAGTCATGGAAAAGAACGTGGCCGATCCGCCCAACGCGCGATCGACGCTTCCGTGTGCGGTCTCCACCGAATCGTAGGCGACCGAGCCGACGACGAGCAGGCTCATGCGTTCTCCTTGGGGTCAGCCGCGCCGGGCTGCAGATTTGAGGCGGACAGATGGCGATCGATCAGCAGGGACAGCTTGTTGCGCACCTCGGACGGGATGGCGTCGGGCGAGGTCATGATCGCGAAACGCAAGGCGTCCTGACTCGGGCACGGTCCGGTCGGTGGATCGGCGGCCACGGCGCGCAATACCTGGCAGGCCTTCTCGACGTTTGCCTTGAGCGTGGCGACGACCTGATCGACAGTCACCGCGTCGTGATCGGCGTTCCAGCAATCGTAGTCCGTCGCCAAAGCCAGTGTTGCATAAGGCAATTCTGCCTCGCGAGCCAACCGTGCTTCCGGCAGGTTGGTCATGCCGACCACGGCGATCTGCGGCATCTTGCGAAACCCGAGGGATTCCGCGCGGGTCGAAAACTGCGGCCCTTCGATGCACACGTAGCCGCCCTTCTTGTGGTGGCGCAATTCGAGCTTCTCGCAGGCGCGCTGCAGACTGGCATGGACGCGTTTGCTGACCGGATCGGCAAAGCCCACGTGCGCGACGATGCCGCCTTCGAAGAAGGTGCGCGGTCGGGTCAAGGTGCGATCGACGAACTGATCGACCAGGACCAGATCGCCCGGGTGGATCTTGCGTTTCATGGAACCGACAGCGGAAACCGAGATCACGTCGGTGCAGCCGACCTGCTTGAGTGCCCAGATGTTGGCGCGATAGTTGATTTCACTGGGCGAAAAGCGGTGACCGCGACCGTGGCGGGGCAGGAAGAACAGCTGGGTGTCGCCGATCCAACCCTCGATCAGCGCGTCCGATGGCGAACCGAACGGCGTGTCGATGCGGTGCTCGGCGATGCGTTCGAGGCCGTCCATCTGGTACAGGCCGCTGCCGCCGACCACGCCGAGGACCGTACGCTGCTGATCTTGCATGAATGTCTCCGGCTGGTGGGCCCGAACGGGCAGGAAGAAAGCGCGCGCGGGGCGGCGCCTGGCCTGGACCGGCCTGGGGCTGAACCTCGACCGAAGTGCGATGCTACAGCGTGGGCGCCGCTTCCGTCACGGGTCCCTCGGCAGCACCCTCGGCCAGTCGCCGGGACACGAATTCCGCAACCCGTTCCCGCTCGCTGTCCTCGAGGTCGAGAAAGCGCACTGCGAGGCCGTGCGAGAAGCCGCGCACTCGCCTGGCACCGATCACCTCGCCGCGCACCGAGATCGGCTGGGAATCGTCCGGCAGGGTGAACTCCAGCTGGATGTAGCGGCGTTCGAGGGCATTGCGCAACGAATACGAGTGGCTCTCGATGAAGATGCCAGTCTCGGAGAGGTTGGTGGCCGGGTGCACGAACAGACGATCGCCGTCCCGCTCCTGCACGAACAGGTCCACGGCAACACGCTGGGCGCCGCGCCGTTCGCCATGCACGCCTTTCGGTTCGCTGCGTCCGTCGTCGCTCATGACCGTCCCCTCCTGCCCACACGGGCGCAGTAAGGTAGGCGCGCGGCCCCAGTCCGTCAATTGCGCTTTTTAGCGGCGGTGGCGGAATTCGAAATTTCACCGAGCGATCTGCTGACGGACGCTTGCGCACACGCTCGAGCGATGTTAGAAAGTCGCCGTCTTGCCGGGCAGCCCGTCTGTCCGACAAGTCACGAGAGGCGCGCGAGCCCGCTGAAGACCCAGGACCGGTGTACGACCGGACCGAACGGGGGCATAGCTCAGCTGGGAGAGTACCTGAATGGCATTCAGGGGGTCGTCGGTTCGATCCCGACTGTCTCCACCGGATGCGGACTCGCCAAGCACCTGATCGTCGTGGAAAGGGATCCTTCGGGGTCCCTTTCGCGTTTTTGTCCCAGCGTTTTGCCACGTAAGCACCGGCGTGGCATACCCACGCACTGCACCCGAGCTTGGGTTTCGAGGCACGACGATGGCCGCCGGCACCGTTTCCGACATCGCCGCTTCCGACTTGCTCGCCGCCAAGCTGAAACGCTGGCGCTGGAGCGTGTTCGCCTCGACCTGGCTGTGCTACGCCGGTTTCTACTTCGGCCGCAAGCCGTTCTCGGTTGCCAAGAGCCGCATCGGTCTGGAACTCCTGCTCGACGCCGAACAGCTGGCGTTGATCGGCAGTGCCTACCTGATTGCCTATACGATCGGCCAGTTTGCCAGCGGTGCCCTTGGGCCTCTGTTCGGTCCTCGGCGGATGCTGCTGGTCGGCCTGGCTGTCTCTATCGCGACCGGTGTTGGATTTGCATTCATTTCAGGGACCTACGATTTCGTGCCGCGTCTTGCGCATGCTGGCTCGGTCGGAGCGGCGGTCGACGGCTACCGCGGCGTGCTCGGCCTGTTGACGACACCGCACACCTTCGCCGCGTTCGTCGTGCTCTCGACCGTCAACGGCTTCGCGCAGGCCACCGGTTGGAGCAACTGCGTGGGCACCATGGCCAACTGGTTCCACCGCACCGAACGCGGCACGGTCATGGGCCTTTGGGCCACGTGCTTCCAGGTCGGCAACATCGCGGCACCGGCCTTGACCGCGTGGGCCTTGCAGGCGTTCGGCTTACGCTGGGCGTTCCTGTCCGGTTCGATCGCGCTCGCCTTCGTGTGGCTGATCGTCTTCCTCTTTCAGGCCAACCGCCCAGAAGACAAGGGTTTGCCAGAGATCGTCGAGCAAGAGCCGATGGCCGCACCGGCGGAGTCCAGCGGCGACGGCGTCGTGCGTTGGAGTCGCGACACCTGGATCACCGTCTGGCTGGTCGGCGGCGCCTACTTCGGCATGAAGTTCATCCGTTACGCGTTGGACAGCTGGGCACCGTTCTTCCTCTCGCGCAAGTTCCACCTTCAGGACGACGAAGCCGGCTATCTCTCGACGGTTTTTGGCATCAGCGGCATCGCCAGCGTCATCGCCACCGGTTGGCTCAGCGACAAGGTGTTCGGCGGCAGGCGCGGGCTGCCTTCGTTCATCATGATCGTCGGCGTGGTCATCGCCACGGTGCTCATCAACACCCACGTCGGCACACAATCTGCAGTGGCATTCGCGACTTGCACGGGACTCATCGGCTTCGCGCTCTACGGCCCGGATGCCTTGCTGACCGGCGCGGGCGCCATGGACATCGGCGGTGGCGTCGGCGCGGTGCGAGCGGCCGGCATCATCAGCGGCTTGGGCTCGGCGGGCGCGGTGGTGCAAGAGCTCGTGATTGGCGTGCTGTACAAGCGCTATGCCGGCGAAATGGCGCCGATCCTGGCGACGCTGCTGGTGGCCGCGCTGCTGGCGTTCGGCTGCATGACCGTGATCTTGGTGCGCAATCGCCAGGGCAAGAGCGACGTCTAGCAGGGCCCGGAGCGCGGCCAACGGTCAGAAATTGACCTGCACGCTCGCCGAGATGATGTCGAAGCTGGTCTCGAACGTGCCCGCATTGGCCGGCACGCCGTCGTACTGCACGCCGCCCGGACCCTGGCATTCCTTCGGGCACTGCGCCACCGGCCGCTGCTGGTAGACCTTGCCATAGAGCTCTGAAACTGTTTGGCTTTCCTGGAATACGTGCATGTAGGCGAGGCTCAGGTCGACCCGGCTGAGATGCGCCTGCACGCCAGCGGAGACGCCCAGGCGATTGAACGAGGTGAAGTCCAGGTTGGCGTAGTTCGTCGGCGTCGCGCCATTTTCCACGTAGGTGCCCGCCGATACGGAAAGCGGTGAATCCTTGAGGTGGTACGTGGTGCCCAGCCGCGCGCTGACCGTGTCCCGCCAGGCCTTGCCGATGATCACGTGCTCGGGCGCCTGCTTGTTCGCGAACAGCTTGATCGTGCCGCCCAAGCGCAGGTCGTACTCGTTCAGCATCGACCACGCTTCGTATACGAGGTCGAACTCGAGGTCGTAGCGCTCCTTGTCGCCGTCCACGCCGCGATAGCGCACGCCTGCCTTGGCGGTAGGCGGAATCACCAGGTCCATTTTCGCGCTGCTGCCCTCGACCGCGAGCTGTTTGGCACTGAACTGGCTGCCGGTCGGCGTATTCGCCAGCGTGATGTCGCCCTTGCCGTGCAGCGTGACCGGAACGACGCGCCCGGACAGCGCCACTTCCCAGTTCTGCGTGAGACGGTACCAGCCGCCCAGGATCGCCGTCACCGCGGGCGCCGAGGTCACATGGATGGTCGCCTCCACATCGGTCGGGCTGTAGTACGGGGCGAGATCGCCACCGGTGGTCCCGTCGGTCACCAGCGACAGATCGGTCTTGGGCTGGTGCGCCACCTGCAGGGTCGCGCCCAGGCCATAGTGGTCTTTCTTGCCCCATGCCATCGCCGCGCTGTAATAAACCAGAAGCACGTCCAGCTTGGTCAGCATGTAGCGCTGGCCGCCGTTGACCGACCACTCCTGATGGCCCGCGCCACTCGGTCCGAACACGCCGACCGCGAAGGCCCAATTCTCCAGGCCGAAGTCGGTCGCGGCGACGAACGTGGCACCCAGGGCGAACCAAGGCGTCTGGTTCTCGGTCGGCGCCAGTGGATCGACCTTCTGGCCGGCACCCTCATAACCCGGCTTGATCGAAGGATTATCCCCGTGCGGGATCTGGGTCGCGGCGCGGGTGAACCGAGCTGGAGAGTGCACCACGTTGTGCGACCACTGCACGCGCGTGCCCTTGCCGCGCATCAGACCCGCCGGGTTGTGCTCCATCGCGGTGAGATCGTCGGCCTTGACCGTGAACGCCCCGCCGCGCGAGACCGCCACCGAGCCGTTGCTGCCGACCTCGAAGCCAGCTGCCGCCGCGTTCACGGCCATGAGCGAGCTCAGCCCGAGCGCCATCGCCGCGTTTCCAAAGCGCCTGCCCATCACCCCTCCGGTGCCGCCCGTTTGCGTGCCGCAGGTTTCTACCATCACCTTGGCCGTCGTGCTAGGAGCGCGTCTTCTTTGACGAGGCCGCCGGCCGTGTGCCAACCTTGCCGTCTCGCCCTCGCTGCCCCGGAGCCCTGCCATGCGTCGTTCCCTGCCCTGCGCGTCAACCCTGCTCGCCAGTCTGCTGCTGTCGGGCCTCATCGCGTGCGAAAACAAGGAGGACAGCAAGCCCAACGTCATCCCCGGCGGCGACATCAAGGTCAGTGTCGATAGCCTCGCCGACGTGCCCAACGACGCGACCAGCCTCGCGGATTCGCTCACTTCCGGAGACGCCGTCGATGCCGTGGACGCCGCCGTCGCGGTCACGCCGTGCGGTTGCCTGCAGGTCGGCCAGTTGTTTCGCTTCACTGAGCTGAAGTTGCTGACGTTGGATGGCGGCCTGCACCCGGTCATCGGCACGCTCAACAACTTGTGGAAGACCGACATCGGCCACTTCGAGCTGAACTTCTACTTCGAAATCGCAGAAGTGAACGACGCCCACGTGAAGTTCCGGGTGGTCAACGGCGCGCGCACCGACGACAAAGGCAACACCTGCCTCCTGGACGCCAAGAGCAGCTTGGATACCACGGTCTTCATGGATCATCCGCGCCAGGGTTGCCACCTGATGCCTTCGACCAACGCAGGCATCAACGTCTACGCCGGCACGCCGACCAATACCAAGAACTGCGCTCCGACGCTGCCGATCAAGCATGCCATCCCGGTGCGCGGCGCCGCTCTCGAGGCCAACGTCGCGCCCGACTGCAGTGCGCTGACCGACGGCATGGTGCTCTCGGGCAATTTCGCCAAGGACGCACTCGCCAAGATTTGCACGTGCATCACCCTGGGCGAACAGAACGCCGACACCTGCGGCGTGCTCGACCCCAAGTTCAAGGGCAACAAGTGCGACGCCTGCAACGACAAATACCAGAGTTTGACCGACCTTCTCGAAGCGTTCGGCGATCTGCAGTACGGCTGCAAGGCCGAGGACGGTGGCCTGGCCGTCTGCCTGACCGCGAGCTTCCAGGCCGTGCGCGTCCTCACGCCGCCACCTTCTTGTAAGTAGGCTTTTTGCTTGCGAACCCGTCGGTATCCCGGCTCGCGCTGACCGTCGCCGTGGCTTGTCGGGCCGACCTGCGCGCGCTCCTACAGCCACATCAGGCGCCCCAGGTCGTGCTGACGGCGGGCGAGTCGCGGCCGGGCGCGGAAATCATCGCGGCGGTGCAGGCTTGCCAGCGGTCGGGCGCCACTGAAGTGGCGATCGCGCTCGACGTGCGTCTGCCGATTGCCGCGCATCCGACCGCGTGGCTGAGCGACGCCCTGCCGCAACGTCTTGATCTCACGACGCCTGTGCTGTCCGCGGCGCTGGCGGCGGCGCTCGGGCAGACCCAGGCCTGGCGCCGTTTGACGGTACTCGCGCAGGCGGCGGTGCAAGCCGGCGTGGCGGTGCGGCTGCTGTGGCTCGCCAGTGCCGAAGGGCTGGACGATCTGCAGCCCGAGACGCTGGACACACTGGCGCTGCAATGGGCCCTGCCTCGGCTCGAACTGGTTATCAAACCTGGGGATTCGCCTGCGCCCCGGCTGGATCTCCTGGCTCGACGGCTGGCCCAGTTCGCGGCGACGCGGCACCGGCTGTCGGCTCTCGATTTGTGGCCCGCTTGCGCGCTGCCCGGGCGCCTGGCGATCGAGCCGACGTTTGCCTCGGAACTGACCAGGTTTGCACGTCATTACCCGCAGGGCTGCGACGGTTGCCAGTTGCGGCAGGAGCAGCGCTGCGGCGGTCTGGTCGATGCCTGGCTGACTGAACTCGAGGCGGCGCACGGTCGCTTCCCGGGGCCGCAGCAGCTTCAAGACCATGCGAAACTCCCCGAAACGCCGCGGGTTCCGGCGCTGCCGCCTCTGTTGGCGCTGGCGCTGGGCTTGCGTCAGGTGTGGCGGTGCGAGATTGCGCCGGGCGATGAGGCCTCCTGGCGCGAGAAGCTGGCCGGGGATGCCACCTGGCTGGGCGCGAGAGGCCCACTGTACGTCGAGGCGGCGCCTCTGCAAGTCGGCACGGGGCTGACGGAAACAGGCCAGCCGCAGATGTGGCGGCCGCTGGTCCTGTTCGTGGCGCTGGACTCGCGACTGCCTCGGCAGGCGTTGGCGCTGGAACAGGCGGCGCTGGCAACCCCGCAGGATGGGCAAATCCATCGTCAGATCGCTGGGCTGTACGGCTACCCGCCCTGCTGTGTCGAGACCTTCCTGGCGGCGCAGGCGGCGGTTCTCGAACCGGGCGTGACCGACGACGCGCGCTGGCTGCTGC
This sequence comes from uncultured Enterobacteriaceae bacterium, assembly GCA_964356325.1. GTDB lineage: Bacteria > Myxococcota_A > UBA9042 > UBA9042 > UBA9042 > CAYHHL01. The sequence continues at coordinate 2,001 of CAYHHL010000021.1, read as the reverse complement.
AAGCTGTACAGCGAAGTCAGCGATTCGACGCGCGATTGAACGTCTGGGGACCGGGCGAGGCGACTCTGGTCTCGCACCTGCCGTGCCGGTTCGATTGCCCGCCGTCCCTGGATCTCGCGCTGGTCATCGAGGCCAGGCTGGCCGCACTTTCGCCCGACGCCCACGCGATGCACGTGCAAGTCCGTGAAACACCTTGGTTAGCCTGGGCCGACGGCGCGGTGCTGCATCTGACCGGGCAGACCCACGCGCAAGGTCTGCTGAACCCGCGGATCCGCGCGCCGGCCTCGACCCGCACGCCGCTGGAACTGCTCGAAACCATGCGAGCACAGCTGCACGACGCCGACGCACTGCTCGACACGGCGGCAGGAATCCAGGTCCGCTGCGGGCAACGCCTGCAGCCGCTGGATCGCCCTGGCACCGTGAAAACGCAGGGTTTTCCGCTGCTCCTGCGCTTCTCGTAGCCGCTACGGTCGGACCATCTTCTCGGGGCGCACCACGTCGTCGTACTGGGCCTCGGTCAGATAACCCAGCGCCATCGCAGCGGCCTTGAGCGTCAGGCCTTCCTTGTGCGCCTTCTTGGCGATCGACGCCGCCTTGTCGTAACCGATGGTCTGGTTCAGCGCCGTCACCAGCATCAGGCTGTTGTTCAAGTGCTTCTGGATGACCGGCAGGTTGGGCTCGATGCCGCGCGCGCAGTGCTCCTCGAAGTTCTCGCACACGTCGGCCAGCAGGCGCACGGACTGCAGCATACTATTGATGATCACAGGCTTGTAGACGTTCAGCTCGAAATTGCCCTGGCTGCCGGCAATCGTGATGGCGGTGTCGTTGCCCATGACCTGGACCGCGACCATGGTCATCGACTCGCACTGGGTGGGATTGACCTTGCCCGGCATGATGGAACTGCCCGGCTCGTTCTCGGGGATGCTGATCTCGCCGATGCCGCAGCGGGGACCCGAGGCCAACCAGCGGATGTCGTTGGCGATCTTCATCAGGGAAACCGCCAGGCGCTTGGCCCCGCCGGACAGTTCGACCATGGCGTCATTGGCCGCCAACGCCTCGAACTTGTTGGGCGCGGTGACGAACTTGATGCCGGTGTACAGCGCAATCTCCCAGGCGACCTTCTCCGCGTACTTCGGGTGCGTGTTCAGGCCGGTGCCGACCGCCGATCCGCCCAGCGCCAGTTCATACACATGCCCGAGAGTATTGCGGATCGCCTGCAGGCCGTGGTCCAGTTGGCTGACCCAACCGCTCATCTCCTGGCCCAGGGTCAGCGGCGTGGCGTCCATCAGGTGCGTGCGGCCGATCTTGACGATACCGTCGAATGCCAAGGCCTTGCCGTGCAGCGTCTCGCGCAGCTTGGCCACCGAAGGCAGCAGGCGCAGGTGCACCATCTCGGCGGCGGCGATGTGCATGGCGGTCGGAAAGGCATCGTTGGACGACTGGCTCTTGTTCACGTCGTCGTTGGGGTGGATGCCGTCCTTCGCACCCAGTGGCTTGCCCAGCAACTCATTGGCGCGATTGGCGATCACCTCGTTGGCGTTCATGTTCGTCTGGGTGCCGGAACCGGTTTGCCACACGACCAGGGGAAAGTGGTCGTCCAGCTTGCCGGCGATGACTTCGTCGCAAACCTGAACGATGACGCTGAGCTTGTCGGCAGGCAGCTTGCCCAGCTCGTGATTCACCACCGCCGCGGAACGCTTGAGGATGCCGAGCGCGCGGATGAACTCGCGAGGGAATCGCTCCGAGCCGATGCGGAAGTTCTGCAAGCTGCGCTGGGTTTGCGCGCCCCAGTAGCGATCGGCAGGCACTTCGATGGGACCAAAGCTGTCAGTCTCGATGCGGACGGCGGTCATGGCGTGGGTCTCCTGTAGGTGGGGGCGGCAGAGGCTACGGCAGGTGCGCCGCAGCGGGCAAGAGGCCCTCCCGCAACTGAACCCGGAGCCGGAGCCGGAACCGGAGCCGGAGCCGGAGCCGGAACCGGAGCCGGAACCGGAACCGGAG
>CAYHHL010000020.1:31308-50725 GCA_964356325.1 uncultured Enterobacteriaceae bacterium | reverse complement strand
CGCGATTCAACCCCTTGAAAATGAAACCATTGAGTCGGGACGGCGAATCCTGGCGCATGTCGCCGTGTTCCAGCAAATAGCGGTTGCCCAGCGGCGACGCCAGTGCGCTTTGTGCCAAGGGCGAGAGCACCGTCTCGTTGGAGGTCAGGTGGATGAAGTCCGCGTCGTCGGCTTCTTCGGCGTGAATGAGATCGCGGATCTCTTGGAGATTCAAGATCATGGGAACCTCTGGCGGCAGGCGGGCGGATGGGCGGGGCGATGGCGGGGGCTGGATGGCGACTGGCGCCAACTCAACGGACATAGTTGTACGTTGTGTCAAGGGCGCGGTCAATTCACTTCGGGGGCCACTGCCTGCCCCTGGCGTCTCGCTGTGGCTTCAGGTAGATCGGCTCCGGCCTGGCCGTCCCTGGCCCACTACCGCACCTGGCAACTCGAGGTTGGTCCATCCATGAAGTTGAGTACGCGATACCTGGTCCTTCTGTGCTCGGTCAGCGCCTGCGCCGCGTTGGCCTCGGCCTGCCGCGAGCCCAGCCCGAGTGGCGAGCCGCAAGCCGCCGCCGCGCCGACGCCAGCGGCCCCGCCCGTCGACCCCAAGACGCTGCAATCGGTACAGCCTGAAGTCACGTTCGATCCCGACCATCCGCCGCCGGGCTACATCAACTGCCACCGCAACCACTGCCACCATGTCAACGGCAGCGTCGCCTCGTATGCCCAGGTGATGCAGGCCGTGGGCGCGACCAAGATCGTCGGTGCCCAGGCCCCCAAGGCGATGCCGTCCGCGCCCGCCGATGTCGCCGCGCCGCCTGCCGATGCCCAGCGCACGCCGAGCGGCCTGGCCTCCAAAGTACTCAAGCCCGGTCAGGGCGATCGGCACCCGGCGGTTTCCAACCAGGTGACGGTGCATTACACCGGCTGGACGACGGACGGCCAGGGCTTCGACAGTTCGGTCGCACGCGGCGAGCCGGCCCGGTTTCCGCTCGGCCGGGTCATTGCCGGTTGGACCGAAGGGCTGCAACTCATGGTCGTAGGTGAGGAACGCCGGTTCTGGATCCCGGTCGAACTGGCCTACAAGGGCCGACCGGGCAAGCCGGCTGGGATGCTGGTGTTCGACGTCGAGTTGCTGGCGATCGACTAGCTAGCTAGAACACCCGGGTGCCGCGCCGCAACGCCAACCCGGCGAACCCGACCAGCAAAAGCGCCGGCACCAAGAGACCGACGATGCCGACGCCCACCCGCACGCCGATGACCGCGGACGACTCCTCGCGGAATTCGAAGCGCGGCAGGCTGGCGTGGTCAGCACTGGTCAGGCGCTGACGCGCGTGGATGCGACTGAAGAAGTAGGAGCGCCAGGTCGCCTGGAAGCCATCGACCTGGCTCGCGAAATGCTGTAGCCGGCTGGCGCCCGTGCCGGCCACGTCGCCCAGCGCTTCGTGCAACACGATGGCCGGCGACAGGAAGCGCAGCTTGTCGACCAGCGCCTGCTGCGCCGCGAGTTGGCTGCGAAAGGCCAGCAGGACCGGAGCGGCGCGCTTTTCCAGCGCTTCTTGCACAGCGATCACTCGCTCGGTGGCGGCGCGCGCCTGGTCGCCCGCGGCGAGGTCAGCCTGGGTGGCTTGGGCGTGGTCGCCTTCCAAAGCGCTGAGTTCAGACTCGATCTCACTGGCGGCGGCGCGTGTCAGGTTGACCAGTTCGACGCGCGATGGCGGCGGATAAGCGGCTTCCACGACGACGCGCACGACGCCCGGCACGACCATGACCAGCGTCAGCCACAGCCCGACCAGCGCCAGCGCGTTGCCGGCCGAACTCTGACCGCGCGCGTTGACTGCCACCGCCGCCGCGAACCAGAAGCCGGCATAGGCGACCAGCGCGGCCAGATACAGCAACAGAAGCAGGATGCCCTCGGTCGTCGTCAGGCCGCTGGCCGAAGCCGACACCGCCAGCAGCGCGAGACCAACCGTCACGCCGCTGACCACGAGCCCGCGTTGCAGCGTCTTGCCCAGCACGAAGGTCGCCAGCGAAACCGGCTGCGCCAGGACCAGGGCCAGGGTGCCCCGCTCGCGCTCGCCCGAGAGCAGGTCGTAGGTCAGCGCAATGATGACCAAAGGCAGCAGGTAGACGAACACGAACGCCAGATCGAAGGCGCCGGTCATCAGCCGGGTCGGGCCAGCCAGGGCAGCGTCGCCTTGGGCCGACGAGCCCAGCGGTCCCTGAGTCGAGATGCGCACGATGCCCGGCGCAAGGTCGCGCTGGCCGACCGCCACCGCCGCCAACGGTCCCGGCGGCAGCACGGCCACTTGCGCCGCCAGCTCGCGGCCGACCAGGGCCGGATCTGCCGGGTCCTCGGTGTGGTGGGCGGCCGGACCGCCGGCCTCGCTGGCCTGCAATCGCGTGCGCAGGGCCGCCAGCCGAGTGTCCTGCTCGACCCGCGCCGCCGCCATCGCCGCTCGGTCCGCGCGCACTGCGGTGGTACCGCTCCAGGACGCGTAGGCAACCATCGCACCCAGCAGGGCCAGGATCGCCCAGACGGTATTTTCCGCAAATAGGTTACGGGCTTCGACGCGCACGACCGTCCACAGCATGGCGCCGCGCGCGCCCCGTCGTCCAGCCATCACGTCACCCGCATGCGGCGCGCTGCCGCCACTGCCGCCACCGCCGCAGCGACCAGCCAGAAAGCCAGCATCGCCAGGGCGACCCACTGCTCTGCCAGCACCCGCGCCAGCGGCGGGGCGGCGAACGCAAACGGTGCAGCCTGCTGCCAAAGCTTGCGGTTGGCCTTGTAGTCCCAGCCTGCGACCCCGGCGTTGCGCGCGAAATCGTCGTTCATCGCCTGCACCAGGCCGCGCCGGTACGCCTCGGCCTGCTGCTGGAACGCGAGATGATGGGCGAAATCGGTGCCTGCGAGCGCCATCGACAGCGAACGGATGGCCAGGTACGGCGACAGGACGGCCGCCCACTGCGCCACCTGCTCCTGCCGCGCCATCGCTGCCATCGCCGCGCCGATGCGGTGGTCCAACACCTGGTTTTCGAATTCGGCCTCGGCCTGCAGCTCGATGCCTTGCAACAGCGCGTCGTCCATCATGGTCTCGGCACCCGAATAGCCCAGTTTGGCCAGCAGCGCCTTGGACAGCACCTCGATCGCTTGTTCGCGCGGCGCCCCGCCTGGCAAGCCCTTGGCCAGGGTCTGGCGCACCGACGTGGCCAACGCCGCGGCGGTCGGCAACGGCACGATGCGCGCCGACACATCGCTCGCGGCGCGCGGCACGATGAGCGTGGTCACGCACCAGAAACCGACCAGCGCCACCAGCGCCGCCCGCGACGAGGACGCCCGCGCCGAGGCGAGCAGCGTCACCGCCACCATCACACCAAAATATCCCGCATACACTGGTAAAATCGTCGCCAGCCGCCAGCCCGCGCCCCACTCCGTGCCGGCAATCAGGGCCACCACCGCCAACACGACCGCCGGCAGCAGCAGGATGCCCAGCGCCACGCCCAGCCCCAACACCTTGCCCGCGAGCAGCTTGGGTGGCCCTACGCCGGTCGCCGCCAGCAGACGCAACGTACCGCGCTCGCGTTCGCCGCTCCACGTGGCAAACCCCAGGGCAATGATGAGCAAAGGCACGAGCAGTTGCAGCACCGCCGCCGCCGACAGGTGACCGAAACGGTGGATGGCCGTGGCGTCCTGGGCCGCCGCGTCCTGGGGCAACTCCTGCTTGTGCGCTTCGAGCTTGAGCGTGACACCGAGGTAGGGGTCAGCGCCCGGGTCGAGAAAAGCAAGCGCTCCCGCGGGTTTGAACACGTACATGCCATAGTGCGCGGCGATGTGCGGGTTCTTGTCGCCCTGGGAAGTCCACGCCGAACGGGCGATCGCCTGTGCCGCCACGCGCTCGGTCCGCACCGCCACCGCCTGACGCCAGCCGAACGCCAGCGCCGCCAGCAGCAACAGCAACACCAGCGCACCGGCCAGGCGAAACCGCCCGTCGCGCACCAATTCGCGGACTTCCTTCTGGGCGATGACCCGGATCAACAGGATGCGCTCCTGTCGTCAGCTGGGCACGCGCCTGAGGCCATGGGCCGGGCAAGAACATCAGTCATGCATGTGTTCCAGGTAGATCCGTTCGAGATCAGCGTGCGACAGGTCATCCGTAGCCATGCAGGCGACCAGATGCCCGTGCTTCATGATGCCGACGCGGGCGCCGATCTCCTTGGAGCGGAAGATGTCGTGCGTGGCCATCAGGATGCCGACGCCGTCCGCGCTCATCGTCTCCAGCAGGCGAGAAAACTCGTTGGAACCCTTGGGGTCGAGGCCCGACGTCGGCTCGTCCAGCAGCAACGCCCGCGCGCCCTTGGCCATCGCCATGGCAATGCCGACCTTTTGCCGCATGCCCTTGGAATAGGTACCGACCCGTCGGCCGGCCGCTTCGACGGCAAGCCCTGCCCGCACCAGCGTGTCGGCCAATTCGGCGCGACCGATGTCGCCGCGCCCGGCCAGGGTCGTGAAGAACTCGAGGTTCTCCAGGCCGGTGAGGTTGGGGTAAAGCATCACGTTTTCAGGAATGTAGGCGATGTGTCGTTTGGTCTCGAGGGCGTTGTCGGCCACGTCCAGCCCCAGGATGCGCACCGAACCGGCCGACGGTGCGATGAAGCCCAAGAACAGCTGGATCGTCGTGGTCTTGCCCGCGCCGTTGGCTCCGAGCAGGCAAAACACCTCGCCGGCCTCGATGCTGAGGTCGAGGCCGTGCAACGCCACGACATCGCCGTAGGTCTTGCGCAGACTTGTCGCTTCGAGCACAGCAGCCACGCCGATCCAGGACCCGGACGCCGCCGGGCAAGGCGCGGCAGTATAGCGTGCGCGGGCGGGCGTGTCTGCGGAGCTCCAAGAACTTGGGCGACGCAGGCAATTCGCTTGCAGTGGCGTCGCTTGCCCGGGGGCTGGTAGGTCGGTCGCCCCAGAACACCACACTGCATCCAGGAGCACAGTGGACAACCGCTCTCGGAGGATTCGATGGCCGGCCTGCAGTTCCAGTTCGTCCTGAGCGTGCACGGGGCGTTCCCACTGCGCGACCGCTGGGTCCAAGTCGCCGCACCGCCTGCTTCCTGGCGCGCTGGCCGCCACTGCTGGGCTGTGCTTGCCGGGGCGATGCTGGTCCTGGGGTCGTGCGCTCAAGCGCCTCAAGCGCCGGCTGGTTTCACCCAGGCCCGCCTGCCGCTGACGTCCACCACCTCGTTCGAGAGCGCGCATGACACCAGTCTTGCCCAGGCGCTTGCGGCGCCCCAGGGCGGCGCCACGACGCTGCGGATGGATGGCGACTCGCCCACGGGAACTGGCCAGGACGTCGTCGCATTGCTCTCGTGGCAGCTCGGTGGCATCCCGCCGGGCGCTCAGGTCGTGGCGGCGCGCCTGATCGTCGGGGTCACCGATGCGAGCAGCGGCACTTGGAGCGCGTACCCCGTGCTGCGCGCTTGGGACGAGACGCAAGCGAACTGGACCCAGGCGGCGACGGGCCAGCCGTGGCAAATGCCCGGAGCGGCGGGCGTCCAGGATCGCGGCAGCGCTGCTGTGGCAACGTTCGTGGCGACGTCGACGGGCTCCAAGACTTTCGCGCTGAACGCGGCCGGCGTGGCGCTCGTGCAGCAGTGGCTGGACGCGCCGACGACGAACTTCGGCCTCGTCGTCGCGGGCGGCAGTTCGAACGGCCTCGACTTGGCTTCGCGCGAGGCGAGCACGGCTTCGCAGCGGCCAAAGCTGGAGATCGACTGGCAGACCGATGCTATCGAGCCGCCCGGCACCGAGCCCGGCGTGCTGGTCGCCCAGGATGCGGTCTGGCGCTACCGCGACAACGGCCAGGATCCCGGTCCGACTTGGCAAACCCTGGCATTGGACGACAGCGGCTGGCCCACGGGCCCGGCCCCGCTCGGCTACGGCGGCGGCGGCGAGGCGACGGTGGTCGGCTACGGCTCGAGTTCCTCGGACAAGTACATCACGACCTGGTTCCGCCGCGGCTTCCAAGTCGACAACCCGGCCTTGTGGCAGAGCATCCAGGTGAGCCTGCACCGCGACGACGGCGCCGCGATCTACCTGAACGGCACGGAGATTCTACGCAGCAACCTGCCGAGCGGCACGCTCTTGCCGAGTACGCTGGCCAGTTCGACGAGCAGCGACACCGTGGCCGTGGTGGCGACCGTGCCCACGAGCCTGCTCCAAGTGGGCGACAATCTCCTGGCGGTCGAGGTCCACCAGCGCAGCGCCGGCAGTTCCGACATCGCGTTCGACCTGGCGCTATCAGGCACCAAGCTGGCCGGACCGCTCTGCGTCGATGGCGGCTGCGACGATGGCAAGGTCTGCACGACCGACACCTGCAACCCCGATCTCGGTTGCCAGCACGCGCCGTCCGGTGCGCCAAGTTGCGCCGACGGCAGCGCGTGCACGACCGGCGATCACTGTGACGGCGCCTCCTGCGTCGGCACGGTGGTCTCGTGCGACGACGGTAACGCTTGCACCACGGACAGTTGCGACCCCATCGCCGGCTGCCAGCACGCCGCAGCCGCGTGCAACGACTCCAAACCTTGCACGACGGACAGTTGCTCCACGTCGCTCGGCTGCCTGTTCGAGCCGATTCCCGGTTGCGTGAGCACGCTGCCCGCCGCGACGCTGCTCGCCCAAGGGTCGGTCTGGAAGTACCTCGACAACGGCAGCAACCAGGGTACGGCCTGGCGCGCGCCGGGGTTCAGCGACAGTTCATGGTCGCAAGGCCCCGCGATGCTGGGCTACGGCGAGGACGACAAGGCGACGATCGTCTCCTACGGCTCGTCTTCCGGCAGCAAGTACATCACGACCTATTTTCGCAGCGCTTTCACGGTCACGGATCCGACGACGTTGCCGCCGTTGACCCTGCGACTGTGGCGGGACGACGGCGCGGTGGTCTACCTCAACGGCACCGAGCTGACGCGCAGCAACATGCCATCCGGCACGATTTCGTACACGACGCTCGCCGGCCCTGCGAGCGAGGGCGAGACGGCGTACGAAACCCTGGTGCTGCCGAGTCAGCTGCTGATCGGCAAGAACGTGTTTGCCGTCGAAGTGCATCAGAGCAGCAAGTCGAGCTCCGACCTCAGTTTCGACCTCGACCTGCGCAGTGCATGCCCGGACGACGAGCCGACCGAAACACTGTGCGATGGCCACGACAACGACTGCGACGGTGTCACCGACCTCCTGTTGCCGGTCGCCGCCAATGCGTGCGCCACGGCGGCGAACGGCGCGTGCGGGCGAGGTTTCCAAGTATGCCTGGACGGCGCGGTCGCCTGCCTCACGCCGCCGCCGGTAGCCGAGGTCCATAATGGTCAGGACGATGACTGCGACGGCACCACAGATGAAGCGCCATCGGGTGACGGCCTGCCGGTGCGCGTGCGGGTGATGTTGCCGCCCTCGCTGGACAAGTCGATCGCCGACGGCATGGTCGAGGTGCTGGAGGTGCTGGGCGTGCCCTATCAAGCCGTCGCCAGTTCCAGCCAGATCGCGGCCGACTGGGCGGCGGCGTTCGGCGAGTTGGACGGGTTCACGGTGGCGGTGATGCCGGGAACCGTCGCGGGCGCCAACTTGTCTGCCACGCAACTCAGCCAATTACAGGCCTGGGTCGAGTCCGGCGGCGTGCTGGTGCTGGTCAAGCCGACCAGTGGCAGCGTTCTCACCCTGGCCGGTGCGACCTCGGCCACCGCGCGCAACAACGTCACCGACGTGCGGGTCGAGGCGACGGTGCCCGGCGCGCTCTACCTCGACAGCGGCGAGGAACGCAACCTCAAGGTCAGCAAGGACTTGACAGCACCCTCGACGGTCTTCACGTACGGGCTGGCGGCGGGCTCGGGCGTCGTCGCGTTCGGCACGGCCCGTTCGGCCGGCAGCGGGCTCGGTCCTACGTGGCTGCGGCGGCCGCTGGGCACAGGCGCCGTGTACGCACTCGGCTTCGACGCCCTGAACAAGACCGACTACCGCTGCTACACCACCTGCTTCGACCCGGGCCGCGACGTGATGGCGATGGTCATCCGCGCCGTCGTTCGCGAAGGCACGCGCGGCCATTTCGTCCGCAAGCATTCCGTTCCCGGCACCGAGTCGACAGTCCTGTTGCTTTCCCATGACATCGACTCCGACGACGCGCACAACGACGGTGCCTGGGGCGAGGCTGGCGCCATCCAAATGGCCAAGATCGAAGTCAAGCACGGGGTGCGCGGCACCTACTTCATCACCACCGACCCCGACTACTACAACCCGTCGCTGCTGGGAAAACTGTGCGGCCTTGGCATGTGCCCGCTCGGTGGCCATTCGATGCAACACCTGGTGATGGCGAACCTTTCGCTCGGCAGTTGCAGCGTGACGGCCGCCAATTATGACCTGACCAAGCCGACCTTCTGCGGCGAGATCGTCGCCAATCGGGAACTCGTGCTGAAGCAGGAACCGGCGGGCACTCCCTACCTCTACTGGCGCGCGCCCTATCTCAGCGTCCACGCGTCGCATTTCGAGGTGCTGAACCAGCTCGGCTTCGTGTACGACTCGAGCCTGGCGATCGGCGACCTGCGGACGAACTTCCCGGTCATGGTGGCGCGGTTCCCGTACAAGCAGGACGTCTTCAAGGGCAAGCCGCTGGTCACCTTTCCCATCGCGCAGAGCGACAGTCTGCGGCCGAGCAACAAGAAGCAGAAGGTGACGGACTGGACCAACGCTCTGCTGAACAACCTGCGCAATGGGGCGTGGAACACGTTGCTCGTGCACCCGTCGGCGGGTGACGGGCTGGTCGAGACTTTCGTGGTCAAGATCCAGGCGGTCGACGAGTTCATCGGCATCGCCAAGCAGTACGACGTGCTCATCCGCGCCATGGACCAGGCCGGACCGTTCTGGCGGGCACGCGACGCCGTGAAGCTGACAGCCAACTGGAGCCCTACGTTGGGGTATGCTGGCACCTTTCAAATCGGACCGCTGACCGCGCCCGACTTCTCGCTCGAGTTCGGCGACGATCTGGCTGCTTTCTCGTGCCCTGGGGCCGGTCCGTTCACGCTGAAGGGCAATCGCGTCGTGTTCGAGGACCCGCTGCCGGCTGGTCAGACCTTCACGTTCACTGCTACCGTGCCGTAGCCCATCGGTGCAACTCGCCCGGGGGCTGGGACAGCCTCTTGACCGATGCCTCGCACCAGCAGAAACGCCACGATCGCCTGAGCCTGGCGCTGGGCGTGGTCGCTATCGTGGCGATGGCGCTGTTCTTGGTGTTGCGCCTCGAGGTGACCACCGACATCACGCACTTCCTGCCCTCGCTCGAAGACAAGCGCCTGGCGCAGATGGCCAAGCAACTCGCGGAGTCCGACCTGACCCGCACGATGGTCCTGAGCGTGGGCGCGGCCGATCCGCAGCTGGCCCGCGCAGGCGCGCGTGATCTCGCGGCGGCGTTGCGCAAACACCCCGAAGTCGAGTTCGTCGAGCAAGGCCCGGATCCGCGCGTGGGCGACGCCTTCTGGCAACTGTACCAACCCCGCCGCTTGCTCCTGCTCGCCGGCGCGCCCGAGACCGAACTGCCGGCGCGGTTGTCCGACCCGGGCCTGCATGAAGCGGCCAAGGACCTGAAACGCCAGCTGGGTTTGCCGACCGCGCCGCTCATCAAGCAAGTGGCGCCCGCCGATCCGCTCCTGGCCTTCCCGGGGTTGCTGCGGCGGCTGGAGGCGGCGCGACCGGCGGGCCTGCGCATCGAGGAAGACCAGTTCCTTTCGGCAGATGGCCAGCGCGCGATCCTGTTCCTGGCCACCCGGCACAGCGCGCTGGACGCCGAGACACAAGCTCCGCTGCTCGAAGCCATCAACCACGAATTCGCACAGATCCAGCACGGCCGGCACCTGACCCTGCAGCAAAGCGGCATCAACCGGTTCGCAGTACAGTCCAGGCACGACATCGAGACCGACGTGAAGCGCATTTCGACGCTGTCCACGGTGACGGTGGCCATCGTGTTCATCGCGATGTTCCGCTCGGTGCCGCTGTTCTTCGTGGCGCAGTTGCCGATCTTTTTTGCGCTTCTGGTCGGAGCGGCGACCACGTTGGCGGTGTTCGGCCGCATGCACGGGCTGACCTTGGCGTTCGGTTCGACGCTCATCGGCGTGTGCATCGACTACCCGATCCACTTCCTCAATCATCACACGCTGGTGCCACACCCGGACGGTCCCAAGGCGGGGCTGCGGCGCATCTGGACCGGGCTGTGGCTCGGCGCGGCGACGACAGTGGCTGGATTCGCCGGGCTGGGCTGGTCGACGTATCCGGGTATCCGTGAAGTCGCGGTGTTCGCCTCGGCGGGCATCACCGCGGCCTTGCTGGCGACGCGCTGGTGGCTGCCCCTGCTGGTGCCGGATCGACCCAAACCCGTGGCATTGCAGCAACGTGCCGCGAAATGGCTGGGCGAGCTGATGGACGGTTTGCGCGATCGGCGCAAGGTGCTGTTCGGTCTGCTGGCAGCGGCGGCGGCCGTGGCGGTGGCAGGGCTGCCGGGCATGCACTGGAACGACGACCTGGCCGCCCTCAACGCCCTGGACCCGCAACTGAAAGCCGAGGACGACGCGGTCCGCCAGCAGGTCTCGACCCTGGAACCGGGCCGTCTGGTGGTGGTCCGCGCGCCCGACCTCGAGACCGCGCTGCAACGCAACGATCGGGTCGCGCAACGGCTGGAACTCGCCAAGAGCCAAGGCGTACTCGCGGATTTCCGTTCTCTGCACACGTTCTTGTGGTCCGCCGACCTGCAGCGCCGCAACCTCGCCCAACTTCAAAAGGATCCGCAGCTGCCCGCGCGCCTGCAAGCCGCTTTCACCGCCGAGGGGCTGCGCGGCGAACTGTTCGCGCCCTTCACCCAGGCCCTGGCCGAGCCGGCGACGCCGCTGACCTGGCCTGATCTCGCCGCCTCGCCGGTCGGCCACCTTGTGCGCACCTTCCACACGCGGTTGGGGCCGGATCAGGCTTTCCTCACCTTTCTCAATGACGTGCACGATCCCGTGGCGCTGCAGGCGGCCATCGCGGACGTCCCGGGCGCGACGTTCTTCGACCAGCGCGCATTCGTGAACAAGGCCTATGCCGATTACCGTTCGACGACCTGGGGTTTGGTGCTGATCGGCGTGCTGCTGATCCTCGGCCTGGTGGCGGTGCGCTACCGCTCCTGGGCGCTGACGACGGTGGCCTGTGCGCCGGCGGTCCTGGCCGGTGGCGCGACGCTCGGGCTGTTGTCGCTGTGCGGCGAGTCGCTCAACCTGCTGCATCTCGTGGGTTTCGTGCTGGTGCTGAGCATGGGCGTCGACTACGGCGTGTACCTGGCGGAAACGGCGCAGCACCCCGAGTCCGAGCCGGCGACCGTGCTGTCGATCGTGCTCGCATGCCTTTCGACCGTGCTCGGTTTCGGTCTGCTCGGCATGTCGGCCAATCCGGCGTTGCGCGCGGTCGGGCTGACCACCGGCGTGGGCGTGCTGCTGAGCCTGATCCTGGCGCCGACGCTGCTGCTGCTGACCTCGGCGCGCCGCCCTAACGACACCGTTGTTCCGCCACTTCGAGAGCCATCCTGATGTTCCAGCGTTCATTCCAAGCCTTGGCCGCGGTCGCCGTCCTGGCGTTGCCAGCGTGCTCGGCGTCGGTCAAGGCCCCGGATCCAGTGCTGACCGAGTCGATGTACCCGTGGACCCTGCGCCCGCCGTCGGCCCTCGGCAGCGATTTCCTGTGGCAACAGCGGCTTACCGCGCGGTTCGGCGAACACGAGAACTCGCTGAAGGTCGCGGTGCAAAAGCAGGGCGACCACCTCGTGCTCATCGGTCTGACGCCGTTCGGGTCCAAGGCGTTCGTGCTCGACCAACAGGGCGAGGCGGTGGTGTTCACGCCGTTCGTCGACCGCAAGATGCCGTTTCCACCTCGGTTCATGCTGATCGACGTGCAGCGCTGCTACCTGCCGCTGGGCGACGCGGCCAAGCATCCGACCGATGGCGAGGAGCAATTTCACCTGGATGGCGAGGAAGTGACCCAGGTGTTCGCCAACGGCCACCTGATCGAGCGGCGCTTCCGTCGGCTTGACGGTCAACCTGCTGGGATCATTCGCATCATCTACCGCAACTGGACCGCCGGCGTGGCCAAGCAGGTCACGCTGGACAACCGCTGGTTCGGCTATTCGCTGGCCATCGCGACGCTCGAGGCCAAGGTGCTGTAATCTCAGCGTACCAAGCCGCTACTGCGCCATCAGCTTGAATTCGATGCGCCGGTTCTTGGCCTTGCCCGCCTTGGTCTTGTTGTCCGCCGCCGGCTTGTCCGGGCCATAGCCCACCGCGGTCAAACGCGATGAGTTCACAGCCTTTTCCTCCAAGTACAGCTTGACCGAATTGGCGCGGTCCTTGGACAGGACCCGGTTCTTGTCGGCGTCACCGCTGCTGTCGGTGTGGCCCGAGATCTCGATACGCAAGGTCGGGAACTCCTTGAGCACCTCGACGGCCTTGTCGAGCAGCGCGAACGACTTCGGCAGGATGCGCGCACTATTCACCTCGAACTCGATGCCCTTGATGGCGCCTGCGAACTGCTTGAGCTTTTCCGGGATCTTGTCCGGGCAGCCGTCGTCGTCCTCATAGCCGTTCTTGGTCTCGGGCTGCTTGGGGCATTTGTCGACGCTGTCTGGGATGCCGTCGCCGTCGCTGTCCGGGACCTTGTCCGGGCAGCCGTCCTCGTCCTCGAAGTCATTCTTGGTTTCAGGCACTTTCGGGCACTTGTCGGCGCTGTCCTGGATGCCGTCGCCGTCGCTGTCGGTGTCATCGGGGCAACCGTCGTCGTCCTGGAAACCGTTCTTGGTCTCGGGCACTTTCGGACACTTGTCCTTGCTGTCCGCGAGGCCGTCGCCGTCGGTGTCCGGATCGTCGGGGCAGCCGTCCTCGTCCTCGAAGCCGTTTTGGGTCTCCGGTTCCTTGACGCACTTGTCCTTGCTGTCGGCGATGCCGTCGCCGTCGGTGTCCGGATCGTCGGGGCAGCCGTCCTCGTCTTGGAAACCGTTCTTGGTCTCGGGTTCGTTGACGCAATGGTCGGCGCGATCGGCGATGCCGTCCTTGTCGGTGTCGCGCGGGGTGCCGCCGAACTTCCAGGCCAGGCCGACGTGTACCTCCTCATTCGCGGTGAGGTTTTGCTGGCGATCGCGAATCGGTTGCAAGCGCAGATCCAGGCGCAAGCCGAGGTCCTCGGTCAAGGCCACGCGCGCACCGACGCCGAGGTCGATCAGGGGGTCGACATCCTTGTTGTCCAGGTCGGCTTTGCCTGAGGCGAGCAAGACTTCGCTGCCGCCGCCGACCAGCACGAAGGGTTGCACCGCCCAGTCCACTGGCAGGCTCAAGATGGCGTGGGCGCGCGCACCGAGGACCGCCGAACCGCCGCTGCCGCTGCGGAAATCGGCCAGAGCCACGCGCAGTTCGGCTTCGACGGCCAGCACGCTCGCCAGCGAGTAGGCGATGCGACCGCCGAACAGGGGCGCGTTGGCGGGCACATCGAAGCGGCCGAAACTGTTGCCGAGCTCGCTGTTGCTCGAAAGCCACGCATAGCCGCCGAACAGTCCGAGGTCGACCGTGCCCGGGTCCAAGGCTCGGGCAGGCGTGGCGACGCCGAGGCCGGCCGCGAGCGCACAGGCAACGACGCACCGCGCCGAGCGTGAAATATGACTTTTGGACCTGACCATCTTGTCTCCCTGCCGGTTCTTGAACGTACTTGGCGACGATAGGCTGCCGGAAGAACCCATCGATTGCGCCGACTGTGAGATGAACTGTGTTGTGGACAGGCTACAGCTTACCTTGACCGAAGTCGAATGGCCTTGCGCATCAGTCCGTCACCAGCGTCACCCAGTTGCCGGTCCACGTTTCGCTGTCTGGCTAGCTTCGCCTCGGCCGGGTTTGCTAGCATGGTTGCGTCCAAGTCAACCCTTTTGCGTTTCCAGGCACGCCGCACTGGCCGCTGCGCTCTGCCCTTCGTTTGCAAGGGCCGCGCAGACCGATCCGTCCGTTTGCCGCTCGAGGTCTCCATGCAATCGCTCGCCCCCGTCCAGTTCATACGCCGCGCACGTTTCCGCCCATCCGCATCATGGCGAAGGGTGAGCGTGGCAGCCGCCCTGTTGGTTTCGTTCGCGGGCTGCGGTGACGTCATGCACGGTGGACCAGCGCCAACAGGTGCCAGCATGGATAGCGCGGTGGATGGCCAGTTCGACGGTCTGGCCGACGGAAGTTCCATCGATGTATATGTCAACGATGTGCCTGTCAATGAGGTGAACGTCAACGATATCAACGTCAACGATGTCAGCGTCAACACGGCGCCCGGGGCTCCGGTCGTGGCCATCGAGCCGGCCCAACCGACGACATTGGATCCGCTGCAGGCCAAGGTCGTCACCGACGCCGTGGATCCGGATCGCAAGGCCAGTGAGCTGACCTACAGCTACGCTTGGAGCCGCGACGGCGAGCCGACGGCCCAGGCGACCGCCACGGTCCCAGCCGGCGTGGCCAAGCGCGGCGAGACCTGGAAAGTCATGGTCACAGCAGCGGATCCTTATGTCACCGGTGGAATCGGCGAGGCGAGCGTGACGGTGGATGACGCCGCGCCCAGCACGCCGACGGTCGCCCTGGACGATGAGACGCTGGATCTGAGCAGCGAGGTCTCCTGCATGGTCACCACCGCCGCGGTCGATCCCGATGGCGACGCGATCACCTATCAATACCAGTGGTTCGTCGATGGCGTACAGGATGAGGCGGCCACCACGGCGCAGGTCCTGGTTGCCAGCCTCAAGTCGGCCGGCGCGGCGATCAAGCAAGGCGCGAAGGTGCAGTGCAAGGTCGTCGCCGAAGACGGCACCAAGGCAGGCCCGGCTGGCGCTAGCGCCGAGGTCACGGTCGCCGGCTTCGACGTCTGCGCAAGCACGAAAAATCCCTGCAGCCAGCACGCCACCTGCACCGGCACCGACTCGCTCGAGGTCGTTTGCGCCTGCAAAACGGGCTATTCCGGTGACGGCAAGGTGTGCTTCGATCTCGATGAATGTACCCTGGATACGGATGGTTGTTCGCCTATCGCCGACTGCACGAACAGCGAGGGCAGCTTCACCTGCACCTGCGCGTCGGGCTATTCGGGCGACGGCAAGACCTGCACCGATGTCGACGAATGCACCCTCGGCACGGGTGGTTGTGACCTCGCGGCAGACTGCAGCAATACGGTGGGCAGCCACACCTGCGCTTGCAAGCCCGGTTACGCGGGCGACGGCAAGACCTGCACCGATGTCGACGAGTGTGCGACGGCCAATGGCGGCTGCGGCCAGGCGAAGTTCGTGACCTGCGGCAACAAGGTCGGTGCGCCGCCCACTTGCGCCGACATCGACGAGTGCGCGGTCGGCAACGGCGGCTGCGGTGATGCCAAGTTCTTCAAGTGCACCAATGATTTCGCCGATGCGCCAGACTGCGCCGACATCGACGAATGCGCCCTGGTCAACGGCGGATGCGGCGATGCCAAGTTCTTCAAGTGCACCAATCAGATCGGCGCGGCGCCCCAGTGCAGCAGCGTAGGATTGTGCGCGGCGAACAACGGCGGCTGCGGCGACGCGAAGTTCTTCGCGTGCACGGACGTGGTCGGCAACTTGCCGACCTGCGCCGACATCAACGAATGTGCGGCCGGCAACGGCGGCTGTGGCAACGCCAAGCACAACCTGTGCAAGAACAACGTGGGCGCGCCGCCGACCTGCTCCGACATCGACGAATGCCTGACGGCCAACGGCAGTTGTGGCGATGCCAAGTTCAACGTTTGCAAGAATAATGCAGGCATCCCGCCGACTTGCAGTGACATCAACGAGTGCGTGACCAGCAACGGCGGCTGCGGCGCGGTCGCATTCATCACTTGCGTCAACAAGGCAGGGGGCGCGCCGACGTGCAACGACATCGACGAGTGCAAAGCCAACAACGGCGGCTGCAGCGTCAACGCCACCTGCGCCAACAACGTCGCGGCAGCGCCGACTTGCACCTGCAAGAGCGGCTTCGTGCTGAGTGGCGCCCTGTGCGTCAGTGTGCTGCCCGAGGCCAACACCGTGGCCCTCAACGGCACCGGCGGCTGCGTGACCGTCACGTACAACCTCTATCAGGGTCAGGCCGCGCCGGTCGATATCGCTGTGCAGTACATGCTCGGCAATTCCGGCATCTGGCTCACGGCGGTGGCGGCAGGCGGCGACGGCACGACCAAGCTGGCGACCGGCGCGGTCAAGCCCGGCAAGGCCCACACCTTCATCTGGAATTCGACCGACGACATCTCGGCCGATGGCACCGGCGCGGCCAAGTCGGTGTCGTTGCGGATCACGCCGTCGTTCGGCGGCCTGGCCGGCGTCGTCGGCGTCACCACCGCGAGCGTCAACAACGCCTACAAGTTGCAGGCCCCGAGCGCGGTCATCGCTGGCACCAAGCCGCGCGCGGTGATGACCGGCGACGTCAACCGCGACGGCAAGCCCGACCTGCTCGTGGTCAACAGCAACGGCAACGGCACGGGCTCAGTCAGCGTGCAGTTGGGCGACGGCGCGGGCAAGTTCACGGCCGCCGCCACGGTCGCAGTCGGCACCAGTCCGCTGCACGGCGTCCTGGCGGATTTCAACCGCGACGGCAAGTTGGATCTCGCGGTAGCCAACTACAACAACGGCAAGGCCGGCTCGGTCAGCGTGGCCCTCGGCAATGGCGACGGCACTTTCAAGGCAGCTTCCACCACCACCGTCGGCGCAGGTCCCACCTTCATCGCGGTCGGCGACCTCAACCAGGACAACGTCTTGGACATGGCGGTCAACGACTTCAACGGCGGCAGCATCCATGTCCTGCTCGGCAAGGGCGATGGCACCTTCACGGCCTCGACGGTCGCGGCATCGGCCTCGGGTGGCATCGCGCTGGCCGACTTCAACGAGGACGGCAAGCTCGATCTTGCGGTCACGACGTTCGCCAAGGCGGTCAACGTCCACCTCGGCGCGGGCGACGGCAAGTTCGGCCTGGGCGTCGGCAAGACCCTCAGCACTGCGGGAAATCTTCAGGATCTCGCGGTAGTCGACTGGAACCGCGACGGCCACCTGGACATCGTCACCTGTTCGAGCTTCGGCGACTTGTTGGCGCTGCTCTTGGGCGACGGCAAGGGCGGGCTCACCGTGTCGACGCTGACGACGCTGGCGACCGCCAAGAACTACCGCGCGTTGGACGTCGGCGACTTCGATCAGGACGGCAATCCCGACCTCGCCGTGGCCAGCAACGGCGGCAGCAATGGTTTGAACCTCTACCTCGGCAACGGCGCGATCGGCGCGCTGGGCAATCGCGTGGCCTCGACCGGCGGCGCTTGGGACGTCACCACCGCCGACTTCAACCTCGACGGCGTGATGGACTTCGCGTTGGCCATCGACACTCAGGACACTGCCTCGGTCGTGCTCGGCCAGTTGCCGCAGCGCTGCGGCTGGGGCCTCGTCGGTCCCATCACCTACGCCAGTGACACCGGCCCGGTCGGCCTCACCACGGTCGACATCAACCACAACGGCACGCTCGACTTGATCTCGGCCAATGCGGGCAATGGCTTCGTCGGCGTGTTGAGCGGCGCGGGCAACGGCACGTTCGCGACCCCGGCCAAGGTGACCAAGGCCGACGTCGGCGCCCTTGCTGTCGTCACTGGCGACTTCAACCACGATGGCACGCTGGACGTCGCCAGCGTCAACAGCGGTGGCGCTTCCAGCAATGTCAGCATCTTGCTCAGCACCGGTGCCGGCACGGGCTTCGCAGCCGCAGTCCAAGTCGCCGCCTGTGGCAATGCCTCGGCGGTCGCTGCGGCGGACTTCAACCGCGACGGCAACCTGGACCTCGTGACCACCTGCAACGGCCAGTTCGGCGTGCTGACCGGCAAGAAGGACGGCACATTCAACGCGGTCAAGCTCACGCCGCTGACCGGCTCGCCGAGAGGTGTCGTCGCCGGCGACTTCAACCGCGACGGCAGCGCGGACCTCGCGTTGAGCTTGTTCGGCAGCGCGGCCGTCAGCGTGCAAATGGGCAAGGGCGACGGCACGTTCACGGTCGCTTCCACGCCCTCGGTCGGCGCGGCACTCAGCAACGTGTGGTCCATCTCCGCGGGCGACTTCAACAACGACGCCGTGCTCGACCTGCTCGTCGTAGCTGAAAGTGGCAATACGTTCCGCCTGTTGACCGGCAAGGCCGACGGCTCGTTCAACGCGGTGGTCGCCATCGCCGGCGAATTCGCCAGCCCGCACTATGCCGAGCCCGTCGACATCAACCGCGACGGCAAGCTCGACTTCGTCTCCGGGTACAACGCAACCGGCGCACTGGGCGTCTATCTGGGTGATGGCAAAGGTGCTTTCTCATTGCACACGCTGTATCCGAGCACGACGACCGCGGCGTTCGAAGGCGTGACCGCCGGCGACTTCAACCGCGACGGCCGCTGGGACGTCGCTGTCTCGATGGGCGGCGCGATCAACAACAAGGTCGCGGTGTACTTGCAGGGCAAGGTGGGTTGTGCGGCCAAGGGACCAGCGCCTGTGATTCTCGGCACGGCCGGCAACTTCGCGGTCCTCGCCAAGACGGCCATCTCGACCGTGCCCACGTCTGCCATCACCGGTGACGTCGGCGTCAGCCCCGCGGCGGCCACCTTCATCACCGGGTTCTCGTTGGTCTCGGACGCGTCCAATGTCTTTGCCACCTCGACGCAGG
Source organism: uncultured Enterobacteriaceae bacterium (assembly GCA_964356325.1). Taxonomy (GTDB): domain Bacteria; phylum Myxococcota_A; class UBA9042; order UBA9042; family UBA9042; genus CAYHHL01. The sequence continues at coordinate 31,999 of CAYHHL010000020.1, read as the reverse complement.
TGGTCGGCAAGGTCTACGCGGCCAACTACGCGGTGCCCTCGCCCGCCAACATGACCACGGCGATCTCCAACATGGAGACGGCCTACACGGATGCGGCGGGCCGGCCCTTGCCTGACTACGTCGAGTTGGGCAGCGGCAACATCGGCAGCAAGACCCTGACGGCCGGCTTGTACAAGTGGGGAACCGGCGTGACGATTCCGACCGACGTGGTGCTCTCGGGCTGCGCCGACGATGTCTGGATCTTCCAGGTCAGCGGTGACCTCACCATGGCGGCGGCCAAGAAGATTACCCTGAGCGGCGGCGCGCAGGCCAAGAACATCTTCTGGCAGGTCGCCGGCAAGGTAACGATCGGCGCCAACTCACACTTCGAGGGCGTCATCCTCGGCAAGACCCAGATCATCCTGGAGACCGGCGCGTCGATGAATGGCCGCGCGCTGGCCCAGACCCAGGTGGTGCTGCAGAAAGCGACCGTCACTCAGCCCAAGTAGTCGCTTCAACTCGGCCCGGTGGCAGCGTCTTTCCGAATGAAGGCGCTGCCACCGGCGACGGCGCCGACGAGTTCGGCCTGGACCGCCGCCCACTTCGCCAGATCCGCCGGCTCCGACACCACCGTCACCTTCAGCCCGCGCGCCGTGCGCTTGACCAGGCCGGGCACCGCCGCCGCCGGACCCAGCGCCAGGGCCCGCGTCGC
>CAYHHL010000020.1:27037-31208 GCA_964356325.1 uncultured Enterobacteriaceae bacterium | reverse complement strand
CAGCGCCAGCGCCCGCATCGCCCCGCGCGCCAGGCACAGCTCCGAGGCCCGCGCCACGGCTTGCACATGCCCTGAAATCACGCTGTTGGCCGCGTCGTTGTGGGTGGCGCAGACCACGATCCCGCCCTCGGAAATCAGCGTCGCTTCGGCACACGCCAGTTCGATCGCCGGCCGATCCAGCCCGAGAATCGCCGACATCGCGCCCACGCCCGCCGGCACCGCTGCTTGCATCAGTTGGCCGCGCAAGTGCACCAGACGCACCGCTTGCTCCAGACCGAGCGCGCCGGCCGCCACCAGCGCCGTCCATTCGCCCAAGGAATGCCCTGCTACTGCCCGGACTTGCAGGGGCTGCTGGGCTTGCACCGCGCGCAGGGCCGCGATCGAATGGGTCAGGATCGCCGGCTGGGCGTGCTCGGTCCGCATCAGGTCGGCCTCGGGCCCCTGCCAACACAGCTTGGACAAGGAGAATCCCAGCGCGTCGTCGGCGGCTTGGAACACCGCCCGCGCTTCAGGGGACTGCTCCGCCAGCGCCTTGCCCATGCCGACGAACTGCGCACCTTGGCCCGGAAACAACAGCACCGTCATCACAACCTCCCGTCAGAAGTCGGCTTTGTGCCGCGTCGCTGTCAACAGCATGGCCTGGAACGGATTGTCGTCGCGCCACACGTCGCACGCCAGCACGCTGGTGATGCCCTGGCGGAACTGGGCGTCGGGCGCCGGATCGAAGAACAGGTTGTGGACGATTTTCGTGTGGTAGAATCGGTGGATGAGCGCGGCAAAGCTCTTGTACGCCGGGTCCATGTGCACGGCCAGCGGCGCCATCAGGTCGGGTTGCGCCTCCCGGTTTTCCCGCAAGGCCGGGCCCAGGATGTCCGCCAGCATCGCACCGCCGCACATCGCCAGCGACACGCCCGAGGAGAACACCGGGTCCAGAAAGCACGAGGCGTCGCCGATGCAAGCCCAGCGCGGGCCGTGGGGTTTCAGGTTCTTGAACGAGAAGTTGCGAATCACCCGCGCTTCGGTGCGGTGCGCCCCGGCGGTCAAGCCCTGCACCAGCGGGGATTCGGCGATGAACTGGGCCAACCGCTCAGGACCCAAGCCTTTTTCCCGCGATACCAGGCCCACGGACAGGCGCCCGCCGGCCAGCGGAATGAGCCAACACCACCCCTGTGGAATCATGACGATCTTGATGTGGCCGGTGTCGTAAAGCCGGCGCTCGGCCTCGGCGCTCAAGCCCTCGAAGTGGCAGAACACCGCGGCGCGGCCAAAACCATCGAAACTCGCCTGCGATTCGTGCTTGCGCGCCAGCAACGCGTCCTGACCGGTGGCGTCGACCAGGAAGCGGGCGGTGAAGTGCTCGCCCTCCTTGGTCCAGGCCTGCACGGCGTCGGCGCCCAGTTCGACCTTGACGACCTTTTGACCTTCGCGGAGTTGCGCGCCCACCTCGGCCGCGCGCTGGGCGAGCATGGCGTCGAACTGGCTGCGATCGACCTGCCACGCCTTGGTCGGACTGCCGGGCAAGGCGTCGGCGAAATCGAAGCGGGTGAACTGGCCGGTGGCCTCGTCGTAGAAGTCCGCGCCACCCTTGACCAAAAAGCCGACCTGGTCGAGATCGACGCCGAGACGCTTGAAGATCGGCGCGTCGATGGGCAGGAGCGATTCGCCGATGTGGAAGCGCGGGTGCGTCTCCTTGTCGAGCAGCACCGTGCGAATCCCTTGGCTTGCCAAGAGGTTGGCTGCGGTCGAACCGCCGGGACCCGCGCCGATGATCAGGACGTCGATGGCAGGCATGGGGATTCCTTGGCAAACGTCCGGCACGGCTCAGACGCGGCCCAGCACCAGCGAGGTGTTGATGCCGCCGAACGCGAAGTTGTTGTTGACCACGCGATTCAGTTGCAAGTGCCTGGCTTCGCGGGTGATGTAGTCCAGCGGCGCGCAACGTTCGTCGACGATGTCCAGGTTGCGCGTCGGCGGCACGAAGCTGTCCCGCAGCGCGGCGAGGCAGAAGATCGTTTCGATGCCGCCGCATGCGCCCAGGGTGTGGGCGGTGAAGCTTTTGGTCGAGCTGACCGGCACGGCGTCGCCCAGCACCGCAAACGTCGCCTGGCTCTCGGCGATGTCGCCCAGTTCGGTCGCGGTGCCGTGCGCGTTGACGTAATCGATGTCGTCCTTGCTCAAGCCCGCGTCTTCCAACGCCAATCTCATCGCGCCGGCCATCCCTTCGGCACTCGGGCGGGTGATGTGCAGGCCGTCGCAATTGGTGCCGTAGCCAAGGATTTCGCCGTAGATCTGAGCCCCGCGCGCCCTGGCCCGGTCGTAGCTTTCGAGCACCAGCGTGGCCGCGCCTTCGCCGACCACCAGGCCGTCGCGCCGGCTATCGAACGGTCTCGGGCTCAACTCGGGGTGATCGTTGAACTTGGTCGACGTGGCGAACATGATATCGAACACGCCGGCGTGGGTGAAATGCAGTTCCTCGGCGCCGCCGCAGACCATGGTTTCCTGCTTGCCCGACTTGATCGCTTCGTAGCCGTAGCCGATCGCCTGGCTGGAACTGACGCAGGCCGCGCACGTGGTGATGATCCGCCCTTGGATCCCGTAGTACATCGCCAGGTTGGCGGCGCACGTGTGGCTCATGAAGGTCAGGTAACTGCTCGATTCGAGGCCGGCGAGGCTGTTGGTGCCGAACACGTTGCGGGCGAACTTCTCGAGTTCCGAGCTCGACCCGTGCGTGGAACCATAGGCCAGGCCTACCTTTCCGGAGCGCAGGTAGTCCTCGTCCAGGCCGGCGTCGGCGATCGCCCGGTCGCTGGCGTAGAGCGACAGCAGCGCGACCCGGCCCATGGTGCGGACCTTTTTGCGCGGGAAGTCAGACCGTTCCACGCCCGCGACCGGCGCGCCCAAGCGGGTGCCCAGTTGGCCAATGGCGTCCCACTGCGCCATGACGGCGATGCCGTGGCGATCTTCCTGCAAGGATCTCGAGACTTCGTCCAGGCTGTTGCCGATCGGACTGCACAGGCCCAGGCCGGTGACGACGACGCGCGTGCCGCTCATATCAAGCCCCCGTTGATGCCGATGACCTGGCCAGTGATGTAGGCCGCCGCGTCGGAAGCGAGAAACGCCACCAGAGCGGCGACTTCCTCGGGACGCCCCATACGGCGCATCGGAATATGTTGCAAGACCTCGGGCGGCACGTCCTTGACCATGTCGGTGTCGATCAAGCCCGGCGCAACCGCGTTGACCGTGACGTTGCGCTTGGCGAGTTCCAGGGCGAGCGAACGGGTGGCACCGATGAGACCCGCCTTGGCCGCCGAGTAGTTGGTCTGGCCGCGGTTGCCCATGACGCCCGACACCGAGGAGATGTTGATGATGCGCCCCCACTTGCGGCGGACCATCGCCATGACCAGCGGTTGGGTGACGTGGTAGAAACCGTCCAGGGTGGTGCGGGTGACCGATTGCCAGGCCTCGAGATCCATGGCGGGAAAGGGTCCGTCCTTGGCGATGCCGGCGTTGTTGACCAGGATGCCGATCGGTCGGGCGTCGAGGTCCAGGGCGGCCAGGCCCAGTCGCGTCGCTTCGGCATCGGCGACGTCGAAGCAGGCCAGTTCGACCCGACCGCCGGCCGCTTCGATTTCGCCGGCCACCGCGCGGGCGGCGGCTTCGTTGCTGCGGTAGTTGAGCACGACCTCGTGACCGGCGGCGGCCAGGGCCCGGGCGATCGCAGCGCCGATGCCGCGGCTGGCTCCTGTGACCAGGGCTCGTGTGGTAGTGGCTGTCATCGCTCGCGTTCTCCAATCCAGATGGGGTTCTCGGGTCATTGCGGCAGGGCGCCGTCGGCACCGGCCTGGGCCGTGCTCAACAACGCGGTGGCGACACAGCCGGCCTCGTCCGAAACCTCGCACTCGAAGCTGCCCAGGACGCTGTCGCCCCAGACCCGCTTGCACACGACGGTCAAACAGGTGCCGATCGCGATGCGGTCGCGGTGCAACAGCATCTCCCGACAGCCGATCAGGAAGCCGATGCGCACCGGTTGCCCCATCAACCGGCCGGTCAAGCCGGCCCAGGCCGCTACGCATTGCGCCATGTACTCCAGGGTCACCACGGCCTGGACACCCGCGGGTTGCACGAACGGTGCGTCGGCGCGGATCGTCACGGCGCACACCATGGTATCGGC
>CAYHHL010000020.1:23479-26937 GCA_964356325.1 uncultured Enterobacteriaceae bacterium | reverse complement strand
GGCGTGCAAATGCAAGGCCACCGCGAGCGGCGTGCAGTGGCCGGTGCGATCGGCCAGCGGCGCGGGTGGGTCGAGGTCGGCAAACACCACCACCACCTCGGCATGCCCCGCGGCGAGCAGGCCCAGGCATTCGCACAGACCCATGGCGACCGAATCGGCCCCGGCGGCGAGCGAGGTGGTGAAGCCGCGATTGCCCGTTGCGATCGAAAGGTTGCCGCTCGCCGCGTTGTGTACGCTGCCGGCAAAGCGGATGGGCGACAACTCGCCGTCCGGGCCGTGCAGTTGGTCGAGCAACTCCTGCAGCGCCGACGTCTCGCCCCAGGCCGAGACGAACACCGATGCAACTTCAGAGGCATCCGCACCGGCAGCGGCGACGGCCTGGGCAAACGCCTCGGCTGCCGCGCGGGTCAGCAGCGAGGTTCTCCGCCGTACGTTGGCCGGCAAAAGCGCGGCGGCCGGCATGGTTTGCCCGGGGTCGGCCACGCCCTGCAGCCAGGCGGGCACGTCGGCAAAGCCCGGCGTCCACAGACCGATACCGCCGACATGGAGGACGTGTTTGGGGTCAGGAGCTCGCATCACGCCGCCCCCAACAGCACGCTGGCGTTGTTGCCGCCGAACGCGAAGGAATTGCTCAGGACTGCTCGACATGGCTGGCGTAGCGTCGAGGTCGGCACGCGAATGGTCAGCAGCGGATCGAGCGGATCGGCACCCAGCGACGCGGGAATCACGCCTGCTTCGAGCGCCAGGATCGCCAACACCGCTTCGAGTGCACCGGCCGCGCCGAGCAGGTGGCCGGTGTAGCCTTTAGTCGAGATCACCGGCACTTCGGTTCCGAGCAGGTCGGCAATCGCCAGGCCTTCGGCGGCGTCGTTCAGCAGCGTGCCGGTGCCGTGGGCGTTGACGTGGTCGACGGCTTGCCCAGGCAATCCCGCCAGTTCCAGCGCCCGCTGCATGGCCAGCCGCGCGCCGTGGCCCTGCGGGTGCGGCGCGCTCATATGGTGGGCGTCCGAACTCTCACCCACACCCAGAAGCAGAGCGCGCGCCTGGCCTTGCCGTTCGATCAGCAGAAGCGCGCCGCCCTCGCCGATGTTGATGCCGGCCCGCCCGGCGCCGAACGGCCGGCACACCGAGGCCGACAGCACGCCCAAGCCATGGAAACCGCGCAAGGTCGTCTGGCACAAGGTGTCCGCGCCGCCGACCAGCGCCGCGTCGATGACGCCGGCGTGGATGAGGCGGGCGGCGACGGCCAGCACCTTGGCGCTCGAGGAGCACGCGCTCGATACCACATAGCCGGGGCCGGCGATGCCGGTGAGTCGGCGCGCGACGGTCAGGATGCCGTCGTAGGCGTGCTGGCGGGCGAAATCGAAGTCCACGGGCACGGTTCCGGTCGCGACCCAGGCGGCATGCGCGGCTTCGGTCTGCAGGATGCCGGCGTTGCTGGTGCCGAGGAACAGGCCGATGCGGCGGTCGCCCCAGCGCTGGCGGGCGCGCGCCAGGTCAGGGGCGAGACCTTGAAGCAGGTGGGCGACCAGGCGCGCCAGGCGGGTGTCCCAGGCGGCCAGCTCGGGCGGCAGGGCTGTGAAATCTCCGGGGATCTCGCCGACTGCGGTGGCGAACGGCAAGGCCATCGACGGCGCGCGCAGGCCCGAGCGGCCGTCCAGCAGGGCGCGCAAGGTCTGGTCGCGCGTGTCGCCCAGGGCACTGCAGGTGGCGTAGCTGGTGATGGGAAGGGGAGGTGGCATCGTGGGTTGCGGGCGTATAGCGCATGTGGGCGGGGTGGGCAACCCGATTGCGGCGCGCTTCAGCCTTGGCAGTCCGCCACCCGATCGGCATGCTCGCGACTTCGCGGCAGATCGTCCGCCCACGCCCGACCGACCGCCGACCCCCAGGACCCCGCCATGCTCCCGCGCACTCCCCGACATGCCCACTTGGTGACCTGGGCGTGCTTGGGGCTGGCCGCGTGCACCGGCAAGCCCGTCCACTCCGGAGACGACGCCGGCTTCCCTGCCTTCCAGGACGCCAAGGGCACGCCGCCAGACGCCCTGGCCGACAGCGCCGACGTCAAGAAAGACGCTGCTGTCCAAGACTCCGGCGTGTCCGACAGCGTTCCGAGCGACGCCGTCGCCGACGTCCCCAGCGCCGACGCGCCCTGCCCCCTGGACACGTTGCGCTGCGGATCCGCCGGTCGGGAAGCCTGCACGGACCAGGGGTGGAGCGCCTCGCCCTGTGGCGAAGACCTGCCCGTATGCGTAGAAGGTAATTGTCTCGCGTGCTTGCCCGGCAAGGTCTGGTGCGCTGACCCGGCGCCCGGTTCCAGCACCAGCCTCGAGGTCATCCACTGCACCAGCGCTGGCGCCAGCGAGGTCATGGAAACCTGCGCGGGCGGCAGTTCGTGCGTGGACGGCGCCTGCGCCAATTGCGTGCCGGGCACCTCGCGCTGTCACGGCGGCCAACGCGAGGTCTGCTCGACCGACGCCAAGGCCTGGACCGCGGACCCATGCCCTGCGAGCAAGCCGACTTGCGACGAAGGCACCTGCTACTTCTGCGCGCCGAGCAAGAGCTACTGCGAACCAGCCCAGGACGCCAGCCCGACCGTCGTGTTGTTGTGCGACAGCAAGGGCTATGACGCCATTGACGCGACTCCGTGCAAATCCGGAGAGTTCTGCCATGCCGGCGCGTGCGTCACCTGCGTGCCGGACGCAACGAAATGCGACGGCGCCAACGGCCTGGCGACTTGCGCAGCTGACGGCCAGGGCTGGTCGACCGTGCCCTGCCCCGGCGGCCAACCCGCTTGCGTGGCAGGGCAATGCCTGGCGTGCGTGCCCAAGGCGGCGTTTTGCGGCCCGCCCGCCGCGGATGGCACCGCCTCGGCCAAGATCCTGCAATGCAACGGCGACGGCAGCCAGGCCAGCCTGGCGAGCACCTGCACGGGCGGCCTGGTGTGCGTCAACGGCGCCTGCGCGCTGTGTGCTCCGGGCGCCAAGTCCTGCCTGGGCCAAAGCATTCTGGTCTGCAACGGCGACGGCAAGGGCTTGGACCAGGGCGAGAACTGCGCGGCCAAGAACCTGGGCTGCGTCAAGGGCGCGTGCCAGTGCGCCGCGGGCTTGCCGTTGTGCACCGCGGCCGCCTCGGGTTTGTTGCCCAGCACCCAGACGGCGCAATGCGACGCGACCGGCAAAGCCGCCGTGGTCAAAGCCACTTGTGGCCCGACCGAGGTCTGTGACGCGGGCGCGTGCATCGCCTGCCAGCCCGGCACCACGCTTTGCCAAAGCGGCAAGGCCATCGTGTGCAAGGGCGACGCCAGCGGCTTCCAGGTCGTGCAGGATTGCGCCGCCGCCGGCCTGACTTGCACGGGCGGGCAGTGCAAGGACCTGTGCGACCCTAAGTTTGCCAACCCCACCAACCTGGGCTGCGACTTCTGGGCGGTCGACCTGGACAATGCCGGCGCCAGCGGGGGC
>CAYHHL010000020.1:19109-23379 GCA_964356325.1 uncultured Enterobacteriaceae bacterium | reverse complement strand
CCTGGGGCACGGTGCACGTCGCGACCCACCTGCAACCGCGCGATCCAGCGAGTCAAGAGCAGGACGTGTGGCGCATCCTGGCGGCGCAGGACGGCACGACGGTGGTGACGGTGCCGCCTCAAGCGAAGGTGCCGATGCTGAACGCGGGTCAGTGGTTCGAGTTCGAGTCCAAGGCGGATTTCGTGGTGCAGGCCAACAAACCGGTGGCGCTGGCGCAATTCATGGCGTCGTCGCAGATGACCCAGGTCGGCTTGGGCGACCAGGGCGATCCGGCGATGCTGCTGGCAGTGCCGGTGTCCAGACTCGCGTCGCAGCACACCTTTGCCGCGCCCTCGACTTACCCCAACCAGTTCATCAACTTGGCGGTGCCGATCGGGACGAGCGTGGTGCTCGACGGCAATGCACTGGGCGCGGGCACCGAGATACCCGGCCAACCGTGGCGCGTCCTCCGCCAGGCGATCGGCCCGGGCTTGCACACCGTCAAGGCGACGCGGCCGATGGTCCTGTCCGTCTACGGCTGGAAGAAGGGCGCGAGCTACGGCCATCCCGGCGGCCTCGGCGAGCCCTGACCTGCGATCGCTCTCATCATGGAAGTCACTGTGCCGACTTGGTTTTGGCCTGTGAAGATCTTGCTTGCGCGGCGGGGCATTCTGCGCCAAGCTGCGTGATTCTACGCCAAGCTGCGTATTTCGACCCGAAGCCGGTGAATCAGCCCTGAAGTTGCGTCATCCGGCGCAAAATCTGCGCGATTAGGCCCGCAAGCTGCGTGATTCGACCCAAAAGCTGCGTGATTCTGCCCAGGCTGTGTTGAGCAAACCGTCGAGGTCCCCGATGCGCGATTCTGGCTGCCGACCGACCGTGTACACCGCCTCGACGCATGCGCTTGCGCTGGTTGTCGCGCTGGCTGCCGCAGGGTGCGCCGCGCCGGCCCCATCCGCGCCGGCTGCCGCAACGCCGCAATTCCAAGGCGCAGCGGACATCGCCAGCCCGCGAGCCAATGTGGACGTGGCCCAGGCCGTTGCCGCTGTATGCGCGCCCGCCGCCACGCGCTGCGTCGACCCGGCCACCGCAGCGGTCTGTAGCGACGACGGTCAGTGGCAGCAAGCGCCATGCGACAGCGATTTTGCCTGCGAAGACGGGCAGTGCCACCCGGTCATCTGCCAGCCCGACAGCAAGGTGTGCAGCGGCACCAGCGTCAAGACCTGCAGCAGCCGCGGCGTTTCCTACACCAGTTCAGTGGCTTGCAGCGTGGGCCAGGCCTGCCTCGACGGTGCGTGCGTCGCCTCGGCCTGCAAGCCCGGGGCGTCGCAATGCGTCGGCAACGCGGTGGTCACCTGCAATGCCGACGGAACCGCCTGGAACCACGCGAATTGCCCCGCCGGCAACAGCTGCGACCCGACCGGCAGCGACCAGGGCGGCGCCGCCTGCCTCGAGCAGGTCTGCCCGGCGAACACGAGCTTTTGCAAGAACGGCGCGGTGTTCCATTGCGACGGCCTCGGCCTGACCGAATCGGTAGTCGAGGACTGCGGCACCAACGCGACCTGCGCCGGCGCCGCCTGCGTGCCCCTGGTCTGCCAGGCCGGCTCCAAGCTGTGCAACCCAGGCGGACTCGCCACTTGCAAGGCCGACGGCATGGGCTGGTCGATCGGGCCGTGCGACGCCGGTCAAGCCTGCAGCGGCAACGGCTGCGTCGCGGTCGTGTGCAAGCCCAGCGAGACGTTTTGCGACGGCAACCAGGTCGCGAGTTGCAACGCCAAGGGCACCGGCGCCACCGTGCAAAAAATCTGCGAAGGCAAGGCGAGTTGCAAGCAGGGCGTGTGCGTCGACGTCGTGGTCGTGTGCGGCGACGGCTTGTGCGACGCGAGCGAAACCGAGGTGAGTTGCGCCGCCGATTGCAAGACCATCAGCCTGGTGGCGCCCGACTTCGACCAGTTGCCGGCCAACGTGCCGACCACGCTGCCGCGCGCGCCGCGGGCGCTGACCAAGAACGCGACGATGCCCTGGCAGTCCGGGCGCGCCCTGGCGGTGTTCGGCGATTCGCTGGTGGTGGTGGACACGGACAACGGCGCGATCGTGCGGATGAATCGGCAGACGATGACGGTGACGGCGATCCTGCCGCTGGGCCAGCGCCCCGAGCAGGTGGTGGTCGGTCCCGACGGCACGATCTGGGCGACGGTGCGCGACGAAGGCTTCGTGGCGCGCATCCCCTCGACTTTCCTGACTTCTGCCCAGCCCGCCAAGGTGGTGATGGATCAGTGGCCGGTCGGCGCCGAACCGATCGGCCTCGCGCTGGCTCCGGACGCCAAGATGCTGTTCGTGACGCTGGCGGGCGAGAACATGCTGATCGCGTTGGATCCGCTGACCGGCAAGGAGCTCGGTCGGGGCATGACGGCGGCGCGTCCCAAGGCGGTGACGGCGACGCTGGGCGGCACGGTGTTCGTGCTGCACGGCGATGGCGCGACCGCGGTGGTGACGGTGGCGGCGCTGACGGCCAAGTCCCCGGACGGTCTCGTGGCCAAGCTGCCGCTGACGCCGCTGCGGGTGAACAACCCGGTGCCGGTGTGCCAAGGCCTGACGACCAAGCCCAAGCGTGTGGCCAACCGGGCGTTTTCGATGACGATCGAGCCCGAGAGCGGCGACGTCCTGATTACCCACACGCTGATTGCCTCGGGCTCGGCGCAAGACGTGCTGTCCGCGGTCGGCATCAAGCCGCCGGATGCGCCGCAGAAGTTCGTGCAGAAGTGCACCGGTGGCTACGGCTCGACCTGCTCGATGGTGCCGGTGCCGCCGCCGCCGGGTGAGCCCGCCTGCGTGGGTGCGCCGATGCGCCCGTATGAAGTGACGATTTCGCGACTGTCCGTGGGCGGCATGCTCAAAGCGACGGTGGCCGAGCAGCCGATCCTGGACATCGCCTCGTCGCGGTCCTTCCTGGCGCGCTTCGATCAACCCGCGGACATCATTCACCATCCGACGCGTACGCTGGCCCTGGTGGCGGCGCGCGGCACCAATAACGTGCTGGTGGTGAACACGGCGGCGGCGGATCCGATGCAGTGGCCGGTGGCCGACATCCGGGTGCAGGACGGTCCCAAGGCGATCGCGATTTCGCTCGATGGCAGCAAGGCTTACGTGCTCAACAGTTCGAATCTGACCGTGAGCGTGGTCGACCTGGCGCCGCTGCTGGCGTACGGCGACGCGGCGCTTTCGCTCGATACGTCGGTTGAATTGCTGCCGAAGATCCAACCGCTGTACCTCAAGGCGGCCAAGACCGCGGTGTACGGCAGCGATCCGTTGCCGCTGGAAGCCCGCCTGGGCCGCAAGGTCTTCCACCACGCGCTGAATTCGCGCCTGAGCGTGGGCAATCGCTTTGCCTGCGCGACCTGCCACGTCGACGGCACCGAGGACAAGCAGGTGTGGTTCGTGAGCGAAGGGCCGCGGCAGACGCCGGCGCTGGCGGAACGGCTGATCGACACCGAGCCGTACAACTGGATGGGCAGCAAGCTGACTTTGCACGACAACATCCAAACGACCACTTCGCGCATGGGTGGGTCGGGCTTGCTGCCGGCGGAGATCGCCTCGCTCGAGAAGTTCCTGATCCTGGGCCTGAAGGCGCCGCCCAATCCCAACAAGCAGGCCGATGGGCAACTGACGGCGCCCCAGGCGGCGGGCAAGAAGCTCTTCGAGGATCCGAGCGTGGGTTGCACGGGCTGCCATACGCCCGGCAGCTTCACCGACGGCGAGCAGCACGACGTGGGCACGCTGACCGAAGTCGAGACCAAGGTCGCGGCGGCGAACGGCAAGCTCGAGAAGATCCAGTACAATACTCCGAGCTTGCGCGGCCTGTTCTACACGGCGCCGTACCTGCACGACGGCAGTGCGGCGACCCTGCACGACGCGCTGAAGAAGACCGCGACGACGATGGGCAAGACCGCGCAGCTGACGCCCAAGCAGTTGGACGACCTCGTGGCCTACCTGCTGACGCTGTAGCAGTGACCGAAGCTCCTGAAACGCCCAAGCTTTTGACGGCGGGTTGGCTGGCAGCGCTGCTCTGTGGCGTGCTGGCGGCGTGCGCATCTCCGGCGCCACCGGCAGTCAAGACGCCTGGTTGGCAGGTGAAGCTGCAGTCCGATACCGTCGAGATTGCGGACGGAGCCGAGGACCCGCCGGATGCAGAAGAACCTGCCGATGAAATCGAAACCCTTGCCGATGTGGAGGATCTCGACACGCTGGCCGAAGTGCCGGACGCGGAGGTCGATGCCGGCAAGGTCGATGC
>CAYHHL010000020.1:14027-19009 GCA_964356325.1 uncultured Enterobacteriaceae bacterium | reverse complement strand
GGCAAGGCGGACGCCGGCAAACCTGACGTGGCGCTGGCCGATGTCGGCAAAGATGCTGGCAAAACCGATGTCGGCAAGGACGCGGGCAAACCGGACGCAGCTGAGGTCGACGCGGGCCCTGCCGACGCCGCGGTTGATGTCGCTGACATAGCTGATAGTGCTGCAGATTCAGCCAGCGCGGACGCCGTGGGCGACGGCGAGGCCAGCGACGTCTGGACCGGCGTGCCAGGCGGCAACCCCGGCACCAGTTGCCTGGGATTCGAGGGCGAGGACGCCTGTTCCAAGGACGGCAAGCGGCGCGTGCAGTGCATCAACGGCGCCTGGACTACGCTACAACACTGCGGATTCGGCTTGTGCAACCAGGCGGGCAGCCCGGGCGGCGCCACCGTGACCAGTTGCGGGGTCCCCAAGGCCAAGCTCAAGGCCCTGAACCAGGCCTGCGCGCGCTACATCAGCTGCTTCAAGCCCTCGCTATCGCATGAAGATTGCGTGCGTATCAACCTGCACCCGGACCTGTTCAACGCCAGCCTGCCCGCGGGCCAACCGCAAGCGATCGCTCAACTCGCGGTCGCCCAGTTGCAGTCGAGCCTCGCTTGCGCTGGCGCCGCGACGACTTGCCCGGCGTTGGCGGAATGCGTGCAGTTCTTCCCGGAAGGCAAGTGCCAGGGCGGCCCCAACCAGGGTTGCGACGGCCAGATCGCCTGGAGCTGCGGCGGCCAGGCCAAGCCGTTGGCGGTGAACTGCAAGGCATTGGGCATGATTTGCACTTCGGTATTCGGTGCGCCCACTTGCCTCAAGCCCATGCCGTGTGGCGCGGTCCAAAGCGCGAGCTGTGCTGACACGGTCGCCAGCCTGTGCGTGTCCGACGGCGCCGGCGGCACGTTCGGCCTGGGCCTGGACTGCACGACCAAAGCCAGCACCTGCACTGCGGGCGCCAGCAACCTGAGCGGCGCGTGCGGCAGCCCGGCCAAGTGCACCGCCAGCACGTTCACCGCCGCCTGCACCGGCAACATCGCGCGCAACTGCGTGAGCGGCATCACGATCGCCCAGTCCTGCCCGGCTGGCACTACCTGCATGCTCGCGGACAACTTCGACCTGCTCGGCGCCGCCTGCCCCGACGGCCAGCAGTGCCCCAAGTCGGCCTGTTCCGAGGGTGTACCCTGCACCGGCGCAAGCAAGTGCAACGGTTCGGAACTCTGGTTCTGCGAGGCGAAATCTCCCGCCGCGTTCGAGTGCAAGGACGTCGGCATGACCTGCGGCGTCGGGGCCAACGGACCCCGCTGCCAGTGAGACCGCTGCGAGAGTTGCCTGGGATGCGGCGCGGGGACTACACTCACGGCCCTCACGCAACCTGGCAGGTGGACCATGACCTCGCGAAAGGCAAGAGCTTCCTGGACTTTCCCCTGCATCGCCGTCCTCGCGCTGCTGTTATCGGGCGTGGCCGGCTGCGCGACCGACGACTCGAGTTCTGACGATCTGACCTCGGCGTCCGGTGCGGAAAAGCGCATCGAATGGCAAGGTTACGTCTACGCGCCGACGAACGCGGACGACGCGGCGATCCAGAAGGCCATCCAGCGCCAGGTGAAGTCGGCGATCGGTGCCTTGCGCAAGCCCGAAGTCGGCCTGCAGGATCGCGACGCGCTGCACAACCTGGACCCGAAGGGCTGGACGCGTGAGACCTTGGACGTGCTCGCGGCGGGCAAGGCGACCGGCAAGATCCAGCGAATCCGCTACAAGTACAGTGATGTGGCGATCGTGCGCAAGAAGGCGACCGCGACGCAGATGCAACTCGCGCTGCTATTCGGCGACTACGTGGCGCAGGCGGACAAGCTCCGCAAGCCGTGCAGCGACGACCAGAAAACCGAAGCCGATTCGCTGTGGTATCACTTCACGCCCCAGCAGGCCAGTTGCGTCGCGGCGATGAAGCAGGAGCTCAATGCGTTGAACCTCGCGCAAAAAGGCCTGGATCTTGCCAAGCAGGTCAGTTCGGCCGAAGTGGCGCGCAACTTCCTGACGGTGCGCGCCAACCTCGTCGCGGTGAAGAATCCGCCGGTCAAGTACCCGGAGTTCGACCGCTTGTGGGGTTTCGGCACGGATCGGCAGAAGGTGGTGGTGACCGCGTTCTTCGGCGTGGACGGCGACATCCGCGACAGCAAGGACGTGTCGCTCACGGAGTACATGCGCTTCCTGCGCACCGTGCGCGGCAAGTTCACCACGCTGCAAGTGACCAATACCCAACCGTTTGCCATGATGCTGGACTTCAACGTGGCTGGGCAGAAGGTGATCGCCACCTACGAGGACGTGTTCGCGTGGATCCTGGACGACAAGCAGTGGCCGGCAGCGGTGGGCACGGATGCCGCGAAGAAGGAGGCGCTGAAGCAGCAGGTCATCGACAAGTTCGCGGAACGACGGATCGATTGGACCATGCCGGTGCGCGTGACCCGCGGCAAGCAGACGCGCGACATGACCGTGGAACTGCGCTGCTACTGGGGCTACGAGGACGGCAAGGCGGAGTGGCGGCAGGCGGCGCGCAACCGCTACCTGGACGCGTTCTGGAATGCCGACGTGTTTTTGTACCAGGGTCACAGCCACTTCGGCCACGGCCCCCTGGAACCGACGGCCTACACGGGCGGCAACTTCCCCAACCGCTACCAGGTGATGCTGATCAACTCGTGCGTCAGTTTCAACTACTATGACGCGGACTTCCTGGCCATGCACCCGGGCGGCAGCAAGAACCTCGAGGTGGTGGTCAACGGCCTGCCCGCCTACTGGACCAACATGGGCGAGGCGTCGGGCAACTACGTGGTTGGCCTGCTCGATGGGCAGAACCGAAGTTGGGTCGGGATCTTGCAAGGCATGCTCGTCAAGCCGTCGTGGGCGCCGGCCGGCTACGATCCGATTCGCGCGGTGAACGGCGAGCTGGACAACGTGTTCGACCCGAAGCTGGGGCCGATCAGCGTCGCGCCGCGCCCGTAGCCACGGTGAAGGACGATCTGCGCCGCATCACTGACGACGTGTGCCTGGCGCTGGACGGTCTGACGTTCGCGCCGCCAGTGGAATACGTTTATAATCCACTGGTTTATGCGCGACCGGGCTGGGATGCCTACTGCGAGCGCTATGGCGTCGGCAAGCGGGAAGTGCTGCTGATCGGCATGAATCCGGGACCTTTCGGTATGGCCCAAGTCGGCGTGCCGTTCGGCGAAGTGGCCAAGGTGCGCGACTGGCTGGGCATCCGCACACCGATCGGCAAGCCGGCGCATGAGCATCCGAAACGTCCGGTGCAGGGGTTCGACTGCCGCCGCAGCGAGGTCAGCGGCGCGCGGCTGTGGACCTGGGCCAGCGACCGATTCGGCACGCCCGAAGCCTTCTTCGCGCGCTTCTTCATCGCCAACTACTGCCCGCTCGTGTTCATCGAGGCTTCGGGGCGCAACCTGACGCCGGACAAGCTGCGCAAGGCCGAGCGCGAGCCACTGTTCGCCATCTGCGACGAGGCTTTGCGCAGGACCGTGGCGCACTTCCAGCCGAAGTTCGTGATCGGCGTGGGTCAGTTCGCCGAGGACCGGATCCGCGCGGCGCTCGGCCCTTGCCCAAGCGTCATCGTGGGTCGGGTCCCGCATCCGAGCCCGGCGAGTCCGGCCGCCAACCGGGGCTGGGCAGCGCTGATGGACGCGGCGCTGGCTGCGGCGGGCGTGTAGCGGCCCGGTCCCTTCGATCTGCTACTTGAAAATACGAGCGATGATCGCGCCCTTGTCGCCGTCCTGCGCCGCGCCCTTCCAAGCCTGCACCCAGGAACCGTCGGCCCTGCCACCGATGACCGGCTGGGACTGATCGCCCGTGAACGTGGTATTCGCCACCCAGTCCAAGCCGATGCGCGCGCCGCCACCTGGCTTGTAAGTTGCCGTCTTCAAGCCATACCCGGTCTCGTCCTCGCCAATCGTCTGCCACACCGCGGCGAGATTGCCGTTGGCCAGGTACGCCACCGCGGCGCGCGACTGCTCGCCCACCGTGATGCCGTTGAGCTTGAATTCGACGCCCACCTTGGCGGCATTCTTGTCGAAAGCCTGGCCATAGATGCCGAAGTTGTCGCCGTCCTGCGTCGCCGAACTCCACACGATGGTGAAATTGCCCGCGGCGTCAATCGCCACTTTGGCGTCCTTCTGATCGCCCACCTTGTAGGTGTTGACCTGGAACGCCGCACCTACAGCCTTGCAATCCTTGTAGAAGATCTGCGCGAAAATGCCATAGCCACCCGCCGCGTCTTCGTCCAGGCTTTGCCACACCAGGAGGTAGCGGTCCGAACCGTCGGTGAAGGCGCCAAGGGCCGGGTATTGCTGCTTGCTGGTCTTGTAGGTGTTGCCAAACGTCTCGTTGGCCACGGCTGCACCGGTCTCGTCGTAGCAGCGCAGCATCACGTCGTAGTTGTTGCCGCCGACCTGACCGAAGGAATCCCATGCTACCGCGAACTTGCCGCTCGACAGCATCGCGATCGCCGGGTGCTGCTGCTCATTGGCCTTGGTCGTGTTGACCCCGAACGCGCTGCCCGCTTTGGTGCCGTCGCTCTTGAAACGTTGGGCGAAGATGCCGTCGATGTCGCCGTCCTGGTCCACCGAGTCCCACACTACCGCGAAGTTACCGGCGAGATCGCTGCTGACCGCGGGGGTGATTTGCTGGCCGGTCTTGAAGGCGGTGTTGAAGTCGTTGACCACGATCTCCTTGCCCAGCGCTGCACCGGCCGCGTCGTAGCGTTGCAGGCCGATGCCCGCGCCAGCGCCGTCCAACCCGTCGGAATCGTACGCGACCACGAAGCTGCCGTCGGGCGCGACGCTCAACGACGGGTCGGCCTGCTCGTTGGTCTTGTAGGTATTGACCAGGAATTCCTTGGCGCCATTGAGCACCGCCCCCAACTTGTCGAACTTGCGCGCATACACGTGGCCGTCAGCGCCGATCCACGCGACCAACGCCTCGTCGCTGCTCAAGCCCAG
>CAYHHL010000020.1:0-13927 GCA_964356325.1 uncultured Enterobacteriaceae bacterium | reverse complement strand
TAGACGACGAAACGCTTGCCGTCGCTGTAGACGTCGGCGCGCATGTTGGTCTCGTTCTGCAAGGCGCTGCCGGCACAGGTGTTGGCTGCGGAGTAGGGGCTGGCGACGCCGCCGCTCGCCGTGTTGAGGTCGTCGAAGCGTTGCCAGGAGACGGACTGGCTGCCGGTCGAGGCGCTGTACGACGTATTGTAACTCGCGCAGCCGGAATTGCAGCCGTTACTGGTGGTGCACGAGTACTTGCTGCTGCCACAGTAGGTGGCGGTGCGGTTGCAGGACGAGCTCGAGGTCTGGTGCGCGCCCCACACCACGTCGTGGGTCGTGCTGAAGGCCAGCGCGGTGTGGGCGAAAATCGGCAGTCCCGAAGCGACCACGACCTTTTCGGTCCACTCGCGCGACCAGTCGCTGCGATAGCTGCGCGCCGCCAAGTCCGTGCTGCTGTAGGCCCAGGCGAACCGGTAGCGGCCACCGCCCAAGTCGACGATGGCCGGCGCGCGCACGTTGCCCTTCAGGGCCATCGACACCTTGAAATCGCCGCAGGAATTGGTCGAACCCAAGCAAAGTCCAGTCTTGCACGCGTCACCGCTCGTGCAGGTGTCGCCGTCGTTGCACGCCAGACCGTCGGCCTTGGCCTTGGCCGCGCACTTCTTGCCGGGTTCGTCGCAGGTCGCGTCGTTGCAACTGTCCGCCAGGTTGGAGCAATCCGTCGGTCCGCCGGCCACGCAACCGCCCTTGCCGTCGCAGCCGTCGCCGCTCGTGCAGAACTTGCCGTCCTCGCAGGGCACGCCCGCCGCCTTGGCCTTGGGCGCGCACTGGTAGGTCGTCGCGCCAGTGGCGTTGCACAACCAATCGTTACAGATGTCCTGCGGTTGGCTGCAATCGACCTTGGCCCCCGCCACGCACACGCCGGTCTTGCACGCATCGCTCTTGGTGCAACCGCTGCCGTCGGCGTCGCAGGCGCTGCCGTCGGCCTTGGCGGTACCTTCGCATTTCTTGGTGCTTTCACTGCACGAGCCGGTGGTGCAGCCGTTGGACGCACAGTCCAGCGCCTTGCCGCCGGAGCACACGCCGTTGTTGCACGCCTCGCCGCTGTTGCAGAACAAGCCGTCGTCGCAGGGCACGCCGTTGTTCTTGGCTGTCTTCACGCACTTGTACGTCGCAATGCCAGTCGAGGAGCACGCCGCGGTGTTGCACGCATCGCCCGCGCAGGTGACCGCCGCGCCCGCCGCGCACTTGCCGGCCGCGCACACGTCCGCGGTGCAACCGTTGCCGTCGGCATCGCAAGCCGCGCCGTCGGTCCCGGTCGCGCTGTGACTGCAAGCGCCGGTCGTGGCATTGCAAGTATCCTTAGTGCAAGCGTTCTTGTCGTCGCAGTCGAGGTCCTGTGCGCAGCAACCGGCGCCGCCGCCACCCTTGCACACGCCCGCCTGGCAGCTGTCGCCCTTGGTGCACGGGTCGCCGTCGTCGCACGCACCGGTGCTGGCCGCATGCACACAACCGCTCGTCTTGTCGCAGGAATCACTGGTGCACTGGTTCTTGTCGTCGCAATCCGCCAAGCCCGAAGGCTTGCACTGCCCGCCGCTGCAGGCGTCGCCCTTGGTGCAGGCGTTGGCGTCGTTGCAGGGCGTAGTGTCCGCGATGGTACCGGTCGCGCACTTGCCGGTCTTGGCGTCGCACGCCGTCTTCTTGCAGCCGTTGTCCAGCGTTGTGTCGCAGGTCACCATGGTCTTGCTGTCCGGCACGCACTTGTACGGGAACTTGCTGGTGTCGCAGATCAACTTGCCCAGGCACAGGTTCGGGTTGGCCTGGGCGTCGCAGTCCGCCTGATTGGCACAGCCGCACACGTTGCCGCCGCCGCTGCACTTGCCCGCGCTGCACTTGTCGCCCGACGAGCACGGGTCGCCATCGTCGCAACTCACGGTATTGTTGGCGTGAGTACACCCCAGCTTGGCGTCGCAGCCGTCAGTCGTGCACGCGTTGCCGTCATCGCACTTGGGCGCCACGCCGCCGACGCAGGCGCCGCCGGAGCAAGTGTCGCTGGTCGTGCACGGATTGGCGTCGTCGCACACGCTGGCGGTGTTGTTGTGCACGCAGCCCTTGACGCCGTCGCACAGGTCGCTGGTACACGGGTTGCCGTCGTCGCAACCGCCCGGTTGGCCTGCGCATTGGCCGTTCTGGCAGAAATCGCTCTTGGTGCAGCCGTTGCCGTCGTCGCACTTGCCAGGGGTCGCGCTGTTCTTGCAGCCGCCGCCCGCCCCGGAATCACAAGTGTCCTCGGTGCAAGGGTTGCTATCGTCACAGCTCTTGGCTGAACCTGTGCAGGTGCCGGTCGCGCAGGTGTCGGCCTGGGTACAGGCGTTGCCGTCGTCGCAGCCACCGGTCACCGGCTTGTACGCGCAGCCGGTCTCGTCGCAACTATCCAGCGTGCAAGCGTTCTTGTCGTTGCAGACCTTGGCTTTGCCACCCTGGCACTGGCCGTCCACGCAGGTCTGGCCGCTCTTGCACGCGTCGTCGCTGCACGGGCCGGTCGCGTACTCGTACTTGCAGCCGCTCGCCGGGTCGCAAACGTCGTCGGTGCACGCGTTCAAGTCATCGCAGTTCTTGGCCTTGCCGGTGCAGACGCCGGCCACGCAGGTGTCGCTGGACGTACACTTGCTGCCATCGTCGCACGGCGAAACCGTCGGAACGTGGGCGCAGGCCTTGGCGATCGGGTCGCAACTGTCGGTTGTGCAAGGATTCTTGTCGTCGCATGCCAGGTCGTCGGTCTTGCCGTCGCAGTTGTCATCCAAGCCGTTGCAGGTCTCCGCGGCAGCTGGTGCGGCGCTGCAGGTGCCCAGGCCGCTGGCCGAACAGGTGCGCTTGCCCGTGCAACTGCCGAAGGTGTTGGAACTTCCGCAATCCGTACCGAGGCCCAGCTTCTTGGCGCGCGAGTCGCAGTCGCACTGCAGATCGTCCTTCTTGCACTGTTTGACCATCGCCCCCGAGGAGTTCTTCACTTCTGCGCACTTGTAGCCCAGCGGGCAAGGGCTCTTGTCGTCGCATGCGCCGCCGCAGAACGAGCCGGGGTTGCTGCCGGTGCCCGTGCCGTACGGGATGCACAACGCGTTGGAAGCGCCGACCGCGCCTTGGCATTCGGTGTCGGTGTGGCAAGGCTCGCACAGGCGCGGAAACAGCGGCAGGCACACGGTCAAGACGTCGCTGCCGCCGGTCGGCACGGACTTGCAGCCGAAGCCTTGCGGGCACGTACCCGAGCAATTCTGCGCACACACCGAACCGCCGGTGGTCTCGACGCAAATGCCGGAACTGCACTGGCCGTTGTCGGTGCACGGGCAGTTGGCTTGATCGCAAACGCCAGTGTCGATGGCGACGTCCGGAGTCTCGGCCACGTCGGCCGGGGTGATGACGTCCACGGGCGCGGCGGCGTCGGTACCTGCTGGAATATCCGGCGCTTCGTTGGTGTCGAGACCGAAGCCGATGTCGCCCAGGCCGCCGTTGTCCGGGAGTTGGTTGCCCGGCGCTTCGACCGGCGCGTTGTTGCCGCAGGCTGGCAGGCTGGCGAACACCAGCACGGCCGTCCAGCACGAGATGGCGCGCAACGGCAACGAACTCAAGGGAGAAGTGAACATACGACCTCGACGACAAGCGGCGACTGGAGCGGACGCGGCGAGCGGCGGTCCGCCCGGCGACGCGCATCCTAGCGATGGCTCGGCGCTCACGCAAGGTCGAGTTGCCCGACCAGATCGGCGGAAACCTTCACGGTTTGCAGACTTGGGCGGCAAAGTTGCGAAGCTTGTGGACGGCCGCTATGTGGTGGCGCTACCTTGCGCGGTCCAGACGCGTCCCATGGCGGCGCGAATTCGAGGCAACCGTGGCCAGCCCCGTCCCAGCAAACTTGCGCAAGATCGAGAGTTTCGTGCCACCCGTGCGGCCGATGCGACCGCCGAGCGGCTTCGAACGGCTGTGGAAGAGCCTGCAGATCGACGCGTTGACGTTGACGCTGGCGCCCGACGCGACGTTGTCGCCGCGCCGCCACCTGCCGGACACCGACGAGCGCCGGCGCGCGGTGGCCGGGTTGCCGGAGATCGCGGTGCAGGAGGGCGCGCTGCTCGGCCACGGGAGCGAGCCAGGGCCCGACGATGCCTCGGAGCTGCAACTAGGCGTGACAATAGGCAAAGGCGGCATGGGGCTGGTGCGCGAGGCGACCCAGGTCTCGCTGCGGCGCACCGTGGCGGTCAAGACGTTGCAACCGGCGCACCTGCGCGACGAGACGACCCATGAGCTGCTGCGCGAGGCCAGGCTGACCGGTCGACTGGAACACCCCAACATCATTCCCGTCTATGCGCTAGGTCGCGACTCCAGCGGCGCGCCGATGCTGGTGATGAAGCGGGTCGAGGGCAAGTCCTGGCGCGACCTGCTCGACGGTCCGGACGGCGACTGTCAGGGCCAGGGCGTGGCGCACGATCAACTCGACCGCCACCTGTCGATTCTGACGCAGGTTTGCAACGCGGTGCACTACGCCCACAGCAAGGGCATCGTGCACCGCGATCTCAAGCCCGAAAACGTCATGCTGGGGCAGTACGGCGAAGTGTACTTGGTGGATTGGGGAATCGCGGTCCAGCAAGGCGAGTTGGGGCGGACCGCGGCGGGCACGGGCATCGCGGGCACGCCGGCTTTCATGGCGCCGGAAATGGTCTCGGGCGACAGCGCCGAGTTGGGACCGCACACCGACGTGTATCTGCTGGGCGCTTGCCTGCACACGCTGCTGACCGGGGCGCCGCCGCACGGGGGTCACGACCTGTTCGCGGTGCTGTACCACGCCTGGAGCTCGGAGCCGCACGAGTACGACGCGACGGTACCGAGTGAACTCGCGGAGTTGTGCCGCGCGGCGATGGCGCACAAGCCCGCGGATCGCCCGGCGAGCGCCGAGATCTTTCGCCAGGGCATCGACGACTTCTTGCGCCACCGCACCTCCCTGCAATTGGCGGCCGAGGCGACGCAGCGCCTGGACGCGTTGCAGGCGCTGTGGTCGCGCGAGGAACAGGGCGCGCAGGACGAGGATCTGAGTGCGGATCTGCGCGCGGAGCTGATGGGCGAGGTGTACCACGTGTTCGGCGAGGCGCGTTTCGGCTTCGTGCAGGCGCTGCGGACCTGGCCGGACAACGGCCACGCGACCGAGGGCCTGGCGCAACTCATCGAAGGCATGGCGCGTTACGAGATCCGCCACGAGGATCATCGCGCAGCGGCGGTGCTGGTGGCGGAGATGGTCGAGGTGCCCGCGGATCTGCACCAAGCGCTGGAGTCGCTGGGGCTGCGGCTGAAGGACGCCGACGCGGAACTGCTCAAACTCAAGGCGTTGGAGAAAGACCTGGACCTGGATGCGGGACGGGACGTGCGCGCGTCGTTCGCGTGGGCGATGGCGATCGTCTGGGCGATTGCGCCGGCCGCGGCCTACATGAGCCAGATGGTCTTCCAGCACGAGGTGGGTCACGCGGAGTACCTGACCGCGGGCCTGCTGTTCGCGGCGCTGTCAGGCGTTTCGGTGTTCATGTACCGCGACGAGCTGCTACAGAACCGGGTCAACCGCGCGTTCGTCCAGGTGATCCTGGTGACGGCGGTGGTGATGATGGCGCGCCGGGCTATCGTCTGGATGCTGGACACCCCAGTCACCGAGGCGCTGGTGGACGATCTGCTGATGTGTTGTTTCGCGCTGGGTAGCCTGGCGGCGACCGTGGACCGGCGGATTGCCTGGGGTGCGGGCGTGTACCTTCTGGCAGCGCTGCTGGCTCCGCTGCTGAAAACGCACATCTTCGCGCTGATGGCGGTGGCCGATCTAGTGGCGTTGGGCTCAGTTGCGGCGGTCTGGTCGCCGCTGAAGGCCTGCCGCATGGAGCAGCACATGATGCTCGTGCGGTTGCGGCATTCGCGTCGCCTGCACGCGCTGCTCGATCGCCGTGTGGCCGCGGAAGTGGCCTGACCGCCTTCACCCTTGGAACTTCATGCGGATATACTCCTGGAACGTCAATGGTTTGCGCGCATGCCACGGCAAGGGCTTCTGCGATTGGCTGCACAGCAGCGACGGCGACATCATCGGTGTGCAGGAAGTCCGCGCTACTGAAGATCAATTGCCCGAAGCCGTGCGCAGCGCCGCCGGTTGGCACGCCCGCTTCCACCCGGCGCAGAAGGCTGGCTACAGCGGCGTGGGCCTGTTCAGCCGGCGCCCCGCGGATGAAGTGCGCATCGACACGGGGGAAAGCCGCTTCGATGACGAAGGCCGCCTGCAGTTCGCCAGCTTCGGGCGCCTGCTGGTGGTCAACGGCTATTTCCCCAACGGCAACGGCGTGCAGCGGGACCTGTCGCGCATCCCCTACAAGCTGGACTTCTACCGGCGGCTGTTCGACATCCTGGACGCGGACTTCCGCGCGGGACGGCCGATCGTGGTGCTGGGCGACTGGAACACGGCTCCCGAAGCGATCGACCTGGCGCGACCGAAAGCCAATGAAGAGACGAGTGGTTTTCGCCCCGAGGAGCGCGCGGAAGTGCGACGCTGGCTGAACGCGGGCTGGGTCGACAGCTTCCGGCAGTTGCACCCGACCGAAACGGACGCTTACTCGTGGTGGAGCCAGCGCTTCGGCGTGCGCGAGAAGAACATCGGCTGGCGCATCGACCTGGCGCTGCTGAGCCCGGGCGCGCTGCCGTTCCTGCAAGCGGCGGCGATCCATCCCGAGGTCAAGGGGTCGGACCACTGCCCGATCAGCTTGGACCTGGATGCAGGCGTGCTGGGTTGAGACGTCAGGAATAGAGTTGCCCAGCTTGGCGATCGATCGCATACTCGCGCGCGGCACAAACCGCCGATAGGTACACCATGTCCCGCCTGCCCGCCGCTCTCCTCGCCCTGTTGTTCGCCGGCACCTTGACCGCTTGCGCCGCCGAGGCCATCGACCCGGTTTCCGAGGACGCCGACCTGAAGGCCGCGACCACGCTGACCGAAAAGCAGGACGGCAAGACAGTCAGTTTCGTTGCGGGGCAGTCGGTCATCATCGCGCTGGCCAGCAACCCGACCACCGGCTACGACTGGGCGGTCACCAGCACGGACAAGTCGTTCGGCTACCCCACCACCAAGTATGTCGCCAGCAATTCCAGCAAGGTGGGCTCGGGCGGCACGACCAAGCTGACGTGGGCCACCAAGTCGCCGATCGGTTCGCTGGTCGGCAAGCACACAGTGGAAGTGTCCTACCAGCGGTCGTGGGAGAAGAAGCCGACCAAGGTCCTGCACTTCACCATCGAGGTGCTGGCCGCCGCGGCTCAGAAGCCGGTGACGTTGAAAGACGCCGACAACAAGAAGGCGGTGACCGCCAAGGCAGGACAGGACGTGGTCGTGGCCCTGGCCGCCAACCCGACGGCTGGCTACCACTGGGGCGTCACGAGCACGGACAAGACCTTTGGCTATCCGCAAGAAGTGTTCGAGTCCTCGGGCACTGGCGCGGTCGGCGCGGGTGGCACCCAGGTCTTCACGTGGAAGACCCAGGGTCCGCTGCCGATGACCGGCAAGCACGCGGTGACGTTGGGCTATGCGCGCCCGGGTGACAAGGCGCTCAAGACCTTCTCGTTCACGGTGACGATCCAGTAGCAGTCAGCGCAGTTCGAGGTCCGATGCGCACCGTCCTTCTCGCCTGCCTCGGCCTTTCTCTCGTATCCATAGCTGGTTGCAGCGGCGCTCGGCCCGTCGACCCGCCGGTTGCGCCAGCCGGATCCGCCTACCCTGCCCAAGGGACCGCGACATTTCTCGACGCCTGCCGCAAGGTGGCCGATGGCGACGGCGAGTTCTGCGCCTGCCTGCTGCAAAGCGTCCAAACTCGCTACAGTTACGAGCAATACCTGGCTATCGACAAGAAGTTGCGCAGCGGTGGCCAGGATGCCGAGTTCGAGCAGCACGCCGCTTTGGCCTCCGAGCAGTGCCGGCTGGCCAACCACTCGTATCCCATGGCGTCGCACGTCGCGTTCCTGGCCAACTGCACGCTCAACGGCTCGGCGGCCGACATCTGCGCGTGCACGCTGATCGAAGTCGAAACAGCTTATGACTTCGCGCACTTCGCCGCCATCGACCGGACCATCGCCGAGCAGGGCAAGGACGAGAGCTTCAGCGCGTTCATCCCCAAAGCCGTGCAGCGCTGCAAACAGCCCGATCCGGTGCAAAGTGAAGCGGGCCGGGCGATGGTGCTGGATCCTTGCAGCAAGAGCGAAACCGCGGAGTTGTGCGCCTGTGTCGGCAAAATGCTGGACACCCGCTATTCCGCAGCCGAATTGGCAGCTTTGTACCGCCGCGGCCTCACCGCCTGGCCGGATCCGGAGTTCGGCAGCTTCCTGGCCACCGCCCGGGCCTCTTGTCGTGAACCCGACGATTTGCACACAGCCCCGGGCAAGCGCTAGGCTGCCGGACCTGTGACAGCTCGGCCGTGGTAGAACGCGACCAAAAGAGGTTTGCATGCTCAAGGCTTGGCGATGCCTCCTGCCGATAGCGCTGCTGATTCCGGCCTGCGGCGACGCGGATCCCGCCCTGGATCGTCCGCTGGACTCGCAACCCGCGCTCGAAGTCGGCGGCGCGCTGCTGTGGGTGGACTCGACCCGCGCCCGCCTCGACGTCGTCGCGACCGATGGCCAGACCGCGCGCGCCGAGACCCTGGCCTACGCCGACACGCCCTCGCTGCGGATCGTCACGCCTGACGGCAAGCAGGCGCTTCTGCTCGATATTGCCCGCCGTCACCTGGGCATCGCTTCGGCCAAGGACGTGCGGACGGTGACCCTGGCCTCGCCGTTCTCCGCGCTCGCCGTCGCCGCCGACAGCTCGGTGGTGGCGACCTGGCACGGACAGAACAATGTCTCGGATGCGCTGGTCAATCCCGCCGAGGTCGCACTGATCGATCTCGCCGGCACGGCGCCGCCCCGTCTCGCGACGATTACCGGTCTGTCGCGCCAGGCCATCGCCGCCCACGTCAGCCCGCCGCTCGACGTCGCCGGCGCGCCGCACCGCCTGGTGTGGCTGGAGTCGCCTTCAATGCTAGGTCTCGCAGACTTCGGCCCGCAAGGCGTGCGCACGGCGGTGGTGCCCTTGACCGCGACCGACAACGCCGCGCAAGTGACGCCGCGAGCCAGCGTGGCGCGGCCGGTGCCGGGCGGCGTCGGGCTGTACGTCATCGCGCAAGGCGTGGGCGACGTGCTGCACCTGTCTATCGACCTGAGCGGCCCGGCCATCGCGGTCAGCATCGATCAGGTGGCGGCAGGCGCCAATCCCGCGGCATTGCACGTGTTCGAGCAAGCGAGTGGCGGTCTGCGCGTGCTGACGGTGAACGCGGGCTCGGCCGATCTGGCGCTGCTGGACCCTTCGACCGGCACCGGCTTTCGCCTGGACCTGGAGTTTTCCGCGAGCCAGATCCTGCCGTTCCAGGGCGAAGACGGCAAGCCGCGCGCGGTGTTGTGGCAGCCCAACGTCGCGCGGCTGTGGATCGCCGACCTGGACGACCTGGCCAAGAAGAAGGGCAAGGCCTTGCACAGCGTGAAATCCGACCAACCGATCGAGGACGTGCAGGCGAGCGGTGGCCGGCTGCTGCTGCGCCATCCCTCGGCGACCGCGGGCCTGTCGATCTACAACGCCGCGACCGGGCAGGTGACCGTATTCCAAGGCACCGGCCGCATCGTCCAGCGCGGCATCGTGGTCATCGGCACCATCGCCTTCGTCCTTGGCATGGTCGACACCGGCAGTCGGATTTCTCGCATCGATCTCGCGGACCTGCATGGCACCAGTGTCACCGTCGGCCGCGAGCCTGCCGGCCTGGTGCGGCTGGGCAGCCAGGGCATCGCGGTGCTGAGCGCGGGTCTGGGCGGCCAGGCGGTGGCGGCGTTCCCCAGCGGTTCGCTCGCCAGCAACAAGAGCCAATTCCTCGAAGGCTTTGCCCTTTCCGACCTCTACGGCGGTGTCCGATGACGCGGCGTGTGCTCTCTGCAACCGGGTGGTGCCTGCTGGCGCTGTGCCTGCCGGGGCGGGTCCAGGCGCGTGAACTCGCGTTCGACATCGGCTCGGCGGCGCTGTACCCGAACGACGACGCTGGCGACGTGATCAACCGCGGGCAACCCATGGGCTATTTCTTGGTGCGCACGGCGGTCGAAGTCCGCCCGCAGCTACTGGCCGAACTGCAGTGGCTGACCGGCGGCAACACGACGTCCCTGTTTGCCGGCACGGCGACCCATTCGCTGACCACGAACTGGCTGTCGGCCGGCGCGCGCTGGCATTGGCCGGTCGCCGCGTGGCTGCGGCCGTTCGTCCGGGCGGGCGTCGGCGCCACCCACGAGGACGTCGAACTGCGCGGCAACGATACGATCTTTCGCGATTCGGCCTGGACGCCGCACGTGCACGGTTCATTGGGGCTGGACCTGCTGATTCCGCCAGCCGTGTTCGCCCTGAAGCGCACCCAGGGCGGCTTCACCTTCGGGCTGTCGTGGGAACTCGGTTATGCCCACGCTTTGGGCCGCGACATCGTGGCGCGCGACGAAAGTCCGGTCGGTCCGACGCGCTTACCCCTGGATCTCGGCACCTTGACGCTGACGGGTTGGACGCAGCGCCTGGCCCTGACGATGCGACTGTAGGAGAGCGGTCATGCGGATGTCAGGATTCGTCAAGTACTTTTGCTGCATGAGCTTTCTCGTGTGCTTTGGTTGCAGCGCCAGCGACAGCGGTGGAGGCGCCGCCAATTCCGGATCGGACGGCGCAGAGGACGCGAGCGGCGTCTTCGCGGACTCGAGCGCGTTCGATGTCGGCGCCGGCAGCAGCAAGGACACGAGCCTGCCGCCCGAAAAAGAGAAGGAAGCTGACTTCGGCGCGCCCGAGAGCAGCCCGCACTTCGTGTTCATCCCGGCCACCGAAGCCGATCGGGTGGTCAAGATAAGCGGCGCTACGCTCAAGGTGACCTTGGTGGAAGTGGGCGACCGGCCCAAGATCATCCGGGTGATCCCGGGGCAGGACGCGGTGTTGGCGATCGACTCGGGCAGCGACGACGTGGCGCTGTTGCGCTCGACCGAGACCACCGACGACGTGCAATTCCTGCCGATCCTGCACAGCAACGTCTTGGCGATGGACCCGACCGGCCAGTACGCGGTGGCGTGGTTCGACTTGGGCAAGGCAAGCCCTGGCGAAATCGGCGCGACCGCGGCGGTATCGGTGCTGCGCCTGACCGCGGGCAAGACGGCCTCGCTCACGATCTCCGTAGGTTATCGCCCACAGTCGGTGCACTTCACCGCCGATGGCAAGCAGGCGCTGGTGGTGACTTCGGACGGCGTGAGCGTGTTGGTGCTCGACAACCTGAAGGACGGCGATCAGGCGCCGCCGGTGCCCGTCTCCAAGAACCCGCTGGACAAGCCGACCGAGCGCGAAGTGCTGACGACCCCCGACGGCAAGTGGGCAGTGGTGCGGCAAACCGGCAAGTCCGCGGTCACCATGGTGCATTTGCCGACGCATTGGGTCACCGACGTGACCCTGGACTCGGCGCCGACCGACCTGGATCTGGTGCCGGACGGTTCGGCCGCCCTGGCGGTGTTGCGCGATTCCAAGCAGGTGGCCCTGGTGCCGCTGCCGGCCGAGCCGACGCCGGTCGTGCCGATCGTGATTGACGTGGGCGACCTGACCGCGGGGCTGGCGCGCATCAGCGATGACGGCAAGACCGCGGTTTTGTACACGTCGGTCGTGGGTATCGAGCAGGTGGCGACGCTCGACCTCAAGACCCTGAAGGTACAGCCGGTGCTGTTGCGCAAGACCGTGGATTACGTATTTATTCCGCCGGGTTCGCGCAAGGCCATCCTGGTGCACAAGCCGGGCAACGGTCCGGGCCATGCCGAAGATCCGGTGGAGGCAACCGTGGACAATAGCCAAGGTTACACGCTGTTCGACCTGGACACCGGCTATACCAAGCTGGTGCTGACCAAGGTGATGCTCACCGAAATCGCGACCTCGCAGGCTCCGGCGAAGGCCTGGCTCTTGCTGCCGGATCCGGCGGGCCTGGCGCATCTGGTGCAAGCGGTGGATCTCGCTTCGTTCCTGACCCAGGACTTTGCCCTGGGTTCGCCGCCCGAGCACGTGCGCGATCTGGCCCTGGCCGGCGTGGTGGCGGTGACGCAGACGCACCCGACCGGACGCATTACCTTCATCGGCGCCAAGACCGGCGAGGCCAAGACGGTGACCGGCTACGAGTTGAATGCCCTGGTGAAGTAGCGTGTTCTGGCGGTCTTGCCCCGGGCGCGGTAGCATCGGCCCGCACCCTTGCCGGAGCCAGCCATGCGCCCAACCCTCGCCCGTTTCCTGCCTTTTGCCCTGCTGTGGCTCGCACTTCCGCTGCAGGCGGCGCCGACTGCCCTGGCCGTTCAAGGTGGCCTGCGCACCGCGTTGGGCGGACCGGTGGCCGATGGCAACTACGCGATGGCGGTCAGCCTGTACGTCGGCGAGGTCGACAAGGTCGCGCTGTTCCAGGAGAAATTCTTGGCAGTGGCGGTCGCGGGCGGCGGCTTCGCGTTGGAACTGGGCACGGGCGACGCGCAAAAGCCGTTGGACGACGCGCTGTTCACCTCGGGGCAGGCGCAATGGGTCGGCGTACAGGTGGGCGGCGATCCGGAACTGACCAGGATTCGTTTGCGACCCGTGCCTTACGCCATGCACGCCAGCCTGGCCGACAACCTCGCCTGCAGCGGCTGCGTCACCGGAACGGCGCTTGCCGCCAACACGGTCAGCAGCAAACACGTGGACTTCGGCTACGCGGCGTCGTCGAGCAAGGGCGGCCCGGCCGACAGCGCCTTGGTCGCCCTGCAAGCCAAGGCCGCTGATTTCGCCACCTCCGCCGACGAAGCCAAGAGCGCCGTCACCGCCAAAAGCGCCGATATCGCCAAGGACTTGCAATGCACCGGCTGCGTCGCCGCCAGTGAGGTCGACGCCACGTTCGCCGCCGATCTGGCCAAAGCCGGCCAACTGGCGCCGGTCGCGTTGTCGGGCGCGTACAAGGACTTGACCGGCGGCCCCGACCTGACGCCGTACGCGCTGCTCGGCAAGGCCAATACCTTTGCGCAAACACAGACTTTTGGCGCCGATGTCGACTTTGCCAAACACCAGGCCTTGAACCTGCGCTTGCAGAACAGCGCTACGGAACCGGCGCCGTGCGACGCCACCACCGTCGGCCTGCTGTACTACAACACCGTCACCGCCGCGCTGATGCTGTGCAACGGCAAGACTTTCACGGCGTTCGCCTTCGCCATCCCGTTGGGCAGCGACGCCAAGGCCCCGGGCGCGTCGTGCCAACAGATCCTGGACAAGACCGGCGTCAAGAAAAGCGGCACCTTCTGGCTCGATCCCAACGGCGGTTCGACGGCCGACGCCTTCCAGGGCTACTGCGACATGGTGACGGACGGCGGCGGCTGGACCCGGGTCATGGCCGCCAAGTACAACTTCTTCTTCGGCGATGCGACCTGGGCCGCCTACAATGCCGACAAACCGTTGGACAACAACTACTCGATCCTCGGGCTGCGCGACTCCTTCAAGCAGGGCGCGACCTACACCTGGCGGCTGGCGTCGGGCAACGGCGACTGGCAAACCGGCGTCGCGGCGCACACCACGGTTTGGCAACAGAACCACGACGCGTTCACCGCGACCAGCAACGGCTCGGACTACAAGTTCATCTCCGGCGATAGTTCGAGCACTTGCGGCGGCTTCAACGGCTTGCACAACAAGTACACCGGCTTCAGCTATACCAGCGACCCCGACGCCACC
Source organism: uncultured Enterobacteriaceae bacterium (assembly GCA_964356325.1). Taxonomy (GTDB): domain Bacteria; phylum Myxococcota_A; class UBA9042; order UBA9042; family UBA9042; genus CAYHHL01. Next base: position 132 of record CAYHHL010000020.1, on the reverse strand, counting down.
GACGGCGATGGCTGCTGGTGGATGCAGGTCGTGCCGAAGAAGGACTACGACGGCAAGGGTTATCTCGAGGGCTACGGCGGCCCGGGCCATTACCACCAGTGGCAGGTGTTGTGGTTGCGGTGAGGTGGCGGC
>CAYHHL010000019.1:49313-51315 GCA_964356325.1 uncultured Enterobacteriaceae bacterium | reverse complement strand
CTCGTCGATCAGGTCGATCGCCTTGTCCGGCAGGAAGCGGTCGGTGATGTAGCGGTCCGAGAGCGTCGCCGCCGCCACCAACGCCGCGTCCTGGATGCGCACGCCGTGGTGGACCTCGTACTTCTCCTTCAATCCTCGCAGGATCGAGATCGTGTCCGCCACGCTCGGCTCGTCGCAGAACACCGGCTGGAACCGCCGCTCCAGGGCCGCGTCCTTCTCGATGTGCTTGCGGAACTCGTCCAGCGTGGTCGCACCGATGCAACGCAACTCCCCGCGCGCCAACGCAGGTTTGAGCATGTTCGAGGCGTCCATCGCGCCCTCGCCCTTGCCCGCGCCCACCAGGTTATGCAACTCGTCGATGAACAGGATGACCTGGTCCTGGTGGTCGACGACTTCCTTGAGCACGGCCTTCAAGCGTTCCTCGAACTCGCCGCGGTACTTGCTGCCCGCCACCATCGAGGCCAGGTCCAAGCTCAGGAGTTTCTTGCCCTTCAGCCCCTCGGGCACGTCGCCCGCGACGATGCGTTGCGCCAACCCTTCGACGATCGCGGTCTTGCCCACGCCAGGATCGCCGATCAACACGGGATTGTTCTTGCGGCGGCGCGACAACACCTGCATCACCCGGCGAATCTCGTCGTCGCGGCCGATCACCGGGTCGAGCTTGCCCTGGGCCGCCACCGCCGTCAGATCGCGGGCGTATTTCTCCAGCGCCTGGAACGCGCCCTCGGCGTCGGGATTGTCCACCCGGGTGGACCCGCGCAGGGGCTTGAGCGCCGCCAGCAGCTTCTCCCGCGTGATGCCACGATCGGCAAGTGCCCGGCCGGACGCACCTTTGCGATCGTTGAGCAACGACAGGAACAGGTGCTCGGTCGAGATGTAGTCGTCCTTGAACTTGCCGCGCTCCTTGTCGGCCTCGTCCAAAAACCCCTGGAACCGCTCCGAAGCCAGCAAGCCCTGGCTCGCGCCGCTGCCCTTCACCTGGGGAATCTGCCCGAGCGCGCGCTCCATCTCGGCCCGCAGCGGCTCGACCGGCACTTCCATGCGCTGCAGCAAGGGCTTGACGATGCCTTCGACGTCGCCGGTCAGCGCCCACAGGATGTGCTCGGGCTCCAGGAACTGGTGCGAGCGCCGGATCGCTTCCTCGCTGGCCAGCTTCAGGGCCATCTGCGCATTGTTGGTCAGCTTGTTCGGTTGCATGTCGCCTCAGGGGAAGTGAGAGGTTTGCAAACACTCTGTAATCATTTGATGTCTTTGGGGCGCCGTTCGCTTCAACTAAGGACGCGCCACGCTGCTGTCAAGCCACTTCAGCTTGCCAGATCCGCGCCGAAAACCCGCGGTCGGCGCCGGACCGCGGGGAATTGGCTCGGGCTCACGGCGTTCGCACAGTAGCTTAGTGATCTTGAGCCTATGCCATGGCTCCGGTTGCCTGCGCCCCCGGGCCGCCGAGGATGAAGGCATAGCACTTTGGTCAGGAGGCGGACATGCAATCGGCGGCGCGCGACAGGGGAACGGGAGCCAGGCTGTGCGCGTGGGCGATGCTCGGCGCCTCGGTCGCGGCGCTGGGGTGCGATCGCGACGACGATCGCCGGCAGTCGGTGTCTCCGGCGTCCAACCCGCCGCACACCGGCACGGTCGAATTCATCCCGGGCGGGCCTGCGGTCGACCGCCCGCCGGACGAGCCTGATCTGTCAAAAGCACTCGCAGCGACTGACGATCTGTGCGTGGATCCGAACGACGTGGCCGAGATCTGCGTGGAAAAGCGAGCGCCGCGCAAGCCGGCTGGATCGGCCCAGGCGCGCCTGCCCCTTGCGAAGGTCGAGGCGCCGTGGCGTGAACTGGGCCCGGACCTCTACGTCACCGATTCGGACCGGGAACTGGCCGGGCACATCCGCCGGGCGATCGCCCCGGACAACACCGCCCAGGCGTTCTCGCAAGTGCAGGTCCAGGTTCGCGATGGCGTGGTGACGTTGCGCGGCAGTGTCGACACCGAGATCGAGCGGGC
>CAYHHL010000019.1:0-49213 GCA_964356325.1 uncultured Enterobacteriaceae bacterium | reverse complement strand
CCGTTCCTGGTAGGTGCCGGGCTGCTTTTGCTGCATCGCCTTCAGCACTTCCTGGCGAAACGTCTCGACGGCGTCGGACTGGTTGCCCGAGCGCAGTTCCACCGCCTGCTCGCCGCTGCCCATCCCCACTGCATCTCCCTGCGGTTGCTGGCTTTGCTGGCCCTGGCCCTGGCTTTCCAGCAGCGCCGACGCCCGCTCCAGGGCGTCCATCACCTCGGCCGTCTCGTCGAATGCGCGGCGGGCGTCGTACCTCTGCAGCGATTCCATGGTGTCGCGCATCGTCTGCAGCGCGTGGTCGAGCCGATCGCCCACCTGGCGCTGCAAGGCCGGATGCGCCTGCGCCTGGGCCAACTTCTGCCGCAGCTTGTCCAACGCCCGCCGCAGTTGTTCCTGGGCCACGCTGCCTTGCTCCAGCCGGGACCGCGTCGGCGGCTTCAACAGCGTCGCGGGCGAGGGCAGCGCCTCCCGCAACCGCATGGCTGCCTTGGAGATCCGCTCTGCGGCTTGGTTCAGCCGCACCGTGTCCGAGGCCACCGCCTTCTCGTCGCCGTCGCCCGGGTCCTCGGCCAAGGATCGGCGGGCGCTGCTCATCAAGTCCTCCGCCTCGATCAGCGCTTGCAGGGCGACGTCCACCTGGCTTTGCTCCAGGGCCGAAAGTGCCGTCGCCAGCGCCGCCCGCACTCCTGCCAGCGCCCGACTGCCATGCATTTCAGTTGTTTGCAGGCGATGCGGACGAATCTGCTCACGCGCCTCCTGCAGAAGGTCCACCACCGAAGGAATCAGCGACGCTTTGGCCGCGCGCAGGTGATCCGCCGTCGCCCGCTCCTGTTCCTCGCTGGCCTGGCGCAGATCGTCGCGCACCCGACCCTCGCCTTGCTGGGTCCGGGCAATGCCGCGCCGCAGTTCGCCAATCAGCTTCTCCAACGCTTCGTCCTCGGCCGTGCGCTGCCGATCGACACCTTGCTGCAGGTTGCCCAGCGCGCTCTTCATCGCCTCGTTCACCTGGCGCATCCGATCCAACGCCTCGCGGGTCTTGCCTTGGCGCAACAACTGGCGAATCTCGGCCAGCGCCTGGCGGTGATCGCCCAAGTCGCGCTGCAGCCCCGCCGCGTCCAGACCGCCCGCGTTGACGTGTTCGTAAGGCACCATGCGCTGTTGCTTCTGGGCCGCGGCCACCATCCGGTCGATCTGCTGTTCCACGGCATCGAGCAACCGTTCGGCCTCGGCCTGCAGGGGCGCCGAACCGCCTTCGGCCAGCTTCTCCAGGGTCGACACGAGTTGCTTTTCGGAATCCGCCAGGGCCTTGCCATCGCGCGCCAACGCGTTGCCCTGCTCGGTCGAAGCGAGCTGCCCGAGCGCCCAGGCCGCTTGCTCCTCGGCCGTCACCACCAGAGCATGCTGCTTTTGCACGGAATACAGGCCCTGCACCGCCGCGTAGCCGGTCGCCGCCGCGTCCAACCGCGCCATCGCCCGCGCCTCGTCGCCCAGCGCTTCGCCCAGCAAGCGCTCGACTTCCTCCAGGTCCACCGCGGTCTTCTGGCGTCCGAGCACGTCGTCGCTCAGTTGCGCGTGCAGGTTCTTCAGCGTCTCCAGGGCGCGCTGCTCCTGCCCGGCCAGTTCACCCCGGTTCTTCAGGGCTTGCGGCAGGTCCTGCTGTCTCGCCGCCGGATCGCGCTCCAGGCGATCGCCCAGCCGCTGCGTCCAGGCTTCGACGAGTTGGCCCAGTTCGTCCAGGTTGCGGGCGTGGTAGCGCTCGGCCGAGAACATCCGGATGCGCACTTTCTGCGAGTCCGAGCGCCGGTTGCCGTCCAGCGGGTTGTTGTCCGCCGCCTCCAGGTGCACGAGCGCCACCTCGCCCGGTCGCAGTTGTAGCGCATCGACATCAATCGTTTCACGGACTTCTACCCGGGTCTCACCAGCCGTCACCGCCACCGGCCGCCGTTCGACGCCCGTGGCTGGCCGGGTGATCACCAAGTCCACGAGCGAAAGGCCTATGTCGTCACTGACCTCGCCATCGAGCACGATCGATTGCCCGGCCTTGACCTCGATCTCGCCTTGGGGCTGGCGGACCGTGGCCTTGGGCGCTGCGTCGTCGTCGGCGCGCACGTCGCGAAAGGTCTGCTCGCGCACGGGCTGGCTGTCCTTGTCCGTGCCCCGATATCGATAACGCAACGGGGCCAACACCGCGCGCTGCCAGCCGAACTTTCGCGTGCCCAGTTCGTACACCGGCGCCGTCTCGACCTTGCCCGGACCCGTCTCGAACTCCACCGCGGCGATCGTCACGCCGGGCAGGGCTTCGGCGCTCACCGTCACCCGGCCACCGCGCAGGACGCGCCCTTCGCCACCGTCCTCTTCGCGGACCGCCACGGCGTTCTTGGCGTAGGGCGGCGGTTCGGCGCGGAGGTGCAGATCGCCAGCGAGCGTACCGACTTCGCGCACGACCGGGGTCGGTTGCGACTGCGGTCGCAGCAAGCGCCGCCACATCGCCGGCGAGGCCCAGATCGACCAGATCCACGCCGCGCCGCAAAACGTCAGCAACACCGTGAACTGCCAGAGTCTTTGCTTGAATTGCGACCGGGCCCCGTCCAGCGTCGGCAGGTGCGATTCGGCCGCGCGCAGGGTGTGCAGCACCAGTTGGGGCGAACCGACCGCCGAGGCGAGCTGCGGCGCCGGTATGACCACCGCGCGCTGGGCGATCTCCAGGCCCGAACGCAGCAGTTCGGCTGTACGGCCAGGCGGGGGACTCGCGTGCGGCGCAGCGTCTCGGCCAGCAATCAAGGCCTGTTGCGCAGCCCAGCGCGGCAGATCGCGAGAAGCCAGCCAGCGTGCGGCCAGATGCCAGGCGGCCAGACCCAAGCCGATCGTCGCCGCAATCAGCCCGAGCAGCCAGCCCGAACCGTCGACCGCGGCCGCCGTCACCAACACCGCCGCGCCCAGCCCGCCGATCGCCAGAAACGCCAGCATGGCCAATAGGATCGTCTCGATGCCGAGCAGCCGGCGCCAAGCCCGCCGTCGCTGCCGGGTCGCGTCGATCAGCGCGGTCGCCTGGGGCAGATCGCCCTGGGGTTCGATCCGCGTGGTGCGTGAGACCGGTTCAGAAGCGTGCATCGCATCCCAGATTAGCACACCTTCGCGGGGCTGGCTGTGCGGCAAGATGCGGACGCTACCGGGCGTTGTCAACGATTTCGGGTACGCCGCAGTGCGATGGACCGATCTGAACCAATCTGTGCGCCTTGACCGCCGCAGCGTTGCCATGGTACGAAGCGCGCCAAGTGGCGGGCCCCACCGTGCGGGAATGCCACGAATCCTTGGAATCGTGGGGCTTTTGCCGGAACGATCGGATCCCGGAGCAGCTTCCGGTGCCTCTCGAAGTGGCGATTGCGATCAGCGCGTGACCAGCCGCCGTGTCTCTCCTCCAGCTCGCCAACGACGGGACGTGATGTCAGCAGCCAGCCAGTCGCCCGGTGCCCAGCCGTCGTTCATCGCCCAGGTCGAGCGCCTGCACGCTTTGGTCGCGGTCGTGGCATGCATCGTCGCGGTGGCGGTGGCGGCGCGGCCGATCTGGTCGGCGGTGGTGGCGGGCACGCTGGTCGGCGCGGCGAACTTCCACATGCTGGCGGTGCTGACGACGCGGATCCTCTCTGGCTCGACCGCCAGTCGCAACTTGGCGGTCGGCATCCTCTTTCTCAAGTTCACGGTTGTGGCCGGCGTGCTCGGCGCGGTGATGCACTGGCTGCAGCCCGACGGCGTGGCGTTGTTAGCGGCGTTGAGCCTGGCTCCGGTCTGCCTGGTGGCGGTCCTGTTGCGCGGTCGCAAGGCGGCTGCCTCGGCGCCCACACCTCCTGCACCTGTCGATCTCCTGGAGGTGCGCTGATGCACGGCCGAATTCTGATCGCGGTGCTGGTGCCGGTCCTGCTGCTCGCGGGCGCTTCCCGCGCGTTTGCCAAAGAGCCTGGCCACGGCGCCGAAGTGCCGGCAGGGGAGCCCGTCGCCGAGCACGGTGGCGCGCACCACGGCGAAGAGTTCAGTTGGTTCACCGTCTTGGTGCCGCAGCAAGCCCAGCACGATTTCAAGGCGATGCTGGCCAAGCCGATGCCCAAGTCCTTCGTCGACAAGGAAGACTTCGAGCAGACCGGACAACTGACCCACGTCTTCATGGCCGCGCTGTCGTTCCTACTGGTGCTGGTCGGCGCGATCCTGGCCCGCCGCCGCCTGACCGCCAATCCGGACGCCGGCGTGCTGCCCGAGAAGAAGTTCGGCATCTTCCTGTTCTACGAAGGCATCATCGGCGCAGTCTGGAATCTCATGCGCAACATGATGGGCGCCGAGGAAGCGCGCCGGCACTTTCCGATCATCTGCACCTTGGCGTTCTACATCTTCGTGAACAACGCGCTGGCGCTGATTCCCCTCGGCGCGCCTGCCACGGCCAACCTGAACACGAACATCATCATGGGTCTGACGGTCTTCCTGGCCACGCACATCTCGGGCATCCGCGTGCAGGGCCCGGTCGGCTACCTCAAGCACTTCGCCGGGCCCATGATCGTGCTCGCGCCGCTGATGATCGTCATCGAGCTCATCAGCCACTGCGTGCGCCCGCTGTCCTTGTCCTTGCGTCTGCTGGGCAACATGACGGGCGACCACAAGGTCCTGGAGATCTTCCTGGGCTTCAAGCTGCCGCTGCTGCCGTTGCCGCTGATGTTCTTGGGGTTGATGGTCGTGTGCATCCAGACGTTGGTGTTCGTGCTGCTTTCGACGGTCTACCTGTCGATGGCGGTGGCGCACCACGACCACGGTGATGAGGCGCACGGCCACCACTGAGACCCCATGCCAATGTGTCCGTTCCTTCTCGTTCCCACCCGTTCTTTTCGTACCTACCCCGCGGCGACAGGCCGACCTTCGGAGGACTTCCAATGAATCTCAAGCGTTTTGGGGCGGCCGCGTTCGCCTTCATGTCGATCATGTGCCTCTTCGCCGTCAGTGCTTACGCCCAGTCCTCGAACGCGAGCGCGGACAAGGCCGACTCGGTCCGCGCCATCATGGCGTTCTCGGCTGCCATCGGTCTGGGCCTCGCCGCCATCGGCGGTGCACTCGGACAGGGCAAGGCCGCCGCCGCCGCACTCGAAGGCATCGGTCGCAATCCGGCCGCCGCCAAGGAACTGCTCACGCCGCTCCTGCTTTCGCTCGCCATCATCGAGTCGCTGGTGATCTACTCGCTGGTGATCGCGTTCATGCTCGTCGGCAAGATCTAAGCGCCTTCGGGCCCGATCGAGCTTCGCCTGTCGCGCGCCACGGCACCGCAAGGTCGCTGTGGCGCGCGGCGTTTTTGCCCGGTCCCTTGCTGAAAGCCGGGGCGGCGTTGGCTGCGCAGACGGTTGCCGCGTCGCACGCGGTCTGCCATCCTCCGGCGCATGGCGACCGTGCACCCGCCCCAACAAGTCGTCGTCGTCGCGGATGACCCCATCGAAGCCGGCATGCTCGCCCTGGACCTCGTTCAGGCCGGGCTGGCTGCGCAGGCGGTGCGGGACGGTCAGGCGGCGATCGACCAGTTGACCGACATCGAGCGGACGCACCCAGGTACCACGGCGGTCCTGGTGGCGGCGCATCGCGATCTTGCCGAGATCTGCGCGTTGCACGAGCACGTGACCGAACGCGCGCTCAAGCCAGGCTTCGTCGCCGTGGTCCTGCGCAGTCAGCGCGACGCTGCGGAAGCGCAGGCCCGCGGTCGCGGCTGGTCCGGTGTGGCCGTGCGCCCGGTCAATGCCGATGAACTCGTGGCCCTGGTCGCCGCGGCCCGCACGCGCAGTCGGCCGGCTTCGGGGGCGACCGTCCGCACGGGATCGCTCGCCGACGAACCGCTCTTCGAACTGCTGTCACGGCTGATCGATCGCATCCCTACTCCCGGCAACGGCAAAGACGCGGAGATTACGCTTGAATCGCTGGGTCGCGTCGGCACGATAGCAGTCGTCGACGGTGAACTGGTGCATGCCGGTTGCGACGGCGATACCGGGCGCCACATCCTCGAAAGGCTCTGCTGCTGGCGACACGGCACCTGGCGCATCGAACCGATTCTGTACCAGGGGCCGCACACGCTCACGGGGTCATCGATCGGCCTGTTGGCGGTGTCGCAGGAGTACGCCCGCCGCGTCGAGGAAGCGCGCCAGAACCTGCCGTACACCGACTGCGTGTGCACGGTGCGCTGGGAACGCGTTCGACCACTGCCTGTTGCTGCCGAAGCCTTGTTTCGCCGGATCGCCGCGGGTGCGGTGTTGGCCGACGCGCTGCCGGGCGAAGGCGACGACGAACTCGAGGCCTACGCGGCCTTGGAAACGCGCATCAAGCGTGGCGCCGTGGTGCCGCAGATCGAGACGGCGCCGCCCGTGCCGACCGCGCAGAACCAACCGAACGGCGATCGGCCCCAGGCCGAGGCGCGCACCTCGAGCATGCTCCAGGTCGGCGCGCCGCGCGGTGGGACAGCGACGATTTCCGCGTCGTTTCGCACCGGTGGCTTCTCGGCCGTGCCGATGACGCTGGTCGACGCCCCGCAACTGCCCGATCGCCGCCGCAGCCACCCGACCACGCACCTGTACCGCGTCGGCGCCGACGGCAAACCGATTGAACCGCGCGATACCATAGCGACCGCCGCCAGCGAGCCGACTTCGGCGGACCTGCCGCCGGCGTTGCCGCACCGCCGCGCGCAATCTGGCTTCGTGCAACCGGCGGCGAGCGGCACGCCCGGTGCGCGCAAGGGCATGGTCACGGGCTGGTTCGGCGTCGGCATCGGCGAAGGCGCGGACCCGGATTCTGGGCAGGACGGCGGCGAGATGCCTGTGCGATCGCGCGCGCCTACGCCCATGCAACCGGTGCCGGGTCCGACCGTGCGGGTCTCCCAGGCGATCGAGCGCGACGACGGCCAGCGTCTGGCGGCTCGACCGTACGCGTGGGTGCCCGCCGCGCCCCGAGCGCCCGAGCCCGAAGAGGACGCCGATACCCTGCCGCCAGCCAAGCCCAAACGGCGGCTATGGATGTGGGCGCTCGCGGGCGTGGCGATGCTGGCGGTGTTGAGCTTAGCGCTGTGGCCGTCGGCGCCGCATGCACCCGCCGTGAAGCGCGACGTGAAGTCCTACGCCGCCGCGGTCGAACTCATCGATAAAGGCCATGATGCCGAGGCTTTGACGCTTTTGCGCAAGCTCGTGCAATCGGGCCAGGCGGTGCCCGAGGTGTTCCTGCACTTGGCGGTGCTGGAGCACGAAGCCGGCCAAGCAGAATCCGCTCGCGCCCACCTCGAAGCCTATCTCGGCCACCAGGACGCACGACACCTGACCCGCGCCCGCAAGCTGTACGACCACCTGTTCGGCAGTCGCGGTGGCCAATCCGCCCAGGCTGCCGACCCGGGCGGCAGCTGACGTGCAATTTGTGATTCAGTCTACGGAATTTCCGCCATCTACGGTGTGTGAAGCGCTCGCGGGCCCCGTGCTGGGCATCGAGACGTCGTGCGACGAAACGGCGGTCGCTCTGGTGCACCAAGGCCGCGTGCTGACCAATCGCGTCGCGACGCAAGTGCCGATGCACAGGCGGTTTGGCGGCGTGGTGCCCGAGATCGCGGCGCGCAATCACCTTTTGACCATCTTGCCGACGCTGGAGATTGCGCTCGAGGACGTCGGCCTGACTCCCCAGCGGCTGGGCGGACTTGCGGTGACGAACCGGCCGGGGCTGATAGGCGCGCTGCTGGTCGGCGTGCAAACGGCCAAGACCCTGGCGCTGGCCTGGAACCTGCCGCTCGTCGGAGTGGACCACATCGAAGCGCACGTCTGGGCTGCCATGCTGCGGCCGCCCGGGCTCCTACCGGACGCAAGTCCCTACGAGTCGCCGGCTTTACCCTTCCTCGCGCTGGCGGTCTCGGGCGGTCACACCAGCCTGTACCGGGTCGACGGACCGGGGCGGATGGCGCTGCTCGGGCGCACGCTGGACGACGCGGCGGGTGAGGCCTTCGACAAGTTCGCGCGCTTGGTCGGGCTGGCCTACCCGGGCGGCCCTCAGGTCGACGCTCATGCCCAAGACGGTGATTCCAGACGTTTCGTTCTGCCCAAGGGCATGCGTGGACGCAGCGATTTCGCGTTCTCCTTCTCGGGGCTCAAGACCGCGGCGCGGATGCTGATCGAACGCCTGCAAGCCGAAGGTCAGGCCCTCGAAGGGCAGTTGGTCCGCGATCTGTGCGCCTCGTTCCAGGCCGCGGTGGTCGAACAACTCGTGCGCATCACGGTCTCGGCCGCGCGCCACCATGGCCTGCGCGACGTCGTCATCGCCGGCGGCGTGGCGGCCAATCATGGGTTGCGGCAAGGACTTGCGCTCGCGTGTCAGGCCCAGGGGCTGCGCTGCCTGCCGGTGCCGCTCGCGTACTGCACGGACAACGCCGCGATGGTGGCCGGCCTGGGCGAGGCCTTGCTGACCGCGGGGTTGCGCGACGATCCGCACACGTTGGACGCCGTGCCTACCGGTCTGGTCCGCCGTGCCCTCCCGTAGCCACCCTCCCGGAGTTCCATGAAGTCGCACGCCTCGATCCCAGCCAAGAAATCGCTGGGGCAAAACTTTCTGCACGATCAGGAAGTGTTGCGCAAGATCGCCCAGTTGGCAAAGCCTGAGCCGGGCAGCGGCCTCGTCGAGGTCGGGCCGGGCACGGGCAACTTGACGGCTCACCTGCTGGAACTGGGCGCGCCGCTCGTGACCATCGAACGCGACAGCCGGTTGCCCGCGCTGCTGGCGGAGCGTTTCGGCCGTGAACTCGAAGTGATCCAGGCGGACGCCGCGCACGTCGACTGGCCCGCGCTCCTGCACCGGCCTGAACTCGGGCCGCGCCCGGTGGTAGTGGGCAACCTGCCCTATTACGCGGCGTTGCCAATCCTGTTCGCGGCGATCGAGGCGCGGCCGGCCCGCCTGGTCGCCATGGTGCAAAAGGAAGTGGCGCTGCGTCTGGTCGCCGGGCCTTCGACCGGGGACTACGGTCAGATCTCCGTGAAGTTGCAGCTCATCGCCGATATCCGCATCGCCCTGCGCGTCGGTCGCGGTGCGTTCACGCCGGTGCCCAAGGTCGAAAGCGCGGTCGTGGTGTTCACGCCGCTGGCCGAAGCGCGCTTTCCAGTGCCCGACCTCAAGCGCTTTTCCGCGCTGGTGACCGCAGGGTTTGCCCAACGCCGCAAGACTCTGGTCAATTCGCTTGGCGCCTCGGGCCTGCCGTCGGCCGCCGTGGTCGAGGCGCTGCAGGCCCAGGGTCTGGATCCGCGCATCCGCGGCGAAGCGATGTCCGTGCAGCAATGGGCGCGCCTGGCCCAGCACCTGGACGCCGTCTGGAGCCCGCTTGTGCAATCGTCCTCGGTGGCTGCGGCGCCTTCTTCTTGACGCTGGCAGTTGCCGCGCCTAGGGTTCCATGACCTCGTACGTCCGCCGCGCAGGCGTGCGTCCGCGACCCAGTTGAAAACGCCCCGGAGATCGCGACCATGGCCAACGAGGAAAATCCCCGCAAACCGCAGTCCACGTTCCTGCCCGCGCCGATCAAGTCGATGGGCGAGATGCTGTTGCGCGAGAAGATGGTCTCGATCGAGCAGCTCAAGAATGCTGCCGCCGAAGCCGCCAAGACCGGCAAGCACCTGGGCGGCGCGCTCAATGCCCTGGGCTACGTGGACAAGGCGCACCTGGTGGACTTCCTGTCGCGCCAGTACCAGGTGCCGTCGATCGACCTGTCGTCCGTGGACATCAGCGAGGACGTGGTCAAGCTCGTGCCGCGCGAGGTGTCCGAACGCCACCAGTTGATCCCGATCGCGCTGCACGGCTCGACCCTGGTCGTGGCGATTGTCGATCCGGGCAATTTCCACGCGATCGACGACCTCAAGTTCCTGACCGGTCTGAACATCGAGGTCGTGGTCGCCTCCGAGGACGACATCCTCAAGACCCGCACGCGGTTCTACGGCGCCCAGGACCAACTCGCCCTGCTCGACGACATGAACGAGCAGATCGAGTTCATGGAGGACGACGACCAGCAGGATACCGCAGAGCTTGCCCGCAGTTCCGAAGAAGCGCCGGTCGTGCGCCTGGTGAACTTGATCCTGGTGGACGCGATCCGCCGCGGCGCTTCGGACATCCACATCGAATCGTACGAGAAGATGTTTCGCGTGCGCTACCGCATCGACGGCGTGCTGCACGAGATGATGCGTCCGCCGCTGAAGTTGCGCAACGCCATGGTTTCGCGCGTCAAGATCATGTCGCAGCTGGACATCGCCGAACGCCGGTTGCCGCAAGACGGCCGCATCAAGCTCAAGCTCGCGGACGGCAAGGAGTGCGACTTTCGCGTCTCGGTGCTGCCCACGCTGTTCGGCGAGAAAGTCGTCATGCGGTTGCTCGACAAGGGCAACCTGCAAACGGACATGACCAAGCTTGGTTTCGACCAGCACGAGCTCGACAAGTTCAAGCACGCGATCCACCAACCGTTCGGCATGGTTCTGGTCACCGGGCCGACCGGTTCGGGCAAGACGACGACGCTGTATTCGGCGCTGACCGAACTGAACAAGGTGACGGAAAACGTCAGTACCGCCGAGGACCCGGTCGAGTTCAACCTGGAGGGCATCAACCAGGTGCAGATGAACGACGCCATCGGTTTGAACTTCTCGTCGGTGCTGCGCTCGTTCTTGCGCCAGGATCCGGACATCCTGATGGTCGGCGAGATTCGCGACTTCGAGACCGCGGAAATCGCCATCAAGGCCGCGCTCACGGGCCACCTGGTGTTCTCCACGCTGCACACCAACGACGCGCCTTCGACCATCAGCCGCATGCTGAACATGGGCGTGGAACCGTTCATGGTCACGGCCGCGCTCAACCTCATCGCTGCCCAGCGCCTCGTGCGCCGCAACTGCATGGAATGCAAGCAGCCCGTGTCGCTGGACAAGGCCGTGTGCATCGACGCTGGCATGACCGAGGACGAGTACAACGGCGCCACGTTCATGCGCGGCCAGGGCTGCCGGATCTGCGGCGAGTCGGGCTACAAGGGCCGCATCGCCATCTACGAGATCATGCCGATGACCGACGGGATGCGCGACGCGGTGCTGCAAGGCTCGTCGGCGGGCGAGATGAAACGCGTGGCGGTGTCGGACGGCATGCAGACGCTGCGGCGCTCGGCGCTCAAGAAGCTGGCGCTCGGCGGCACTTCGCTCGAGGAAGTGCTGCGCGTGACGCGTGCGGATACCTAAGCAAGATCGCACGGCTTTGCCCGAGCCCTAGGAGTCGAACATGGCGATGTGGGAGTTCGAAGGCACTACGGGCGAAGGCCAGTTTTCGCGCGGTCAGCTCGAGGCGCCCGACAAGGCCACGGCGCTGCAGAAGCTCAAGGCCAACTCGGTCTCCGTCCTCAAGATCAAGAAGAAGCAAAAGGACCTGGAGATCGTCATCCCGGGCATCACCGACGGCGTGCCCATCAAGAGCATGGTCATCTTCACGCGCCAGATGGCGACCATGATCGACGCCGGTCTTCCTCTGGTGCAATGTCTGGATCTCGTGGGCAATGCCGAGCCGAACACCAACCTGAAGCGGGCGATCATGGGCGTCAAGGCCTCGGTCGAAGGCGGCACGTCGTTCTCGGACTCACTCAAGAAGTACCCGAAGGTGTTCGAGAGTCTCTACGTCAACCTGGTGCAGGCTGGCGAGATGGGCGGCATCCTCGACACGATCATGGGCAAGCTAGCGGAATACATCGAGAAGTCCGCTGAGACCAAGAAGAAGGTCAGGAGCGCGATGAAGTACCCGGTGACGGTGCTCATCGTCGCCATGTCGATCACCGGCGGCTTGCTGTGGAAAGTGGTGCCGACGTTCGCCGCGACGTTCCGGTCCATGGGCCGCAAGGAACTGCCCGCGATCACCGAAATGATGGTGTCGATCTCGAACAATTTCATCGCCGCCTTGCCGTTCCTCTTCGGCGGTCTGGCTGCCACGGTGTTCGTCTACAAGCTGCTGATGAAGACCAAGCAGGGTCCCTATGTGCGCGATTACCTGCTGTTCCACGCTCCGGTGATCGGCAACGTCATCCGTAAGTCCTCGGTCGCCCGGTTCACCCGCACCTTGGGCACGTTGGTGACCGCCGGCGTGCCGATCCTCGACGCGCTCTCGATCGTCGGCAAGACGTCGGGCAACCTCGTGATCGAACGGGCATTGGACTACACGCGCCAGAAGATCACCGAAGGCAAGAACATGACCGTTCCGCTGCTCGAGACCAAGATCTTCCCGACCATGGTCTGCCAGATGATCGCGGTGGGTGAAGCGACCGGTGCCATGGACGTGATGCTCGGCAAGATCGCAGACTTCTACGACAGCGAGGTCGACGAGGCGATCGACGGCATGACCGCGATGATGGAGCCGATCATCATGGTCGTGCTCGGTGGCATCATCGGTAGCGTGATGATGGCGATGTACATGCCGATCTTCACGATGGGCGACAACATCAAGTGACCCACGAACTGCCGCACAGGCTCGAGCCAGCGCCCACGGGACTGGCCGGGAGTGGGGGCGACGAACTCATCGACCGCATCAAGTGGGCGACCCTGGCCCGGGTAGTGCTGCTGACCGCGGTGCTCGGGTTCGCCGTCGCCATGGACATCGGCATGGGCCCGCAGCCCGCCGCGCGTGTTCCAGAAACTACCCTGTATCAGCTGACTTCGGCGTTCTACTTCCAGTCGTTCTTCGTCCTGGTCGCGACCCAACTGTTGCGCAACAACCGGCGCGGGCTTCGGTTGCTGGCTGTGGCTTCGATCGCGATCGACGCATTGCTGGCGCTGTCTCTGGTCGCGGTAACCGACGGATTGCACAGCGTGTTTCTCTTCGCTTTCCCGCTGTCCGTGCTCAACTCCGCGCTGTTGCTGTACCGGACCGGCGCGATGGCCTCGGCGACCGGCGCGGCGCTGGGTCTGCTGACGATGGGCGGCCTCGAGCTCGGCTGGCTGCCCCTGGACATGCACCGCTATCGTGTCGCCTGGTTGCGCACGACCGTGACCCAACCGCAATTGACGCCGCTGGACGTCGCGGTGACCTTGCTCGTGCAAACGGCCGCGGTCTACGGCACGGCGCTGCTGGCCTCGCATCTGCTGGTCGAATTGGCCAAGGCGCGCAGCCGCTCCCACCACGAGCAGCGTGAACTCGCGAGCTTGCGAGTCCGCTTCGATGACGTGGTGACCAGCATGCCGGACGGAATCCTGACCGTCAGCGCCGCGGGCCTGGTGACGAGCGCGAACCCGGCCGCCCTGCAAGTCCTCGGCATGCAGTCCGAAGAGGTGGTGTCTCAGCCGCTGGCCGAGGTCCTGCCGCCCCTGGTGCCCCTGCACGCCGCCGAAGAGCTCGAGGTCGTGCGCCTCCAGCCTGACGGGCGCACACAAGTTCTGGCGTTTCGCACTGTTGCGTTGCGGGATGCCCCGTCCGAAGTGCCATCGGGCGTGCTGCTGGTGTTTCGCGATCTGACCGAGGAGCGCGCCCGCGAAGAACGCCACCGGCACCGCGAGAGGTTGGCGGCAATCGGCGCGATGGCCGCGGCGGTGGCGCACGAAATCCGCAATCCTTTGGCGTCGATCTCGGGCGCGGTGCAGATGCTCGAGACGTCAGACGGGTTGGACGGCACCGACAAGAAGCTGATGGAAATCGTGGTGCGCGAGACCCACCAGTTGTCCAGTTGGATCGGTGAGTTCCTGGACTTCGCTCGGCCGCGGCCCCTGCAGTCGGCGCCGTGCGATCTGCGCCGGATGGTGCTCGACACGCTGGAAGCCTGCGCCCACGATCCGCGCGTGTCGGCCGCCGGCATCGAACTGAGGCAGGGACCGGGGTTGCTGCACCCGTCGAGCGATCCGGGCCGGCTGGTCATCACCGGCGACGCGCTGCTGTTGCGCCAGGCGATCTGGAACTTGCTGGTCAACGCGACCCAAGCGGTGCTGGCGGGCGATCAGCGCATCGTCGAACTGGATCTGACCGAGGGTTTGGACACCGTCGAGCTCGCGGTTTCGGACAGCGGACCCGGCGTGGACGAGGCCGATGTTGCTCATGTCTTCGAACCGTTCTACACCACCAAGGGCGAAGGCACCGGCCTGGGGCTTGCTACCGTCCAACGCCACGTGAAGGCCCACCGCGGCGACATCCGCGTCGAGCGATCCGCATGGGGCGGCGCCCGGTTCCTCGTGACGCTGCCACGCCGGCCAGGCAGCACGTTCTCGCAGCGCATGCCCGCGTCGGTCGCGAGTCATGCAGGCGTCGTCGGCGAGCCACACCCCTCGCCCTGAGGCGATCAGAAAAAATATGATTTTTGCTGATCATACTCTGTTGTTTGCTGGGTCGCCGAGCGCGCCGATGCGGTCGCGCCGGCTCCTTCAGAGGTCGTTTCGCGTATTTTTGCTGATCCCGTCAAGCTTGCGGAGGCCCCCATGCCACGGCTGTTGATCGCGGACGACGACCTGTCCCTGCGCGAGTTCCTGACCATCTTCCTGCGCAAGGAGGGCTACGAGGTCGAGGTCGCGGCCAACGGCGCCCGGGCGCTCGAGATGCTGGAGCTGCAGCCCTTCGATCTGCTGCTGACCGACGTGCGCATGCCGCGTATGGGTGGCCTGGACCTGCTCGATGCAGTGAAGGAGCGCGGCATCAATACGCAGGTCGTGGTGATGACTGCGTATTCTAGCACGGAAACGGCGCTCGAGGCGATGAAGAAGGGCGCGTACGACTACGTGGTCAAGCCGTTCCAGCTCGCCGAAGTGAAGGTCATCCTTCAGAAATGCCTGGAGAAGGGCCGCCTGATCGCCGAGAACCAGCAGCTCAAGACCAAGCTCGCCGCTACCGACAAGAAGCGCCCGCAGTTCATCTACAAATCCGCAGCCATGGCCGAGGTGGTCAAGATGGTCCAGCGGGTGGCGCGCACGCCCTCCTCGGTGCTGGTGCTGGGCGAATCGGGCACCGGCAAGGAGCTGATCGCGCGGATGCTGCACACCTCCAGCGATCGGGATGGCAAGCCGTTCGTGGCGATCAACTGCGGGGCGATTCCGGAACAACTGATGGAGTCCGAGCTGTTCGGCCACGTCAAAGGCTCGTTCACCGGCGCGACCAAGGACAAGAAGGGCCTGTTCGAGGCAGCGCACGGCGGCACGATCTTCCTGGATGAGATCGCCGAGTTGGGACTGGGTCTGCAGGTCAAGCTGTTGCGCGTGCTGCAAGAACGGGTGGTCACGCCGGTGGGCGACACGCGCGAGGTGCCAGTCGACGTGCGCGTGGTGGCGGCGACGCACCAGAACCTGCGCGAGCTGGTGCAGGCGGGGCGGTTCCGCGCGGACCTGTACTTTCGCTTGAACGTCATCGAGATCCGCATGCCGGCGTTGCGTGAGAGGCGCGAGGACGTCCTGCCGCTGTCCGAGCATTTCCTGGCTGTGTTCAACCAGCGTATGACCCGCGATCTCAAAGGGTTCGAGCCTGAAGCGGTGGCAGTGCTGAACCAGTTGGCGTTTCCGGGCAACGTGCGCGAACTGGAGAACTTGATCGAGCGGGCGGTGGCGCTCGAAACCGGCGATCGCATCACGCCGGCGTACTTGCCGGACCCCGGCGCGGCGCAGTGGTGGGGCCAGGCGCAAGGCGCGGGCGGCAACGACGCGGTGCTCAAGCCGGTCGAACACGTGACGCGCGCGGTCGCGGGCGTGGATCGGTGGATCGAGCGAACCAGCACGCCCGTGGACATCGAGGACCTGCTGGACCGGTTCGAACGTGGCATGCTCGACAGCGCGCTCAAGCACGCGGACGGCAACAAGACCGAGGCGGCGCGGTTGCTCGGCCTGACCTTCCGGTCGCTGCGCTACAAACTGGCCAAGCACGGCGGCAGTGATGCTGCGAACTGATGCATACAGCCGCGCGGGGCGTGTCTCGCGAGGCAAAATGCGTCGCAGTGTGACGTTTTTTGTCACAGGCTGGCCCTGTTTCGTCGTCCGAACCCGCGCTGGCCGCGTCGCTGGCACGGACCGAAATCAAGTTTGCCGCGTTAATCCAGGCACTTGTGATTTTGTTTCGCGACTGGCACCGCTCGTGCAGAAGTGTTCAGCGTGCAGCGGTCGCGCCGGTCCACAGTGAGAGGGACACGGGACCAGTGGCGACCCGCCAACGCACTCAACCAGGAGGCAAGGGCCATGATGAAGAATTTCCGCACCCAGAAGGGCTTTACGCTCATCGAGCTCATGATCGTCGTCGCCATCATCGCCATCTTGGCCGTGGTTGCGGTGCCGCAGTTCACCAAGTACATGCGGTCGGCGAAGGCGGCTGAAGCCAACGAGATGATCGACCTCATCAAGAAGGGCTCCGCGGCGTACTACACCACTCCGCGCACGGCCAAGGATACCGGCGTCAAGGTCTACTGCCAGTTCCCCGCCAAGGTCGGCACGACCCCGACGGGCGCCAGCTGCTGCGACATCCAGAACGATGCGGACAACGACGAGCGCTGCGATTCGAAGCCGGGCAACTGGAACTCGGCCAGCTGGTCGGCGCTCAAGTTCGCCATCACGGATCAGCACTACTTCCAGTACTCGTACGACAGCAGCGGCACGCTCAAGGATGCCAAGTACACGGCGACCGCGAACGGCGACCTGGACTGCGACGGCCAGATGTCGACCTTCCAGCTCGTGGGCAACGGCGACCCGGCGGCCACGGCTGCTGAGTGCGACCAGGTCGGCAGCGCGGCCATCTACCGCGACAACGAGACCGAATAAGCTCGGGTAGCTAGAGAACGACGAAGGGCTCCTGCCGCAAGGTGGGGGCCCTTCGCGCTTTTTGCCCGCACCCGCACCCGCACCCGGAGCCGGAGCCGGAGCCGGCGCCGGCGCCGGAACCGGACCCGGAGCCGGACCCGGAGCCGGAACCGGCGCCGGAACCGGAGCCGGACCCGAACCCGAACCCGAACCCGGCCCCGACCCCGACCCCGACCCCGGACCCGACCCCGACCCCGACCCCGACCCCGACCCCGAACCCGTGCTACCAAGGCAACACCGGCCAGCCCTTGCGCCACGCCGTAAACCGCAGCCGCGCATCAGGTCGCACGACGCGGGGATGACCGACCGCCGCCAGAAGGGGGGCATCGCTGTGGCTGTCGGTGTAGAACCACGCATCCCGCAACGAGGTCGCGTGCTGCAGCGCCAGGTCGGCCGCCCGTCGCACTTTGGCCACTCCGAAGCACGGCTCACCCACCAAACGACCGGTGAACAGGCCGTCGGCGACCTCCAACTCCGTGCACAGCAAGTGCTTCACGCCCAGATCCTCGGCGAGCAGGCGGGCGATGTAGGGCGTCGAGGCGGTCACGATTGCGCACACGTCGCCCTGGTCTTGATGGCTGCGCAAGGCGAGGCGGGCCTGCGGGCAAATCGCCGGACGCACGTCGCGCTCGTACAGCAGGCGACACCAGGCTTGCATCTCGGCTTCGGCGTCGCCGGCCACGTGCGCCACCGCCGACTCGATGAGCGCCGCCATGTCTACGACATCCAAGCGATAGCGCACCAGCACCCAGGCGATCTGCAGCATTTGCCGGTGGTCCAGGGCGCGCTCCCGCCAGCGCGACTTGAAGAACAGCCCGGCGGTGTTGGTGCGCACCAGCGTGTCGTCCATGTCGAACAGTGCGAGCGCCATGGCTACAGGATGCGGCGTGCGGGGCGGCGGGCGCAAGCTTCCAGCATCAGGCGACGACCCGCCGCTCCAACCGCTCGGAAATGCGCGTGACGATCTCGTAGTGGATCGTCCCCGCCCAGCCCGCCATCTCCTCGGCCGTCACGCAATCGCCGTCCTGGCCGTCCACCGTCCTTTGCGGTCCCAGCAGCACGACTTCAGTGCCGGCGCGCGCTTCCGGCCGATCCGTGACGTCCACCGCAGTCATGTTCATCGCCACGCGTCCGAGCACCGGCGCTCGCCACCCGCCCACCAACACCTTGCCCAGATTGGACAAGCCGCGATCGTAGCCGTCGTAGTAGCCCACCGGCAGGATCGCCACCCGGGTCGGCCGCACCACGCGACAGGTCCGCCCGTAGCCGATCCACTCGCCGGCCGGCACGTCGCGCACCTGGGCGATCACGGTCTTCCAGGTCAACGCCGGCCGCAACAGCATGGGTTCCTTGCCCAACTCGCGCACCGAGACGTAGGTCTCCTTGGACGGCCACAGCCCGTACGCGCCGATGCCACAGCGCGCCAGGTGTCCGCACACTTCGGGCCACAGCAGGATCGCCGCGGTATTGCTGACGTGGGCCAACAGGCGATCTTCGGCGTGGCCCTCGGCCGGCAGGTCCAGCGCCTCGCGCACCGCTTGCACGCAGGCCTGGAAGCGCGTCAGTTGCGTGTGGGCGAAGCGATGGTCGGTCGTGTCCTCGATATCCGCGAAATGCGTGGTCATTCCCTCGAGTTCGACGTGCGGCGTCGCGGCGATCTGCCGGCACAGCTCGATTGCGGCGTCATGGCGCAACCCTTGGCGATTGTTGCCGGTCTCGACCTTGACGTGGACCCGCGCGACCTTGCCCAGCCGGCCCGCCGCTTCGGACGCTGCCTGCAGAACTTCGCGATTGTAGAGGACGAATCGTGCGTCGTGGTGGATCGCCGTCTCGACCTGGTCCGGCGGCAGGTAGCCGACCACGTAGATTGCCGCCCGCACGCCGGCTTCGCGCAACGCCACGATTTCAAACACGTCGTGTACGCCCAACCACTCGACGCCAGCCTGCTCGAAGCAGCGCGCCGCCGGCACCAGACCGTGGCCGTACGCGTTGCCCTTGACCATCACGCACAAGCGCGGCTGACGGCCAGCAAGTCCCGCGGCCATGCGCAGCCGTGTGACGTTGTGGCGCAAGGCCGAAGCCGAGATCTCCACCCAACTGACGGGCGAAGGCACTGGCAATCTCTCGATGGGCAAGGCAAACCTCGGTCGCGAACTTGCGCTGCTAGGGGCTGGAATCGCTGGGCAACAAGCCGCCGTCACCCGGAAAGCGCGCCACCAGATCGTAGACCTGCAGGCTCACATCCGCAGGAATCGCCAGCTTGGCAGCATAGCCGCCCTTGGCATCCGT
Organism: uncultured Enterobacteriaceae bacterium; assembly: GCA_964356325.1. Classification (GTDB taxonomy): domain Bacteria; phylum Myxococcota_A; class UBA9042; order UBA9042; family UBA9042; genus CAYHHL01. Next base: position 30,134 of record CAYHHL010000019.1, on the reverse strand, counting down.
GACCGCCACGCCCAGCAAGCGGCCTTGCGTTGGTTGGGCAGGATCGATGAGCCAGAGCTCGATCGCTTGCCGGCCGATCCGCCCGCCAGCCGTCGCGAAAGTACCTGTCACGGCAAGTGTTTCACCGATCCAGGCCATGGGCGTCCCGGCCAGCAGCGTGGTGCGCGTCGGCTTGCGTCGATCGGTCGGCGCTGGCGGCTGCCCCACCGTGGGAGCCTGCAGCGGCGCGGCCAGCCTTTGCGCACGCTCGCGCAGCCATTGCTTGCGGGCGGCCTCCAGCGTCGGCGGCTGGTCCGAGGTAGGCGGTTGCGGCGGCCCAGGCTGCGGCGTCTTGCCGGCGTCGGTCCCTGCGCCCGACGCTGGATCTGTCGCGAAATCAGCACCTTTGACGTGACCGGCGCCTGCCCAGGGCTGGCCAGCGCTGCCACCCGGCACCTTGGCATCGTCGATTTCGTCGCTGTAGGCCGGCGGACGCGGGAAGGGATCGCGCCACTGCGGTTGGTGCAGGCGCTTGTCCTTGGCGGCATGCAATTCCAGCGATTCCGAACCACCACCGAGGTCGATGCGCTGCCAACCGCCCCGACCGTCGCCGAGCGGCGTCCAGGCTTCCAGAAAGGCGTGCGCATCGTTCATCACGTAATGCACTGGAATACCTAGTGAAGTTGCGATAACCTGGAAACCCAGCGCCCGGTGCCGGCACACGCCCTTTTGCGAGAGCACCAGATCTGCCAGCGGATCCGCGCCCTTCTCGGGAGGCTCGCCCGGCTGGAAGCCGCGGAACCACTCGACCAGCCTGGTCAGCGCCGCACTGCGCTCCATGTGCCGGGACAGACCGAGCGGGGCCCACAGGGCTTCGGCCCGCGCTTGCAACGCCGGGTCCAACGCCACGATCGCAGGGTCATCCTTGCGCTTTTGCACCCCCAACGGTGCGGCGAAATAGTCGGACGGCGCGTCCATCAGGAAGCGCAGGTCGACTTCGGCCACTTGCTCGCTGCTGACCGAGAAATTGCCCGCGTCGTCGCGCCAGAACTGCAACGCCACCGGTGGCACCGCTTGCCACTGCAGGATCTGCGAGGTCGGCGCCACCGAAGGCAGCAGCGAGCGCTGCCCCGGCTGCAGCTGCAAGCGCACGTGACCCCAGAACAACTCGTGACCGGCGCGCGGCTTCTGGTCGGCCTGGATCTGGCGCAGGCCGCGACCGCTCTGGGCCAGGGTCACGTTGGGCTGCACGGTGTCGAACGCCGACTCGCGCTTGAACGGCGCAATCGAAGGGTCGAATACCACGCGGTAATGCAGTTGACCGTCGGCACCGGTGCGGCGATCCATGCCCACGCGCGGCGGCGGCGTCGGCTTGTACACCGGCGTGTCGTCGCCCGCCTTGCCCGCCTTGGGTTGGGCTATCGTGCCCACAGTCGTCTGGATCGCCGTGGGCAGCCCACCCAGCGTGGCCGAGGACACCGTGTCAGTGCGCGGCTTGGCGGAACTACCCGCCAATCCTTGGTGTTTTGCCGGCGGCAACGGCTCGTGCAGCACCAAGCCCGGCAGCTTCGGAGCCTGCGCGCCAGCCAGCCGAGCCGCCCCCGTCACCAGCACGGCGAGCAGCAGCAGAAGCCGGACGCAGCGGTGGCCGATCAGCGGAACCAGGCCCGGTGGTTCATGTTATGGCCTGAGCTGTGCTGGGCGCCGTTGCACACGTACAGGTACGAGTCGGTGTTGGTCTCGGCCATATAGACATGGTGCCAGCCCCCGTTGTTGGACCCGCTCATGCTGATGCCGCAGCCCGAGCCGCCAGCCGGATTTGCGCCCGCCGTGACGTTGTAGCAGTTGATGCCCCAGCCGCCGACGTCGCCGCAGCCGAAGTTGCCGCTCCAGGCGAGCTTGTTGTCCGCCAGGCGATACGAGTACATCGAGGTCGTGGTGCTCGACGGCTTGACATTGCCGGCGAAGGTCCACACCGCCGTGTAGTTCTTGATGACGAAGTACTCGTAGTTGCCGCCTGAATACGAGCTGTTGTAGCCAGCCTGGTCCAGAAGCACGTCGAAGTTGTTGTCGCTGCCGATGATGTCCTTGATTGCCGCGTCCGAGAGCTTGTAGCCGGTGCCCTTCAGCGTGAGGCCATCTCCAACGGCGCCCATCGCGCCCGCGTTGCCGGTCACGCCGGCCTGGTACCAGGTCTTGACGCCGAGGGTCCAGCCGCCGCCGTCGCGCGTCATGTCGCACACCGCCTGGAACGCGTCGGCCGGATCGCCGCCGTTCGGATCGAGCCAGTAGACGCCGTCGGGCGAGGCGGGGTAGGCGGCGCGGATGGTCTTGCACGACTGGCTGGCGGCGACCTTGCTCGAGCCGTCGGGGCCCTGCAGGCCGGTCCACACGCTGCCATTGCAACCCTGGAAATTCGTGCCGATCCAGCGAATCGCGCCGGCCTTGGCGGGCGTGCACGGGGCGTTGTCGGTGCCGAACTGGATCGAACCGTCGACGATGACGTTGCCCTTGACCTGGATCTTCTTGTTCGAAAGCGTCTGCAGGTTCACGGACCACTTGTTGATCTTGCCATCGACCGTGTTGTTCATGAATTCGCTGTCGATGACCTTGAGGGTCCACGCGCCCTTCGGATTCTTGCCCACCCAGGTCGTCAGGTCGCCCTTGGCCACCGCGTTGGGATCCGGGTACGTGCCCACCAGCTTGGTGCCGGTCGCGGACTTGGTGTACAGGATGTACTCGACCTTGTTGGGATCGATCACCGACACCGTCACCTGGCCGACGTTGGAATTGACCAGGTCGACGCTGACCGTCAGTTTTTGCGCCAGACCGATGTCCGGGAAGTCCAGCGTGTCGGTCGTGCCGATCGGCTTGTTGTCGGCGATGTCGACGTTGGCCGTGCCACCGATGCTGTCGACGAACTGGTCGTGGATCAAACCGTTGGAGATCTCGTCGATTCCGTCCGCCGGCAAGTTCTTCGGGTCGATCGCGCCGCCGCCCGCCGTGCAGTCCAGGGTGCCGTCGGCCTTGATGCCCTTGACCACCAGACCGGTGCCGCAGGCCGTGTCGACCTTGGCCATCGTCGGAATGCCGCTCAGGTCTCCGTACTTGCCGCTGATGGCGACGTTGGCGAGATCGGCCATCTTGGCCAGACCGGTGAGATCGGGCGCGCCGATCAAGTCGCCGTACTGTCCCGACGCCGCGACCGCAGCCAGATTGGCGAGCTTGGCGTACACGCCGAGGTCCGGCACGCCGATCAGGTCGGCGTAGTTGCCCGAAGTCGCGGACTTGGCCAGCGAGGTGGTCTTGGCGTAGCCGCTCAGGACGTTGGGGTCGATCTGGCCGACCGTGACACAGCCGGAGCATTCGAGGCCGTGCGCTACCTGGGACCGCAGCGCGTAGGCCACGGAATGGACGGGACTGCGGGGCAGTTCGGCGTCGGCGTCGATCTTCACGCCGAAGAACGTCGTCGGCAAGTCCGCGAGCACCGCCGCAGTCAGCGGCGTCTTGGTGCCCAGGGTGTAAGTGAACAGACCGCCCTTGACCGCGATCGCCACCGGGCCTTCGGTCCATACCGGCGTGCCACCGTTCAAGTCCTTGTAAAGGCTGAACACCACATTGTAGCTGCCGTCCGCGGCCGGACCGCCGCCCGAGGAGTACAGCGCGCCCTCCACCGTCATCGCGGTCGGGACTGCCGCCAGCGCCGTCGTCGACAACCCTGTGCTCACAGCGAAGAGAGCAGCCAGGCCCAGCGCGGCGAGGCGGGACAGGAACCTGGCGGAAAGAAGGTCGCGCATGGAGGTCTCGCTGGGTTGGAACTGTCAGGCGTTCAGGGCAGAAACGGGCCGGCTCTGGGTCCGACCCGGCGGGCAACCGCGCAAACTAGCAAACGCCGGCGACGACCGTCAAGCTTCGACAACAAGGCAACGACTTCAAGCCATTGGAGCCAAGCTGTTGCGTCGACCAGGCGCGACCGCTAGCCTCCGAACTCGCCTTAGTCGGCGCAGGTGGTCGATGCTAAAGCCGTTGCACCGGACCCTCGCAAGCGCCCTGATCTGTCTGGCCTTCGTGCCGGCCGCGCAGGCCTACGAATCGCACGATCGGCCGCAGCTTTCCCCTGCGCAGGAGCAGGCTTGGCTACAGGCCTTGGTCGCGGCAAGCCCGCACGTCCAGGCGATGCAGACGGCGCAAGGCATGCCGGTGGGCCTGGACGACGTGCCGATGGCCGGGCCCAGCGGCGGTGGCGTGCAGCCGGCCAAGTCCGGACGGCGCGTGTTCGGCTACCTGCCGTACTGGACGCAGAAGACCGCGAAACTACCTTGGAAATCCTTGACCCAGCTGGCCTGGTTCTCGGCGGGACTGACCGCGAACGGCGTGGTGACCGACAGCACTGGATGGGCTGGTCCGGCGGCCAAAGCTTTGATCGCACAAGCACATCAGCAAGGCGTCCAGGTCGTGCTGACGATCACGCAGTTCACCTCCGCTTCGATCCACGCCATCGTCGCGACGCCGGCCACGCGCAAGACCGCGGTGGACGCGATCGTGGCTGCCGTGGTCCAAGGCGGCGGCGACGGCGTGAACATCGACTTCGAAGGGTTGCCCAAGGCGGATCGCGACGCCATGAGCGCGTTCATCGACCTGCTGACCACCGAGATGCACGCGAAACTGCCCGGTTCGGACGTGACCCTGGCGACCCCTGCGGTCGACTGGTCGGGCGCGTGGGACTACCAGTTCCTGGCCGAGCACAGCGACGGCCTGATGATCATGGCCTACGCCGTGCACTGGGGCGGCGGCCCGCCCGGTCCACAACTGCCTATGGCCAATCTAAAACCTTGGGCCAACAAGACGCTGAAGTGGATCGTCGACGACTACGAGAAGTACGGCAAGGCCAAGAACAAGGACCGCTTCATCCTCGGCCTGCCCCTGTACGGCATGACGTGGCCCAGCACGACCGACCAGCCGGGCTCTTCCGCTTTGGGCAAGGGCACTTCCATCACCTACGACAAGGCACAGGTCGCGGCTTCGGCAGCGGGCGGCTGGAAGTGGGACGCGGCGAGTGAAAGTAGCTGGTTCGTCCAGCCGGGCGGCGGCGGCTGGCTGCAGACGTGGTGCGACAATGCCAACGCGTTCCAGATGCGCGCGGCGTACCTGGACGTGCGCGACGTCGGCGGCATGGGCCTGTGGGCATTGGGCTATTCCGATGCGTCGCCCGAAGTCGCGGCCAAGGTGGAGGTCTTTGCCGATGGCGGCGCCAAGCCGATCCCGGGGCCCGACGCCGGACCTTCGGACGCTAGCTCGGGCCAGGACGCGGGCAGCACGGATGCCGGTGCGGACAGTGCAGGAGCGCTGGACAGTTCTGAACTGCCGGACACGGCGCCCGACGTGCCGATAGCGCAGGCCGATGCTGTGCAGGCGCCCGACACGCAACAGGCCCAGGATGCGATCCAGACACAGGACGCGATCCAGACGCAAGATACGGCAATGACGCAAGAAATTTACCCGCTTGTGGACACGCTCGCCGCCGACGCGCCCGCCGCCTTGCTCGACGCGGGTTCGACCGACCCGGGCTTCAGCGCGCCGCCTGCGGCCAGCCAGTCGCTCGCGTCGGGGTGTACGGCCAGTCCGCGCGGTCAACTCGGGCCCAGCGCGTCGTGGTTCCTGCTGGCGCTTGCCGGGCTGCTGCTCCGGCGTCAGGCCAGGCCTTCACGGCCCAAGGCGACGTAGGGCGAGTCGCCATAGCGATCGCGCAAGTCATTGTAAATGCCGGTGCACAGCGCATCGTGCCCGCAGCCGGCACACTGAGGCGCCTTGCGCCAGTATTCGCTGTGGCTGTTGACGACGCGCCGGCCGGTGGCGACCTCCACCGAGAAGTCGTCCAGGTAGTAGTCGACGTTGCGCGCCACGAGCTCGGGCAGCAAACACGCCTGGACATTACGGAATCCCACGGTGATGCCCAGCGTGTCGCCCAACTGCACCAGCTCTGCCACCAGATCGGCCGAGACCCGCGGCGGCAACAGCAACTGGTCGGCATGGCGCAACCCGTCGCCTATCGGCTTCACCACCGCGAAGAGCACTGGCGGCGTAGGCACTTGCAGGCGATCGGCGCGATCGTGCAGGTCCCGCAGCAGGGTCGGCAGGGTCGGCGCGTTCACCGCAGAAGTCGCTGTGTAGACGTAGGTATTCAGCGTCGGTTCGGTCAGCGCGTGGTCCAGCCCGAGCAGTTGCTGGCCGAGCCGGCCCTGGGAGCGCGACAGCCGATCGTACGTGCTCGGATCCGTCGTATCCACCGAGATATGCACGGTTGCCACGCCGCTTTGGGCCAACCGTTGCACGAAGCCCTGATCCGCCAGCTTCAAGCCGTTGGTCATCACGATGTGGCGATCGGCCAGCCCGGCCTCGCGCAAAAGCTGCAGGACTTCGAACAGATGGGGGTAGATGGTCGGCTCGCCGCCAATCAGGATCGCCCGATCGCAGCGCGAGGCCAGCCCCGCCGCGATGATGCCCGGCATGTCGGTCAGCGGCGCGAACCCCTGGGCGTCCTCGTGGGGCGGCACCGCGCAGTACAAGCACGCGGAATTGCACGGCCTACCGAAGTCAAGATAGAACGACGGGGTCAGCCACTCCGCCAGCTTCTGCAACCCCGGCTCGGGCGCCGCCAACGCCACGTCGTGCCGGCGACCGTGCACGTCGGCCAGGGCACGGCCCACGAAGCGACGTTCGGACCACTTCACCGCGGGTTTGGGCCGGGTCAGGTCGGGATGTGGCCGGGTCAGGTCGGTCATCGGGCCTTGGAGCTGCGCCGGATGGCGGCGCCGGGCATTGTAGCGCTGCCGGGTTGGGACGCACACTGGCATTCGGTTGCGCAGTAGCTACACAGGCAACATCGGCAACACAGGGAGAGAACGATGCGCGTGCTGGTGTTGGGGTCGACAGGGCGGCTGGGCCGAGCGGTCATCGACGCCTTGGCGGGCCAGCAAGTCGTTGGGCTTGCCCGGCATCCTCCCGCTCAGATAGTGGCTGATCGCCGCGACGTCGCGCAGTTGCAGCGTGCCCTGGCCGGGATCGAGGCGGTGGTCGACCTCTGCGCGTTCAGCCAGCCGGACGCGGACGCGCTGGTGCGGGCGGTGGCGCTCGGCCAATGTGTACGTAAGCAGCCGTTACGTCTGGTGTTTGCCTCCTCGCTGGCCGCCGTGTCGCGCCCGGATGCCGCACTGGACGAGTATGGCCTGGGCAAGCGGCAAGTAGCGGCAATGTATCGGGAGACCTGGCCCGGGGCGGTGTGCACGCTGCTTCTGCCGCAACTGATTGCCCAGGACCGCCACGCCAGGGAGGGACGCTATCTCACCGATGCGCGCCAACTGGGCCACGCCTGGCTGCCGGGTTCCGGCATGCACAAGCCCGCGTTGGCCCAGGTGGAAGTCGTCGCACAGCTCATCGCTTGGTTGCTGACGGCGCCGGTTCTGCCGGCCGAGCTGGCCGTGGCGCATCCCCAGCCTCAGACCGTGCAAACCCTGGTGCATGCCCTACTTGCCGGCGCTGGTCTGCCTGAGTCGAGCCGTCCGCATCCAGACCCGAACTGGCGCGGTCCCCATGCCGGCGGCGACGAGCCGGTCGACGTGGCACCTCTGCAGGCGCTGGTGCCGCAGCTCGTTTGGCCGGATCTACTCGAAACCTATCGCAAACTGGGCGCCTGGCTCAGTCGGTGCGAGCCTGCTCCTGGCCAGCCCGAACCCGAACCCGAACCCGAACCCGAACCCGGAACCGGAGCCGGAGCCGGAGCCGGAGCCGGAACCGGAACCGGAGCCGGAACCGGAACCGGAACCCGACCCTGACCCCGACCCCGACCCCGAACCCGAACCCGATCCCGGTCCGCGCGGTCCGTAGCCGCCCCGCCGACGCTGTGCTAGCCTGCCCGGCGTGGAGCCCATCCTCGCCATCGCCTACGGTTTTGCGCTCTTGTGGGGGGCGCTGTGGGGCTCGTTCCTCAATGTCGTCGTGTATCGCGTGCCGGCGGGGCTCTCGGTGGTCAAGCCGCGCTCGCGCTGTCCACACTGCCTGACGCCGATCGCAGCGTGGCAGAACATCCCCGTGCTGTCCTGGACGGTGTTGCGCGGTCGTTGCTTCACGTGCAAATCACCGATCTCACCGCGTTATCCAGTCGTGGAGACGCTGACCGCCGCGCTTTCCGTCGCCATCGTCGCACCCTGGCTGCCGGCCCTGCTCGATGGCTCGGTCGCGCCCTGGCAGGTCCTGGTTGCCGTCCTCGCCGAGCAACTCCTGGTCTTTGCATTACTTGCCATCGCCCTCATCGACGCCGACACCTTCCTAGTGCCGGACGTGCTGAGCCTGCCGCTGCCGTTCATCGGCCTGGCATTGGCCCTGGCGGTCGGGCCATTGCGTGGCGTGACCTGGCAGCAGTCGGCAGCGGGCGCGCTGGTGGCGGGCGGCGGGCTGCTGGCGGTGCAGTGGGGCTACGCGACGCTGACCGGACGCGAGGGCTTGGGTACAGGAGACGTCAAGCTTCTCGCGGGGATAGGCGCCTTCCTGGGTTTGACCAGCCTGCCGGTCGTCCTGCTGCTGGCGTCCCTGCAGGGGCTGGCCTTTGCCTTGGCCTACGCCCTGTTCTCGCGCGGCAAGGCGACGAGTGACCGTGGCCTCGCCTCGTTGCGCTACCTGGCCCTGCCGTTCGGTCCGTTCCTGGCGATCGCGGCGGTGCAGTGGCTGCTGTTGCATCGCATCTTCGCAGACTTCCTCCAGAAACTGGGGGCGTGAGCGATGCCGACGGCCAAGCAACCCACGATGCGCCGGCGGGTGTGGTGGTTGCTGCTCGTGACGCTGGCGACGGCACTGCTGGCGGTCGGTGGGTTGGCGAGCGCGCTGCTGGTACAAGTTGCGGATATCGGGGCGGAAGCTCTGTCGCAACCCGGACTGCAAAGCGCCGAGACGTTGCGGGGGCAACTGCACGGCGCGGAATTCGCCTTGTGGCTGGGAATGCTGGCGATCCTGGCGCTGGCGGTCGGCCTGGGCTTGGCCCTGGCGCGGTTGTGGATCGTCGGTCCAGTCGAGGCGCTGGCCCGGGATGCCGCGGCGGATCTGGCCGTGCACGGGGAACTGCCGGAAATCGAGACGATTGCCGAGGCATTGCGAGACCTGCGCCGGCAACTCGGGCGCGGTGAGGTCGACCGGCGTGCGCAACTGGAGGCGGTGGGAGCCTTGCGCGACGCCGCCGAATCGACGCTGGCCAGGCTGCACGAATCCGATCGCCTCGCACTGGTCGGCCGGGTGGCTCTCGGCGTGGCGCACGAGGTAGGCGGGCCGTTGGCGATCGTCGGCGCGGCGCTCGAGCGGCTGCAGGCGCTGCACGAGCAGGAGGGCCCGTTGGCGCAACGGCAGTTGTGCGTCGATCGGGCGGTCCATGCGGCGGAACGGATCGCGACCATCCTGCACGATCTCAGCGAGCCAGGCCTGCCCAGGAGTCGCGACGCGGACCGGCCGTGCGACTTGCTGGCGGTGGCGTTGCGCATCGTCGGCATGGCCGAAGCGCACCCACGCTGCAAACAACTGGCGCTGACGATCGAGGCGGCCGAGGCGACCCATCCCGTCGACGCTTCCGCCAGTCATCTCGAGCAGGTGGCGCTCAATCTGGTGCTCAATGCCGCCGACGCGACCCACGGCGCGGGCCAGGTGCGCCTGAGCGTGGAACGTCAGGGCGACTGGCAACTGCTGCACGTGGACGACGACGGCCCAGGTATTCCCGAGTCCGAACGGCCACGTATCTTCGAAGCCTTCGTCACCAGCAAGCGCGACGGCCAAGGCGGGCACGCGGGTTGGGGCCTGGGCCTGTCGGTCAGCAAGCGCATCGTCGAGAGGTACGGCGGCACCCTGCAAGCAGGCGTTTCCCCATGGGGCGGGGCGCGTTTCACCATGCGCTTGCCGATGCCGGCCAGCCAGCGCCGGGCCAGCCGCGCCGCGGTGCCGATCGAACGCCGCGGTCCCTGACCGATGCGCCGCGCCCGCGCGCAGTTCGCCGCTTACCTGACCGCGAATTTGACCGGCGCCCCTCGCTTTGCTATATCCGCCCGGCTCTACGCCCCTCCCGACTGTGGTTGCGGCAAAAAAACGAGCGATTTTCTACGGTCCCGCTGCAATCGACGCTGTGGCCGTCAGGACGCGGATCGCACGGCGCCAAGGCCGCGTTTGCTGAGGTAGCGATGAATCTGTGGAGTTCCGGACTCCTGCGCATGTCCACCTGGCTTGCCCAGCAGGATATGCCCGTTGGCGGTAGTGGCCCAGCTCCGTCGGCTGGTGGCGGCAGCGCTGGTCCCGCGGCCGCGGCGGCGCAGTCGTCGCCCTGGTGGGCCAATCTCGTCCTGATCGGCGGCTTCTTCGCGGTATTCTACTTCCTCGTGTTGCGGCCGCAGTCGACGCGCGCCAAGAAGCACAAGGTCTTCTTGGACGAATTGAAGGTCGGCTCGCGCGTGGTCACCACCGGCGGCCTGTTCGGCAAGCTGGTCGACATCACGGGCAACGAAGCCAAAATCGAGATCGCCGACCGGGTGGTCATCAAGATCCTCAAGAGCCAGATAGCGGGTCTCGAAGCCAATGCCGCAGAGGCGGTGGCCAGCGTGAACGCCAGATAAGCCCTCGGAGACCTGAACGTCCCCAGAGAGTTGACGACGGACTTCGGCCACCTCCCGGCCCGACCCCGTCCCGCCGCCAGCCCGACCGGGAGCGGCAGCCAGCAGTCCCGCGCGACTGCTCACGGAAGAACATGGAAAAGAAGTGGAATTGGAAAGCCCTGTTGACGATCGCGCTGGCCATCTTCGCGGTGCTGCAGCTGCTGCCGACGTTCATGCGCTACACCGACGCCAAGGGTGTCGAGCGTTCCTACCTGCCTGACGCGTACACGGCGCTGTTCGACCGGACCATCAGCTACGGCTTGGACCTGAAGGGCGGCCTCGAGTTGCGCTACACGGTCGACTACAAGAAGGCCATCGGCGACAACACCGGCCGCCTGCGTGACGGCTTGTCCGACCGCCTGTCCGCGGCGTTTGCCAAGACCAAGGGCAAGGATTGGGCGGCGATGACCGAGGCGGAGAAGAAGGCCATCCAGGCCCGCTTCACCATCACGCGCACGGCGTTCAACGGCTTGAAGATCGACTTTCAGGACGCGGCGGACAAGAAGCTGCTCGACGCCGCCCTGGTCGCGGAGGTCGACGCGCGTTTCGAACTGCGCGACGCCGGCGACAAGGCCGAGGCGCTGTTCATGCCCGACAAGGCCGTGAACACCCTGAAGAACGAGATTGTGGACCAAACCCTGTCGGTCATCCGCAAGCGTGTCGACGCCTTCGGTCTGGTCGAGCCGGACGTGCGGCGCTCGGGTGACGCGGAAATCGACCTGCAACTGCCCGGTCTGTCCAAGCACCAGATGGAGATGATCCGCGAGCGCATCGGCCAGGCCGCGCAGTTGACGTTCCGCATGGTGCGCCAGGACGCCAAGCCTTTCGACGACAAGGCGGCCGAGATCGAGAAGTACAAGACGGAAAACGCGGAGTTCGCCAAGTCCCTCGCGCTGGTTCCGGACAGCCGCGGCGCCTTTCTCCGCAGCGACAAGAAGAGCGAGCTGGTGCGCTTCGTGCGCTCGCAGGCGCTGCCGGAAGATCTGCTGGTTGCGTACGAAAAGGTCGAGGTCAAGGATCCGGGCACCGGCCGCGTCAAGGAATCCTTCTGGCGCACCTACAACCTGACCGCCCGGGCCGATCTGACCGGCGACAACCTGTCGCGTGCAGGCGTCGGTTTCGGCCAGAAGGGCGAGCCGGTCGTCAATCTCGAGTTCGACAGCCGCGGCGCCAAGACGTTCTCGGACCTGACCGAGAAGAACGTCGGCAACCTGATGGCGATCTTGCTCGACGACGACGTGAATTCGGCGCCGGTCATCAACGAACGCATCGGCGGCGGTCGCGCGCAGATCACCCTGGGTCGCGGCACCAATCCCGCCCAGATGATGGAAGACGCCAAGTCCCTGGTCACCGTGCTGAACAACGGCGCCTACAAGGCCAACGTCATCAAGGTCCACGACATCGAGGTCGGTCCGTCGCTCGGCAAGGACGCGGTCCGCTCGGGTCTCATCTCGATGCTGGTCGGCGTGCTGCTGGTCGTCAGCTTCATGGTGTTCTACTACCGCCAGGGTGGTTTGATCGCCAATGCCGCGCTCATCCTCAACTTGATCCTCCAGCTCGCCTGCCTGGTGGCCTTCAACGCGGCGCTGACCCTGCCCGGCATGGCTGGCCTGACGCTGACGACGGCGATGGCAGTGGACGCCAACATCCTGATCTTCGAACGCATCCGTGAGGAATTGCGCCACGGCAAGTCGATCCGCAACGCCCTGGACCTCGGCTACGGTCGCGCGTTCTGGACGATCTTCGACTCGCACATCACCGCTGGCATGGCGGGCGCGGTGCTGATGCTCTATTCCACCGGGCCGATCTACGGCTTTGCGGTGACGCTGCTGATCGGCATCGGCACCTCGATGTTCACTTCGGTCGTCGCCACCCGCCTCATCTACGACTGGCTGCTCGATCGGGGCAAGCTCAAGGAGCTGAGCGTCTGACCAGGGTTGCATGCGGCGTCTTGCCGTAGCTGTTCCTGTCCGACCCGTCACTCCCCAGCTACCGCCGTCTCGGACCTACACCGCGAGACGTTGTGAGAACCAAATGGCCAAGCATTTTACGCTCTTCAATCCGGACTCCAACTACGACTTCGTAGGTCGCCGGCACGTCTACTACGCCCTGACCGGCGTGGGCATCCTCGTGTCGCTGATCTGCCTGGCGACCCTCGGGTTCAACAAAGGCATCGACTTCAAGGGCGGCACCAAGCAGATCATGGCGTTCACGCCGGACGCCAAGGTCGATCGCGCCCAGTTGCACGCCACCGTCGAGAAGACCTTGACCGCGGTCGTTGGCGCCAAAGCCGGCGGCCAGATCGAAGTCCAGGAGTTCGACACCGGCGCTGGCGGTGCGGCGGGCAAGAAGAACTTCGCGGTGATGACCGAACTGACCTCGAGCGTGACCGACGCCAAGAAGCAAGCGTTGACCAAGGAGATCCTGGCGCTGTATCCCAAGGCCGAGATCGATTGGACCGCCGAGGGCGAGGACCGCGTGTTCGTGACCGTGCAGGAACCGCAGAAGATCACGGAAGTTTATGCCACGCTGAAGAAGACCTTCAACGCCGCGGGCTTCTCGAGTGTGAAGCCGAGCTCGGACATCGAAGTGCAACTCGACGTGAGCCTGTATCGCTCCCTGCAGATGTCCCAGAGTGAAGGCACCAAGGACGCCAAGGCCCTGGTCGAGGAAAAGACCAAGCTCGAAGCGCAGAAGGCGGCGGAACTGGAAGGCAAGACCGACACGCGCTTCACCGTCGTGGTCGAGGAGTTCAACACGCGTCTGGCCTCGGGCGTCAAGGCCGCGTACGGGGCGCAGTTCATCGGCGTCGAGTCGTCCACGGCGGTCTCGCCCTCGGTCGCCGGCGAGATGATGAGCCAGGGCCTGGTCGCCATCCTCTACGCCATCCTCGGCATCGTGCTCTACATCATCCTGCGCTTCGACGTGCGCTACGCTCCGGGCGCCCTCATCGCCTTGGTCCACGACGTGATCCTGGTCATCGGCGCGTTCTCGATCGCCCAGGTCAAGTTCTCCATGCCGATCATCGCCGCGGTGCTGACGGTGGCCGGCTATTCGGTGACCGACACCATCGTGGTATTCGACCGGATTCGCGAGATGCAGGAGAAGCATCCGGACGTGCCGGTCGACACCCTGGTCAACGCCGCGATCAACAACACGATGTCGCGTACCGTGTTGACTTCGTTGACCACCTTCATGACCTCTCTGGCGATCTTCCTGTTCGGCGGCGGTCTGATCCGCGACTTCGCGTTCGCCATGTGCATCGGCGTCATCGTCGGCACGTTCTCCTCGATCTTCGTGGCCTCGCCGGTGTTCCTGTACTTGCACCACCGCATGGAACGCAAGGGCCACCGCGCCGCCAGCCTGCCTGCCTCTTCGGCCGCCGCCTAGCCTTTCGTTCCTGGGATCCGTTTGTCCGAGGGGGCCCAGATGTCTGCCCGCGCCGACTGGGTCCTCATCGAGCCCGATCCGATCGCCGTCGCGCGTCTGGTCGCCGAACTCGGCCTGGACGCACTGACCGCGCGCCTTTTGGTCAACCGCGATCTGGTCGAGCCCGAACTGGCCCGCCGCTTCCTGCAGCCGCCCTTGCGCGAACTGCCGGATCCCGCGCTGATGGCCGACGCCGAACTGGCCGCCGAAGTCATCGCCGAGGCGGTGACCAGCGCCAAGAAGATCTGCATCTACGGCGACTACGACGTCGACGGCATCTCGGCCGCGGCGCTGCTGCACCACTTCTTCGTCGAGGTGGGCCATCCGGCGCGCGTGTTCCTGCCCGACCGGTTTCGCGACGGCTACGGCCTGCATCCGGACCGGCTGGCCGAACTGGCGGACGAGGGCACCCAACTGTTCATTTCAGTGGACTGTGGTTCGACGGCGGTGACCGAGATCGCGGCGATGCGGGCGCGTGGCCTGGACTTCATCGTCTGCGATCACCACACGCTGGGCGCGGTACTGCCGGCGGCGACGGCGCTGCTGAACCCGCGGCGCACCGATTGCCTCTATCCGGATAAGCACTTGTCGGCGGTCGGCGTGGCTCTGGTGCTGGCGATGGCGGTGCGCCGGTCCCTGGCCAAGCGGGGCCATCCCGGCGGCAAGATCGAACTCAAGGGCCTGCTCGAACTCGCCGCCCTGGGCACGATCGCCGACATGGTGCCCCTGCGCGGCGTCAACCGGACCTTGGCGTGGCACGGGCTGCGGCAGTTGGGCGCGTCGCCGCGGGCAGGCATCCGCGCGCTGGCGGCCCAGTCAGGGGCGCAAGGCATCGGTGCGGATCGAGTCGGTTTTTCCCTGGGCCCGCGCATCAACGCCGCCGGTCGGGTGGCCGATGCCCACACGGCGTTTCACCTGCTGACCACGACGGACGAAAACCACGCGAAAGAACTGGCTGAACGCATCGAGGTCGAAAACAACCGAAGGCGTACGCTGCAGGCCTCGGTCACCGAATCGGCGCTGCTGCACGCGTCCGCCCAGCCCGATCGCCGAGACGCGGTCGTGGTCATGCACGCGGACTGGCACATGGGCGTGGTCGGCATCGTCGCCAATCGCTTGAAGGACGAGTTCAACGTGCCGGCGTTCGTGCTGGCCGTCGGCGAGGACGGGCTGGCGCGCGGTTCGGGAAGATCGGTGCCGGGTTACGATTTGGTCGAAGGGCTGCGCGCCTGCTGTTTCGACGGGCTGGCGGAACGTTTCGGCGGTCATGCCTTCGCCGCCGGCATCACGCTGCACCAGGACAACGTCGACTTGTTTCGCACCCGCCTGGCCGCCCACGTGGCGGAGAACCTGCCGCTCGACCAGCGCCGCCGCGACCTGCGTCTCGATGCCGAACTGGAGATCCGCGACGCTACGCTGGAATTGCTGGAGCGCGTCGAAGCGCTGGAACCGTTCGGCAAAGGCAACCACCGGCCGCTGTTCCTGTTGCGCGGCGTCGAGTTGGCTGAGCTCACCGTGGTCGGCAAGTCGCGCGACTGGGTCAAGTGCCGGTTTCTCGAGGCGGGCAAGCAGCCGGCCTGGGCGCGCAAGGGCGTCGGCGGCTTCGGCGCGGCGGGCCTGTTCGAGGCCGTGTTGCGCGGGGACCTCGTCGATGCCGTAGTGCGGCTGGAACGCAACGCTTTCCGCGGCTCGGTGACTTTGCAGGCCACCGTGGAAGCCGTGGCGCCGACCGGACGCATCGTGCAAGTGCAGGCGCCATCGTGAGAAAAAACGCGTGTCTGATCAGTGGGCTGGCACTCTTGACCCTGGCTGCCTGCCGACAGGCCGAGCCGTCGCACCCGGCGCCGGCCACGCCCGAGCCGCCCGCTGCGCTCGCGCCGCCGAAGTCCGCGGTAGCACGGGTGGATCTGCCCTCGGCCCTGACCCCGGCCCAGGCCGAGCCGCTGTCGGTCGCCTCGACGCCGCTGCAGGTGGGCGATGCCGACGAGGCGGCGAACTTCATCGACCAGTTGGCCCGTCGCCAGCGCCTCGAACGCGAGCTGGTGCTGGTCCTGTTGGCCAAGAGCACGTGCGAACCCTGTGGTCCCGAGGTGTTGCGCGCGACGACGCTGGCCGCGGGCCTGCCCGATCGCCTGCAGGTCGTCACCATGACTACGGATCCGCAGAACGGCCGCGATGCCTGGGAGCCCTTCAAGACACGCTGGCAGGTGCAACATCCGCTGCTGCCGTACGATGCGCGTCTTCTCGCGGGGTTGGAACGACTGATCGGCCCGGTCGAGGCGCTGCCGGCAAGCGTGTTGCTCGATCGGCGCACGGGCAAGGTGCTTTGGCGCGGCCCCGGCACGCCAAATCGCACCGATCTCGCTCAAATCATCACACTTTGACCGGTGGTGCTGGCGCTTGCAGGCCTACTCCGAGAAGCCGTCGGCGTTGAAGTTGGCCAGCACCGCGGCGTCGTGTACCTCCACGTCGCGACGCATACCGGGCGGTAGATCGCGAATCCGCTGATCCAGCCGCGCCTCCGGGCCCGACAACGCCAACAGTTCGGCGCAGAACGCCGCCGACAGCAGCACCGGATGGCCGTGGCGCGGTTCGCCTTGCACGAGCACTCGCGGCCGCACCACCGCCCAGGGCTGGTCGCGCAGCCTGGCGGCCAGGACTTCGGCGCACAGGAGCACTTGCACGGCACGCGGCGGGCACGGGCAGTCGATCGGCAGCAGCAGCACGTCGCGGTCCGGCAGGGCGCGCAGGCCCTGCTGCAGGGAGGCGAATGGCGGCGCGTCGGGATCGCTGGCCAACTCGATGGCCGCCGACACGGCGTTCGTTTCGCCCGCAAGCACCCCGGGATGCACGACGGCCGCCACCGGCTCGCAGCCGAGCGCCTGCAGCCTCGCCACCTGCCAACGCCACAACGGCAAGCCTGCGCGGATCTTGCCGGCCTTGGGCCCCCCCGCGCGCCGCCCGTGCCCGCCCGCTAGCAGCAGCGCCGCCAACGGAGCGTTGGTGCCGGGCAAGGGCGGCCGCTGCGCCGCGAACTGCAGGAACGCGCCCGGCTGTTGAACGCAGACCTGCAGCGCCGCGTCATCGTTCGGCAACACCAGGCGGCGCAGGCCCAACTGTCGCAACGGTTCGATACCTTGGCGAATTCTCGTCATGCCGCGCGCCAGCAGGTTGTCCGGCCGATCGGTCGTGTGGCCCTGCTGGGCGTGATGGGCCGCCGCCGCCCACTGGATCAAGCCGCGCAGGCCTTCGCGCAAGCGCCCGTCGGGCGTCGCCAACCACGCGATTTCCCAAGACTCGTGCGCGTCGAAAAAGCGTTTTGCGGTGAAGTGGGCAAGTCCCGCCTCGACCAGCAGCGCGCGCTCGGCTTCGGTCAGGACCACCTAGGCCTCGGTTGCCGGCAGTGGGTTGCGCGGCAGCAGCGTCAGCAGTTGCGCCGCCACCGAGATCGCGATTTCACCCGGCAGGTTGCCGCCCAACAGCTGACCTTCGGCCAAACGCAGGCCGATCGGCGCCACCAGCCGCGCGAGTTCCGCTTCCGGCACGCCCCGCTGCGTCAGACGCTGGTGGGTGGCGCGGACCTTCGAGCGCGAGCCGATCAACCCCACGTACGCCAAACGCTTGTCGCCGCCCGCGCGCACGCCGACGCCCAGCAGCGCCTCGGTCAGGTCGCGGTCCAGGGCGTGGTCGTGCGTCATCACCAGCGTCCAGGTCGCCTCGGGACGCGGCTGGCGCGGCAGGGTGCGCCCGTGCGTGGTCAGCTTGGCCGCCGCCTGGCTCGCTTGCGCCTCGGGACCCAGCCAGCCCCAGGCCGCGAGCAGCCGCAGCGGCTCGGTGCACAAGACGTCCGCGGTCGGGGCAAAACGATAGGGATCCGCCCACTCCGGTCGCTGATCGACCACCAGCACCCGCCAAGGCAACGGCTGCAGCACGCGCGCCAATGCCGCTGCGACGTGCCCGGCGCCACAGATGAGCACGGTTGGCAGCGGGTCCGGCCATTCCTGCAGCGTTTCCTCGGCGAAGCGGGTTTCCACCATCGTGGCGAAACGTTCGGCGTCCTCGACTTCATGGCTCAGGCGCACCGCCACGTCGCGATCGACCGGCCGGTAATGCAACCAAACCACGCCGCCGCAGCACTGCCCCAGCTTGGCCCCGAGCGGATAGCGCCCGAGCCGCGCCACGCCGTCGCGGGGATTGGCATCCTCGCGCATTTCCGTGGCAAGTTGCGGACCTGTGTCCTCGACGTCGCGAGTCTCCTCGGCGTTCTGGGCGGCCAGGGTCGCGTCGCGCAGCGCCTGGTCCTCGAGATGGCCGCCGCCGATCGTCCCCGTCAGCAACTTGCCGTCGCGACACAGCATCCGCGCGCCAGGCTGCCGGGGCGCCGAGCCGTCCACCCGCCACACCGTCACGAGTACGGCGGGCTGACTCCGCGGTGGGAACCAGTCGGGCAGGCGCGTCAGCAGGCGCTGGCCCTCGGGGTCCATCCGCATCAAGCGCTTGCCCCGGCTCGGCTGGGGACCTGGCTGTCGGCGTGGGTGGTGCGCAAGGCCTCCGCGAGCATGCGGGCGAACACCTCGGCGCGGTAATCGGCGTTGGAGCGCACGTCGTCGATCGGCTTGAGATCCACGGCCTGGGCGGCGCGCAATACAGCATCCTGCAGTTCCGCCAGGGACTTGCCGTTCAGCGCGGCCTCCAGGTTGGGACAGCGCGTGATGGTCGCCGCCATCGACACCGCGACGACGCGCGCATCGTGCAACCGTCCGTCTTGCCAATCGAACAAGCCCGCGAGCCCGACCTTGGTGATGGCCTGGTAGGAGCGCGTGCCGACCTTGCGGAACCAATGGCCTTTGCGGTCCATGGCGGAGCGGGGAATGCCGATGCCGGCGATCAGTTCGTCAGGTCTACGCTCGGTTTGGCGATACCCCTTGTAATACGTGGACAACGGCACCGCGCGCGGACCATCGGCCGATCGCAGCCACACCACCGCGTCCAACGCCATCAGCGCGGGCACGGCATCGGCGGCGGGCGAGCCATTCTCGACGTTGCCGGCGAACGTGCCGCGCATCTGGATCTGGGTCGCGCCCACCAGGCTCGCCGCCTTCGCCAAGGCCGGAAGTTCCTTGCGGAACCGCGGATCCGCCAGCGCTTGCGAGTAGGTGCACAAGGCGCCGAGCCAGAGCCCGCGCTCGTTCCACTCCAACCCACCGAGTTCGCTCTGTAAACCCATGAGGTCCAGGAACCGTGGCGGCAGCGCCTTGCCGAAGTGGGCGTCGACCAGCACGTCGGTACAACCCGCCATCGGCCGCAGGATTTCGCCCGCCAATGCCGCCGCGCGCACGGCCAGCAGCGCCTCGTGCAGGGTCGACGGGCGCAACACTTGGATGTCTTGCAGAAGAGCCATGGGACGCTAGACCTCCGTCGCTTCGCGAACTCGCCCAGGGGCAGCGCGCACGGCCGCTTGCACCGCCTCGACGATCTGCGCATACCCCGTGCAACGACACAGGTTTCCCGCCAGCAACCGCGGCACGTCTTCGGCCGCCAAGCCCTCGTTCACCATCCACGCCGCGGTCACCACCATGCCCGGCGTGCAGATGCCGCACTGCGCGCCGCCGTGGTCCAAAAACGCTTGCTGAACGGGGTGTAGCACCGCGTGGTCGGCCAAGCCCTCCACCGTGGTCAGTTGCGCGCCTTGCGCCTGGATCGCCGGCACGAGGCAACTGTTCACCGGTTGGCCGTCGATCAGGATCGAGCACGCGCCGCACTCGCCTTCGCCGCAGCCTTCCTTGGTGCCGGTCAGGCCCAGATCTTCGCGCAACACATCGAGAAGCCTGCGCATCGGCGGCGTCACGACTTCGCGCGCCTGGCCGTTGAGCGTGAAGCTGACCTTGACGCCGTGGCGGTGGCCGTGGGGTGCCTGGACGCCGATCGACAACGTATCCGCTGACCGCGCGTGAACTTGCGATTCACTCATAGCGAACTCCTAGCCCTGGACGATGGGTTGTGTCAGCGCAAGTTTCATCAGCCGCTCCGGCGTGCACGGAATCGACGCGACCTGCCGGCCCAGCGCCATCGACACCGCATTGGCCACCGCGGGCGCCGGACCATCCATGGGCAATTCACCGATGCCCTTGGCGCCGAAAGGTCCGTAACCATACGGTTGTTCCTTGAACAGCACGCGAATCGCCGGCACGTCCGCCATCGTCGGCAGCACATACGTCGTCAGGTTGGCGTTGGCCATGCCACCCTCCTTGTCCAACACCACTTCCTCGAGCAGCGCCCAGCCCAGCGCTTGCACCACGCCACCGGCGATCTGACCCTTGGCCAGGACCGGGTGCAGCACCTTGCCGATCTCCTGCAACGCCACGAAATCGCGGACCTTCACTTCGAACGTCGTGGTGTCGACCTCGACGTCGGCGACGTAGCAGGCCCACGCGTAGGTGCCATAGGCCACGCCTTTGTAGGTCTTGTCGTCCCAGATCACGCCCGGCGGCGGCTCGTACAGGCTCCAACCTTGCGCCGCTGCCACCGCGCCCGGCTCGCGACCTTGCGCGGCTTTCGCCACCTGGACCAAGGCCCGGCGCAAATCCGCGGATTCGTAGCGCTGGCCGCGACCCTCGCTTTGGACCGAAACGCGCTGCCCGGCCTGGCTCGCCACCGCGTCTTTCAGGTACCCCGCGGCCTCCATGCGTCGGATCAGGTCGTCACAAGCCCGCGCAATCAGGTGACCTACCACCATCGAGCTGCGCGAAGCCACGGTCGGCCCGGAGTTCGGCACGATCGCGGTGTCCGGCTGCGCCACGTGGATGTCGGCGACTTCCAGGCCGGTGGTCTGGGCCGCTACCTGCGCGAAGATCGTCTCGGCGCCCTGGCCAATTTCCGTATTCGCGGTCAGGACTTCGATCTGGCCCTGCTCGTTCGCGCGGACTTGCACCCGACTCGCGAGATTGACTTCGCCCGAGCCGGTGAAGCCGCAGCCGTGCATGAAGGTCGCCAGGCCGACGCCGCGACGCAAAGGCAGGCCGCGTCGCTCCTGATCGGCGTTGAACTGTGTGTGGTCCTTGCGCTTCTGGTGGTAGTCGATCGCCGCCAGCGCTTCGTCCATCCACGCCGGCAGGTCGATCGGCTCGTCGATGACCTGGCCCGTCGCCAGCGTGCCGCCGCGCCGCACCAGGTTTCGTCGGCGCAACTCCGCGGGATCCAAACCTAACCTTTCCGCGCACACGTCGAGGTGGCGCTCCATCGCATAGATGGTCTGCGGCGCGCCGAAACCACGAAACGCCCCGTTGGGCGCGGTGTTCGACAGCATGCACTTGGAATCGACCCGCACGTGGGCAATCTCGTACGGCCCCGCGGCGTGAATCGTGCCGCGCGACAGCACCACCGGACTCAGCGTCACGTAGGCGCCGCCATCCATCAACACTTCCGCGTACATAGCCAGCAGCTTGCCGTCGGCGTCCAGGGCGGTGCGCAACTTCGTCTGGCAGGGGTGGCGCTTGGTCGTGGACTGCATATCCTCCACGCGATCATAAACGATCTTCACGGCTTTACGTGACTTCAT
This sequence comes from uncultured Enterobacteriaceae bacterium, assembly GCA_964356325.1. Lineage (GTDB taxonomy): Bacteria > Myxococcota_A > UBA9042 > UBA9042 > UBA9042 > CAYHHL01. Next base: position 8,489 of record CAYHHL010000019.1, on the reverse strand, counting down.
GGCCAGCAGCACGGCGTGGCCCGCGATCACGCTGGGATAGTCCTCCTTGCCGCCGAAACCGCCGCCGGTCGCCGCCTGGACGATCTGTACGGATTCGTCAGGCAAGTTCAGCAGGTGCTTGATCGCCGCGTGGACGTAGTACGGGCACTGCATCGAGCCTTCGATGCGCACTCGAAACGGCAGCTTGGGCCAGCCTGCGAGGTTCTCGTCGGCCGGATCCAGCGTCACTTCCGCAATCATGCCTTGAGGTTCGATGTACGCCTGCTCCTGCGCTCCGCTTTCGTACACGCCTTGCACCACGTGCGCGGCGTTGGCGAACACTTCGGCCAGCGCCGCGTCGTCCTCGCCCGCGCCCTTCCTCAGGTCGTAATACTTGAAAACATTGTCAGTTCCGTACTGGATCTGCTCGGCCGTCGGCGGCACGCGGTAATCGAGCACTGAAGGCAGCGCTTCGACCTCGATGTGCACCTTGGTCGCCGCCCAGCGCACGATGTCCTTGTCCGGATGCGCGATCAGCACGATCGCCTCGTGCTTGTGGCGGATCTCGTCGCGCACCAGGTACGGCTGGTCCTCGGCGATCAGCTTGACGATGTTCTGATCGCGAACTGCCGAATCTTCCTCGTCAGTCGTGCCGTGCGAGGTGTCCGGTCCGTGGATATTCTTGCCGAATCGCGGGACGTCTCGCGCCGTGACGATGACGAACTCGCGCCAGTCCGGTCCGTCGCCGAAGCGGATCGACTTGATGCGACCTCGGGCTACTGGCGCGCGCACCGTGGCTCCGTAGAGGCCTTGGAACGGCAGGTCGTCGACGTAGCGGGTCTCGCCGATGACCTTGGCGCGGCCATCGGTTCGAACGACGCTGCTGCCGACCGGGAGCGTGCGGGGCGCGGGCATGCCTTCACCGTGCGGGCACATGCCCTGGGGGCCGACAGTCTACCCGGGCGAGGCGAGTCGGGAAAGGTCGAGATGGCGACAACTGGCGGGCGAGGCGAACCGCGCGGCACGGCTGTCGTATGGTTGTCGGCAGCGAACTCGACCGTGCGACGCCAAGTCCCTGCGCGCGCGGCGTCGTTCGGCTTCTGGCTGCGCTGAGCGTCAACGGCTAGCGAACGTACACCCGCATCGCATTCTGTCCGGTGCCCGCCTTGCCCTTGTTCAAGCCCAGCGCGGCGCCGAATCCCATGGCCGCCTGTTCCGCGGTCGGTTGATTGAGCAGAGGGCCCAGGCTGCCCGACTGGCCCGGATCGTCGAACGGACAGCCGTTGTTCAGGTTCACGCTCCAGGTCGGGCCCCACGACTGCTCGTTGTCGCCGCACGTCGCCTTGCCGTCATGATCGTCTGCGTTCATGTACAGCTTGGTGGAACACAGGGTTCCGCCAGCCGCCAGCGTGCCCGCCGTCTGCGGCCAGCCCTGCGCGGGAGTCCAGCACACCGGCCCGCCCACCGCAGCAATCTTCTGTCCGAGCGCCTGCTTGCCGTCACCGACGTTGGCGTAGGCCGCCCACACGGTCGAGGGCTCGTGCACGAACAGCAAGTCCCCGAACGGCAACTGGTTCATCAGCGGCGAACGGAAGTCCTTGCCCGCCACCGTCGCGCTGCCGATGGTCAGCAAGTCGGTGGTCCAAAGCTGGCGTTTGGCCCAGGTCCAGGTCGCCTGACCGTCGTCCGCCACCATCGCGACCAGGGTCCAGCCGCCACCGCCCAGGGACATGCGGCATTGCGTTTGCGCTGCAGAGATCGGTCCCACTGCGCCGTCCGGATCGATCCAGTAGATGCCGTCCGCACTTGCGGGGGCCGCGGCCAACAACGCCTTGCACGAGGTCACCGCGCTCGACGGATCCGCGCCGGGGCTGCACACGCCCTGACCGCAGGTGCCGGTGCCGCACGGGCTGCCCGCCGCGGCGGCGACATGCTGGCAACCACTTGAATTAGCGCCACAACTGTCCGTAGTGCAAGGATTGCCGTCATCGCAACTGCTGACTGCACCGGTGCACTTGCCCGCTTGGCACAAGCCTTTGGCAGTACACGCCTTTTCGTTGCCGCACGCGACGGTCGGAATCGGACGCTCGCAAACCCAGCACGGCTGCGGGGTGTTGACACACAAATCGTTCCAGGTGCCATCGGCGAACATGTGCACGACATCCTCGCCCGCGCCCGCCACCGCACAGCAGCCGACGCAGTTGTCGGGTTGGTTCGTGCTCCAGTTCAAGTAGGTAGCGGGCGCGCCGTCGGCCCAGGTGAAGACGTTTTCGCTCGCCTGATCGGTCAAGCCCAGCCAAGGCGTCGAGCCGTTGCCGCAGATCTGGTTGGCCATGCCCCGCACCGCCGCGTTGTCACCGGAGGACTGGATGTGCGCCAGGTGGCCGCCCCAGGCCTTGCATGCCGCTTCCGCCTGCGCCCAGGTCGCCGTTGCCGCGCCCTTGGTCACTTTCACGCACCGTCCACCGATTGTGCTGCCGTCGCAAGGAGTTGCCGCGCCGCCCGGCACCGGGGTCACGATGCATTGACCGCTCGCCTTGTCACAGGCCTCGGTCGTGCACGATTCGTCGTCCTGGCACACGACCACGGGGCCCGGCACGCACGTCGCGGCCTGGCAGGTGTCGCCCGCCGTGCAGCCATCGCCGTCGCTGCACGCGCCGCCCTTGGCCGTCCACGCACAAGCGCCCGTCTTGACGTCGCATTGGTCGTTGGTGCAGACCTTGCCGTCGTCGCACAACGTCGGCTTGCCGCCCTGGCAACTGCCATCCTTGCATGCCTCTCCGGTGGTGCACGGGGTGCCGTCGTCGCAACTGCCAGCATTGGCCATGTGGGTGCAGCCCGTCTTGGCGTCGCAGCCCTCGTTGGTGCACGGATTGCCATCTTCGCAGGCTGTCTGCGGATCGATCAGCTTGCCGATCAAGCACTTGCCGTTGGCGCACAAATCGCCGGCCGTGCATTTGTCGCCGTCCTCGCACGGCGCCGTGTTGGGCTTCCACACGCAACCTACCGCCGCCTCGCAACTATCGGTCGTGCAAGCGTTGCCGTCCACGCAGTCGGTCTTCTTGCCGGTGACGCATTGGCCCGCGGAACAGGTCGAGGCCGCCGCGCAGGCATCGCCGTTGGCACACACGACGCTGCTGTCCACCGCGGTGTAGACACAGCCCTTTTGTGGATCGCAGGTGTCCTGGGTGCACAGGTTGTTGTCGTCGCAGCCCTTCTTCTGGCCAGCCTCGCAGGCGCCGCCCGTGCACACGCCCAGCAGGCATGCGTCTGGTGCCGCGCACGGACTGGCGTTGGCCACCGCCGTGCAGCCGGCCTTCGCGTCGCAACCATCGTCGGTGCAAGGGTTGCCGTCGTCGCACGTCTTCGCGCTGCCCGGCTGGCACGTGCCGTCCTGGCAGGTGTCGCCTGCGGTGCACACGCTGCCGTCGTCGCAACCACCCGCCGTCGCCGTCACTGCGCACGAACCGGACACCACTTCGCAACTATCCTTGGTGCAAGGGTTGCCGTCGTCACACAGCTTGGCCACCCCGCCTTTGCAGCCGCTGTCCTGGCACGAGTCGCCGGCCGTGCATGCATCGCCGTCGCTGCACGATCCGACCGTGGCGGTGTGCGAGCAGGCGCCGGTCGCGGCTGCGCAGGCGTCGGCCGTGCAAGCGTTGCCATCGTCACAGGAAATAGCTTTGCCAACGCAGGCTTGAGCCGCACAGGCGTCACCTGTCGTGCAAGCCAGCCCGTCGTCGCACGCCTGACCGTCTGGAGCCGCTTGAGTCGCGCACTTGCCTTGGACGCAAGCCGCTGCGGAGCAGGGATTGCCAACCACCGCGGGGCAGTCCGCGGCATTCAGGCATTGCGGGCCAGCATCGACCGCGGCATCTGCCTCAGCGTCGATCGCCACGTCGAATCCGTCTGCCGCGACATCCGGTGAAGCGATGGTGTCTTCCACATCGACGCCCGGTTGTACGTCCTCGGCGTCGGTCGCAGCGTCTTCGGTCACTGCCACGTCCACCGCGTCATCGGCAGGGGCCATGTCAGGCGCGAGGTCCGACTCCGCGTCGCCCAGCACCTCTTCGGCGCCGAGAACATCCGCGAGATCGCTGACTTCCCCATCGACTGGGATCGGTTGGCCATCGGGCGCGTCCACGGCATCGCCCGGCGCGTCCGTCGCGGCATCGCCGTTCGCAGCATCCGGCGAAAGATCCTGCGCCGCATCAGGCACATCGGCAGCCGTCGCCTGATCCGCGCCGAGATCGCCCAGGGTATTCACGTCGGCATCCTGGCTGGGAGCTACGGCGTCCTTGGGCCCGACCGCGGCGGTGTCTTCGGTGCAGCCGGCTGTGAGCCAGACCAGCGCGAACATCGTAGCCATCACACGTTGGCGCTGCATTCTCGTCTCCAGCATCACCGCCACACGTCACCGACGGTTGGCCGGCCACTGTAACAGGCCAGACGTTGGGACGCCAAAGCTGAGGTGTAAAGGCGCGATGCGTGTTCGCATGGTGCTTGCCGCTGACCCGCGCCGCGACTAGGCTGCGTGCCCCATGACGATCGACCCCAAGGATCTGCGCACCCTGCTGCTTCGCGTCACGCTCGTGACCCTGGCGGTGCGCATCGTGCCGCTGCTGAGCAACGACCTGGGCCCGACCGAGGCCGCCGCCGCGATGGGCTTGGGAGTCGACGGCCTATCGGCGGAGTGGACCGCCATCCTGGCGCGCGGTTGGCTGCACGCGTCGGGCGGTCTGGGCCTGGTCGCCCGGCTGCCGGCCTTGCTGTGCGATCTGGCCCTGCCGGTACTGGCGGTTCTGTTCGCGCGCGCCGCGGGTTGGGGTGCGATCTGCGGCCTGCTCGCGGGCCTGGTGCTGGCGATTGCCCCGCTTGGCGTCGAGGCGGGCCATCGGCTCGACGGCGGTGCGGCGTGGGCTCTCATCGCCCTGACAGCTCTGGTATTTTTGCGTCGTGGGCTGCAGGACGGCGACACGCGGCGGGTCCTGCTTTCTGCGGGGCTGCTGTTCGTCGGCGGCCTGTTCGCATCGCCGCTCCTGGTGGTCGTGCCCGCGGGTCTCTACCTGGCCGCGCGCACGATCTCGGTCGGGCCGCACAAGACCGCAGCCCTGGCAGGCTGGCTGGCCGCGCCGTTGCTGGCCCTGGCTTTGCGTTACGTGACCATGGGTTATCTGGTGCCCGAGGCGGACGCGGCGGCGCGCTGGCTGGTCCTGCCGAATCAAGCCGGCGAGCCCTCGGGTTGGTCGACTGTCGGTGCCATGCCCGCATTGTTACAGGGTGTATTGGCGGTGCTGCCCAGCGGTCCCCGAGGTCAGCTGGCCGCGCAACTCGGCATCCTGCCCGCGCCCGTGTGGGCGATCGCGGTGGGCAGCGCGCTGACCTTGCTCGCCCTGGCCGGTTTCGTGCGCGGTCAGGTGCGCGCCGATCCGGCAGCGGCGCCTCCGGTCGAGAAAACCCCGCTGCGATCGCCCTTTGCCGTGGTGGAGCCGCCCGACGAACGCAATGGGGCCGGGCAAGCGGACGGCTGGCGGACCCTGGGCGTGGCCCTGCCGACCACCGCACGGGATCTCGGCGATCGCGACATCATCCCGCTTCTGCTGGGGATTCTCGGTGCCGCCATCTATGTCGCCCAGGCCGGCGCGCGCGGCGTGCCCGACGGTCTGCAGCCGGCACTGGCGGTCGGCCGGGTGTGCGCGGCGTTGTTGTTGGGCGTTGGCTTGACGGCCCTGGCGATGCCGCGTCGCGCTGCAACCGAGTCCGAAAACGTGGTGCGGCGCAGGCACTTCAACTTCGGCTTGGGCGCTGTGGCGCTGGTGATCTTCGGCCTGGGCGCGGCGCACCTGATGGCGGTGGCCCGCTCGCCCGATCGGATCGCCGCGCGCAAGGTCGCCCAGCGCGCTCGCGAAACCCTGCACGACAAAGGCGCTTTGCTGGCGTTGGGGCCGCGCGGCGTGCCGGTGGCGTTCCTGCTCGATCCGTTGGGCGACTGGCCCTTGGTGCGGGTGTCCGCGCTCGACTTTCCCCATGCCATCTCGAACCTGACGTTCCTGCTGACGAAGCATCCGAAGTCGCTGGTGATGGCGGGCGATCGCGACGTGCTCGTCGATCCCGGTGCGGACAACCGTCCCGACGGCGAACTCGTGGCCTTGGGCAAGACGCTGGACGAAAGCCTGCAACTGTCCGGGTTCCATCCGCTCGTCGATCTGGCCGGCGTGCTGGGCGGCACTGCGATCGTGCGTTATAGCCGAGAGAGTCCAAGCCTTTCGCCCGAGACCATCCGCCCGCAGCTGGGGCCGGGCCTCGTCCCGTGAGCGATTCGCGCCAGTCGTCGCCGCCAGATCCGGTCCTGGCGCGCACCGGGGTCGCCGGTCTGCAAATCTTGTCGCAGGTGATGACGGCCCACGGCCAGTCCGACCGCTTCGAGGCGCGTCCAGGTCAGCGCGCGATGGCTGAGGCCGTGGCGGCGGCCATCGCGCAACACCATGATCTCGTGGTAGAAGCTGGCACGGGTACCGGCAAGACGCTGGCCTACCTGCTGCCGATCCTGGCTTGCGGCCAGCGCGCGGTCCTGGCCACGGCAACTCGGCACCTGCAATCCCAGATCGTCGAGCACGACATCCCTCTGGCGCTTTCGGCGGCGGGCGTGCAGCGCCAGGTCGCGGTGCTAAAGGGGCGGGCGAACTACCTGTGTCACCATCGGATCCAGCGTCAGGTCGCACTGGTGCCGCCCGGTCAGCCGCTGGCGATGGAGCTGGTGCAGATCGAGTCGGTGGCGCGCCAGAGCCAAGTGGGCGATCGCGCCGAGGTCCTGGGCGTCGACGAACAGAGCTTCATCTGGCCCGACGTCACCAGCACCACGGACAATTGCCTCGGCAGTTCGTGTGCCTTTGCCGACCAGTGCTTCGTGACCGCGGCACGGCGGCGGGCGTTGGCGGCCGACCTGGTGATCGTGAATCACCACCTGCTGCTGGCGGACTATGCCCTGCGCGAGCGCTGGGACGGCGCGGCGAGCCTGCTGCCCCAGGCCGGCGTCATCGTCATTGACGAGGCGCACGCGCTACCCGAGGTGGCGACAGCGTTTTTCGGGGCGACGCTGACCGAACGGCGCCTGACGCAACTGGTCAAGGACGTGCGCACCTTGGCCAAGGCGATCCTGGATCCGGATCTGGCTTCGGACTTGCGCGTGACTTTGGCAGGCATCGAGGACGCTTGGTCGGCGCTGGCCCTGCGACTGCGCCTCGCGCCACATCAGGCGGTGCTGGACACCAAGCGTTGCGCAGAGTTCAAGCCGATGGCGGCGCTGCTGGAGAAAGTGCTGGCGCAGGCGCAGTCGCTGGCCTCGGCCGTGGAACTGGCGAGCGAGCCGGCGTGGCAGAAGACCGCGGAATCGCTGTATGTGCTGCGGGGCGATCTGGGCAAGACGCTGCTCGATCCCGAGCCGGGCATGGTGCGCTGGCTCGAACACCGCGGCCGGGAAGTGGCGGTGGTGTCGCGTCCGGTCGACGTCGCGCCAATCCTGAGGCGGACGCTGCTGGCTGAATCGGCGGTGCGCATCTTCACCTCGGCGACGTTGGCGACACCTGGTACGCACGAAAACAACGGCAAGAACGCGGCCTTCCAGCATGCTCGTGAACGCCTGGGCCTGGCGGACGCCACGGCGTGCCTGCAGGTCGAGGGCACGTTCGACTACGCGACCCAGGCGCTGCTGTACGTGCCGCACTTGCCTGAACCTTTTGCGCCGCAACGCGACGAGGCGGTGGCCCACGAGATCGAGATGCTGGCGACGGCGGCGGCGGGCGGCACGTTCGCGCTGTTCTCGAGCCACCGGGCGATGCGCGATGCCTACGAGCGGGTTTCCGCGGTGTTGCCATGGACATGCCTGGTGCAAGGTAGCGAAAGCAAGGAAACTCTCCTGCAGCGCTTCGTGCGCGAGCAACCCGCAGTCCTGTTCGCGACCATGGGTTTCTGGCAAGGCGTGGATCTGCCGGCCGACGTGCTGCGAACCGTCGCCCTGGACAAGATTCCCTTTCCGCCGCCCGATGATCCCCTGTTCGCCGCCCGGGCCGCACTGCTCGAGTCCGACGGGCGTTCGTCGTTCCGGGCGCTCTCGCTGCCGGCCGCGGCCATCGCTTTACGTCAAGGTTTCGGGCGGTTGGTCAGGTCGCGTCGACATTGGGGCGTGGTGGCGATCCTGGATCCACGGCTGGCGACCAAGTCGTACGGTCAGGCGCTGCTCGACAGCCTGCCGCCAGCGCGGCGGACACGGGATTTCGCCTTGGTGCGCGAGTTCCTGCGCGATCGGATGTCTTGAACCCCGAACCCGTTTTCGAGGGTTGAGGCACGGATAGTGCCGATTCCTCGAAAACGGGCAGGTCATAGAGCGACGCAGGAGCGTCAGACCTGCCCTGGCCCGAACCCGAACCCGAACCCGCACCCGAACCCGAACCCGAACCCGGAGCCGGAGCCGGAGCCGAACCCGAACCCGAACCCGAACCCGAACCCGAACC
>CAYHHL010000018.1:0-52279 GCA_964356325.1 uncultured Enterobacteriaceae bacterium | reverse complement strand
CCGAGCCCGAGCCGGCGCCGGGGGGCGGAGCCGGGGCCGGGGCGGGAGCCGCAGCCGCCGCCGCGGCCGGCCCTGCCGTCGGAGCTAACCTCACGCCCGAACCCGAACCCGAGCCCGAACCCGAGCCCGAACCCGGGCCCGGGCCCGGAGCCGGAGCCGGAGCCGGAGCCGGGACGGGAGCCGGAGCCGGGACCGGAGCCGGAACCGGAACCGGGACCGGAATGGGAACCGCCGCCTGCTTGGCCAACGCTTTCTCGAACTTGCTCACGTAGTCCGGTTTGGCCCCTGCGTCGCGCGGTTTCGCCATGCCGGTCGGCAGCACGTCCAACTCGACTTCGCGGGTCCACGTCAGCAGGTTGGCGGCCACGCGCTGCAGGTCGCGCGTCGTCACCTTGCGGTATTTCGGCAGGACTTCTTGCAGCTTGCCCGCGTCGCCGAAGTACAGCTCGTACTGGGCCAGCAGTTCCGCCTTCCGGCCCGCGGACTGGCTGCCGAATACGTACGCCGCTTCGAACGCAACCTTGGCTCGCCGCAGTTCGTCCGCACTCACGCCGCGCAGGGCAATGTCCTGGATCTCCTCGCGCACCCGACGTTTGGCTTCGGCCAGCGCCGCCAGGCCCGGGGTCGCCATCTCCACGTTGACGTCGAACACGTCCTCGCCGCGCCGATCGAAGCCGCCGACTTCATAGCTCGTCGCCAACGCCTTGTCGCGGGTCAGTTTCTTCTCGAGCCGGCTCGCTTCACCGCCGCCCAGCACTTCGGCCAGCAAGTCCAGCGCGTAACTGTCAGGATCGGGAGCCGCCGGAACGCGCCAGGCGAGGTGGAACGCCGGCGTCTTGCCCAACTTCTCCTCGTGCGCCGCATAGCTGTGGGCCTGGGGCGGCGGCTGATCGAAGTTCGGGTGCTGCGGTTCCGCGCGTCGGGCGACCTTGCCCAGGTATTTTTCCGCCAGTTGGCGAGCTTCGTTGCCATCGAGATCGCCGACCAGCACCAACACCGCGTTGTTAGGCGTATACCATCGCTGCCAGAACGCGCGGAAAGCTTCGAGCGGCGCCTTCTGGACGTCCTCGGCCTCGCCAATGGTCGGATGCTGCAAGGCCGGGATCGCGAACACCAAGCGCTGCAGCGTCAGCATCGCCTCGGCGTAAGGGCGGTTTTCCAGCCGCTCGCGGCGTTCCTCGAGCACGGCCTGGCGCTGGTTGTCGACATTGACGGCATCGATCTTCAAGTGCGCGAATCGGTCCGCCTCCAGCCAAAGTGCGAGTTCGAGCGCGGGCTTGGGCACCACTTCGTAGTACCAGGTCCGATCGGTCGACGTGTTGGCGTTCAGCTCGGCGCCTGCCGATTCCAGCGCGTGGAAGTGCTCCATCTTGCCGGCGTGCTCGCTGCCCTGGAACATCATGTGCTCGAAGAAGTGCGCAAGACCCGTGAGGTTTTGCTCCTCGTCCCGCGCGCCGACGTCGACCATGATGCCCACGGCGACCAGCGGCGCCTTGCGGTCGGTCTGGACCACGACGCGCATGCCGTTGCTCAGGGTGAAGCGCTCGATGACGAGTTGCGGCGGCAGCGGCCAAGGCTTCTCGGCCTCAGCGGCGGGTGGTGCAGTGGGCTTCTTGGGCCGGGCGGCGAGCGCAGGCAGGGCGATCGTGCAGGCAAGCGTGGCGGCGAGTAAGGGACGGAGCGAAAAGCGCAGGGGCATGGCACCTCCGGGGAAAAGCGAGCGTAGCATCGCGAGCGGGTGGCGTCAGGCTTTTGCGCGAACGGCCCCGGCGCTTGCCCGCGCCCCAGCGCGACCGTACCATTCGCACCCCGCGCAAGCTGCGCACCCGGCTCTGCCACCGAATCGAGGAATCCGCCCATGTCCCGCTTCATCACCGACCTCAAGCGTACCAAGCACAACGGCCAGTTCCGCGCCCCCGACGTCGGTTCCGAGGCCGTCGTCTTCGGCTGGGTGCAAAGCTTCCGCGATCATGGCGGCGTCATCTTCCTCGACGTCCGCGATCGTACCGGTATCGTGCAGTTGCGCTGCGAGCCCAATCCCTCCGGCGAGTCCGGTGCCGCGACCGACGTGCACCGCATCGCCGACAGCGTTCGCAGCGAGTGGGTCATCGCCGCGCGTGGCAAGGTCATCTCGCGCGGCGGCAACGTCAATCCCAAGATTCCCACGGGCGAGATCGAGATCGCGGTGGAGCAGATCGAAGTGCTCGCGCAGGCCGAGACGCCGCCCTTCGAGATCAAGGACGGCATCGAGACCAACGAGAACACCCGGCTCACTTACCGCTACCTCGACCTGCGCCGCCCGGAGTTGAACAAGAACTTCGTGATGCGTTCCAAGGTCATGCAGATGACCCGCAAGTACTTCACCGAGCAGGAGGGCTTTCTCGAGCTGGAGACGCCGATCCTGATGAAGTCCACGCCGGAAGGCGCGCGCGACTACCTGGTGCCGAGCCGCGTGCATCCGGGCAGCTTCTATGCGCTTCCGCAGTCGCCGCAGACCTTCAAACAATTGTTCATGGTCAGCGGCATGGACCGCTACATGCAGATCTGCCGCTGCTTTCGCGACGAGGACTTGCGCGCCGATCGCCAGCCCGAGTTCACCCAGCTCGATCTGGAGATGTCGTTCGTGTGCCCGAACGATATCTACGCGATTCTCGAAGGCTACGTTGCGCAGGTGTGGCAGCAGATGCTCGGCGTGGCGGTTCCCCTGCCGTTGCGGCGCATGGCGTTTGCCGAAGCGATGGACAAGTACGGCTGCGACAAGCCGGACCTGCGCTTCGACCTGCCGCTTTCGGACCTTACCGAGATCTTGCGCGACAAGGTCGAGTTCCGCGTGTTCGTCGACGTGCTGGCGCGCGGCGGCATCGTCAAGGCCTTGTACCTGCCCGACGGATCCGCGTTCACCCGCAAGGACTTGGACACCACGCTGCCCCAGGAGGCGGCGGCGCACGGAGCCAAGGGCGTAGCGTGGGCGCGCGTGGCGGGCAACGGCGAGTGGTCGGGACCGGTCAGCAAGGGCGTGTCCGAGGACCTGCGCAACCAGTTGAATGCCCACATGGGCGCCAAGGAAGGCGGCTTGATCCTGTTCGTGGCGGACAAGCCTTCGACGGTGAACGCGTCTTTGGCCCGGCTGCGGTTGGTGGCGGGCGAGCGCATGGGCCTCCTCGACAAGGCCAAGTGGGCATTCCTGTGGGTGACCGACTTCCCGATGTTCGAGTTCGACGACGGCGACAAGCGTTGGTACGCGATGCACCACCCCTTCACCAGCCCGCGCACCGATCACTTCGACCGGCTGGACGGCGATCCCGGCTCCGTGCTGGCCCAGGCGTACGATCTCGTGGTCAATGGCACCGAGCTGGGCGGCGGCTCGATCCGCATCCACCGCAGCGACGTGCAAGCCAAGGTCTTCGAACTGCTCGGGTTGACCGCGGAGGAGGCGACCCAGAAGTTCGGCTTCTTCCTGGAGGCCTTGAAGTACGGCACGCCGCCGCACGGAGGCATCGCGCTGGGCTTGGACCGCATGCTGATGCTGCTGACCGGTTCGGAAAGCCTGCGCGACGTCATCGCCTTCCCGAAGACGCAGAAGGCCACGGACTTGATGAGCGATTCGCCCAGTGTGGTCGACGACAAGCAGTGGGCGGAACTGCACATTGCGCCGCGCCGGGTGTAGCCAAGGCTTTCGAGAGGTTACGGACAGGAATCGTTGGCTTTGCCAGGCGTGCCGAAGTCACCCGCGGTTCCGAACAGCGTCGAGCCCAGGCACCAATTCGCCCCCTGCACCATCGACGCCTGGTCCAACTTCGCGGGGTTCAAGCTGAACGTGTGCGCGTTGGTCACCTTCTTCCAGCCGTTCGAACTGGTGCTGTAGGTCAGCTTGGCGATCGGACCAGTTGCGCACTGCGTATCCGTGCTGACACAAACCAGATCGGTGCTGTTCGAGAACTGGATGAAATTCTGCTGATACCCGTAGCTGAAGTCCGGCGTCGGTCCGGTCTTGCCCAACTTCGTCAACGCGGCAATCAGCACGTAGGTCTTCGGCTGCATCACCCACCCGCCCGGCTTCGTCAACTTCACGTAGGCTTGCGCGTCGCCGAACAACAGACCCTCCAGCAGCAGCGGCTTGTCAGTCGCGTTGTACAGCTCCACCCACTCGTCCTGGGTGTTGGCCGGATCCGCCATGAATTCAGTGATCAGCAGCTCACCCGGCAGCGGCACCGGCGGTTTTTCCACCAGACAGGTCGCGCTGCAGCCGTCGCCCGTCACCGTGTTGCCATCGTCGCATTGCTCGCCCGGATCCAAGATGTTGTCGCCGCACACCGGTTTCTTCTTGCACACCGCGGCGATGCACCACAGCCCGGTCCCGCACGCCGTCTGATCCGCCACCGTCGCGTGCACGCAGCCCTTGGCCTTGTCGCAACTATCCGTCGTGCAAGGGTTGTTGTCATTGCACGACGCCTGGGGGCCTGCCACGCAAGCGCCGCCCGAGCACGCGTCCCCGCCCGTGCAGATGCTGCCGTCGGCGTCGCAGGCCTGGCCGTTCTTGGCCGTGCCGTCGTTCAAGCACGCGCCGGTCTTGGAGTTACAGCTGTCGACGGTGCAGTCCTGGCCATCGTTGCACACCTTGGTCGGTCCCGGCGCGCACAGCTTGGCGTTGCAGACGTCGCCCACCGTGCAGGCGTTGCCGTCGTCGCAGGCCGCCGAGTTGGCCGTTTGCGTACAGCCCACCTTGGCGTCACAAGCCTCGCTAGTACAAGCGTTCTTGTCGTCACACAGCAGTGCAGCGCCGGCCGCGCACATGCCAGCCTTGCAGGCGTCGCCAATCGTGCACACGCTGCCGTCGGCGTCGCAAGCCTTGCCGTCCGCTTGGGATTTGAGCGCACATTTGCCGGTCGCCGCGGCGCACAGGTTGTTCGCGCAGGCGGTGTCTATCGTGACGTCGCAGACCACGACGGTGGCTGGGTTCACCTTGCACTTGTACGGCAACACGCTCTTGTCGCAGAACAGCACGCCATTGCACAAGTTTGCATCCTCTTCCTTGGCGCAGTCGGCCGTGACCGTGCAGCCGCAGGTGTTGGTCCCCGGCACGCACAGCTTGTCCTTGCAGGCGTCGCCGTTCGTGCACAGGTTGCCGTCGTCGCACACGGACACGTTGGCGCCGTGACCGCAGCCGGCGATCGGATCGCAAGCATCCGTGGTACATACGCTACCGTCGTCACAGGCCTTGGCGTCCTTGACCGTGCCCGCGCAGGCGCCACCCTGGCATTTGTCCCCGTCGGTGCAGGCGTTGCCATCGTCGCAAGGTGCCGTCGAGGCTGCGTGCGTACACCCCATTGCCGCGGCGCAACCGTCCAGCGTACAGGGGTTGCCGTCGTCGCATTCGATGGCCTTGCCGAGGCACTGGCTGCCGGCGCAAGCGTCGCTCGCGGTGCATGCGCTGCCGTCGTCACAGCCGGTTGCGGTCGCGGCATTGGTCAACGCGCACTGGCCGGTGCTCGCCTGGCACGCAGCGATCACGCACGCCCCGCCGCCGCCGCACACCTTGTTGATGCCCGGCTGGCACGCGCCGGCCTTGCACACGTCGCCCAAGGTGCAGCCGTCCTCGTCATTGCACGGCGCGCCGTCGTCCAGCGTACTGGTGCAGCCGCTCGCCGGGTTGCATGCGTCCACCGTGCACGGATTGCCGTCGTCGCAAAACTTCACCTTTCCTGCCGTACACTTGCCTTCCTCGCAGGTGTCCCCCACCGTGCAGGCGTTGCTGTCCGCATCGCACGCGCCTGGCGAGGGCAGGTGGTTGCAGGCCTGGCCCTTGGCGTCACACACGTCTTGCGTACACGGGCTGCCGTCGTCGCATGCGGCTTCGTCGGTCTGGCCGTCGCAGTCGTCGTCCTCGCCGTTGCAGGTCTCGCTCGCGGCGGCCGAGGCACTGCATGCGGTCAGCCCCGAACCGTCGCAGAAGCGCACGCCCTTGCACACGCCGATCACCTGGCCGGATGCGTCCTTGACGTCCAGGTGGCAACTGGTCTGCAACTGCGCGCCGATCGCCGCGGTGGAACACGTGCACTCGCCCACATTGCCGTCGGCGATCGCCGGCATGCATTGTTTGGCGGTCTTGCCCTCGACGCTGGTGGCTTCCTGGCACGCGTCACTGCTTGGGCAGTCGCCGTCGTCCTGGCATGCCGCGCCGCAGAAGTGACCCGCCGCGCCGCGATCGACGCACAGGGCGTCCTTGGCCAGCACGGTCGCGCACTCGCTGGTCTGGCTACACGGATTGCACAGCACACCCCAACGGGTCACGCACACGCTGACCAGGTCGCCGTTCGGAGCACTGACGGCGGCGCATTTGTACCCGGTGGAGCAGGTTTGCGTGCACGGCGTGGCGCAGCGCTGGCCCTCGGGTGTAGGCAAGCACAGGCCGATGTCGCATTCGCTGCCTTCCTGGCATGCGCAACCACTGCCGCCCGGGCTCGGGCAGGCGCCAGTCGCAGAACTGTCAGTGCCCACTTCGGTGGCGTCGCCGTCCGCTTCGTTGCCGCCCAGGGCGTCGTCCACCGCGCTGACGTCGTTGGCAATGCCGAGATCGGGCTTGCCGTTGGCCATGTCGGTGGGCATGCCGAACACGATGTCGTGGCCGGCCACGTCAGCTACGGTCGCGACGACAGGCTTGGGCTCGGACGAGCAGGCCGTCGCGAGCGCCATGGCGATGGTGAATACGAGGTGGGGCCAAGCGTTGCGTCGGGGCGAAATCATGGTCGGCTAGGGTAGCTCATGCCGGACCTTGCCGCCACGCGGGCGGTTGTTTCAGGGTGAGACGAACTGCTTCCCGGCCTGGTTCGAGGCGCATCTCGCCCCGCCGCGTCGGTCTGTGCTACCCTGCGCTTCTGCCAAATTGGAGGCCGCCGTGATCGTCCGCCTGCTCGCCACGCTGCTGTTCCTGCTGCCCACGCTCGCTCACGCTCAGGTCTCGGCCGACGACCTCGGCTTTGGCCTCCAAGGCACCGCGCAGTTCTCGAAAGCCAAGCCGTTCATCAGCTTGCGCCCGTCTCGACCGTTCCAGGCCGTGAAGTTCGACTGCACGCGTTCGGACGGCCAGAAGGTCTCGCTGCAAGCCGGCGGCCTGAAACCGGGCGCCGAGAAGCGCATCGTCGTGCCCCAGGGCAAGGGCGTTTTCCAGTACAAATGCACGGTTTCGGGCAAGTCGGGCAAGGAGAGCTTCCAGGGCTTCGAGCTCGAATTCGAGACCAAGGTCGGCGAGCCCCCGCGCATCGAGCTCAAGGCCGCCGATGTCGACGAGGAAAAGCGCCAGATTACCCTGAGGTTGAATGAGGCCGCCGGCAAGATCGAGCTCGACGTGTACGGCGACGACGGCAAGCCGATCGACAACGTGGTCCTGGCCTTGCACGGGGAAGCGGCCGGCACGCCGATCGTGGTGCCGTGGAAGCAGACCGCCACCGAGGTGATGGGGCGCTTTTCGCTGCGGGCCCACGATCCCGCGGGCTTCTGGAACGGCATCGAGTCCGTGACCTTCGTGGACATCCCGCACGAGGACGTGGTGTTCGAGTCCGGCAAGTGGGACATCCGTCCTAGCGAGGAAGGCAAGCTGCTGGCGCCGCTCGGTGAGATCCTGAGCAACCTCAAGAAGGTACAGGGCGTGCTGCAAGTCTCGCTGTACATCGGCGGCTACACGGACACGGTCGGCAACCCCGCGGACAACCTCGAGCTTTCCCGCAAGCGCGCCCAGGCCATCGCGCAGTGGTTCGCCAAGAAGGCCGTGACTGCCGGCATCCTGTTCCAAGGCTTCGGCGAGACCGTGCCCAAGGTCGCGACGCCGGACAACACCGACGAGTTGCGCAACCGCCGGGCCAGCTACGTGCTTTCGACGCAGCCACCACCGGCGAGCCGCGGCTTCCCGGCCCGCAACTGGTCGCGCGCGCGGTGATTGGCATCGGCAAGATGGGCTTGGTCACGCCTGCCCAGCCCCGCCACGCCCACCGATCGGTCTGCTCGATTCCGGCCGAAGCGCTGGTGCGTGCCACTGCCGCGGAAATCCACGCTTGGCTCGCGCAACAGCCGGACGCCGATCTGGCCGTGCTGGCCCAGGCCACCGCGATCGAAACGCTGCTGCCGGCGCTGGCCCGACTTGCCGATGCGCGCGAAGTCTTGGACCAGGCTGGTGATTTGATCGTGCATGCGGGAACGGCGGCGCCGCGCGACCTGCACCGGCTGGCGCAGGCGGGCGTCGCGACGGTGGCCTGGACGGTGCGATCGCCGACGCTCCTGGCGGCGCGATTGCAGGCGGGCAGCGACGAGGAAGTGACGCAACTGTATGACGCGATGGGCCATGCCGCGGCGTCGGAGTTGCGTGTCCAGGTGCGCTGGCGCTTGCATCGGCTGGCAGTCGCGGCGCTGGCCGATCTGAGCGACCTGGCCGAACACGCCAGGCCTGATACGCAACTCCTGATTCTGCCATGGCTTCCCGACTACGCTCCGCGCTTGGACGAGGTGACGGCCTATTGGCCGCGCAAGCCGTTGGCGGGGCTGCAACTCCTGCGCTCGACGCTGTGGCCGGCGTGCCTGGATCTGCCCGCGGTGGCGATCGAGCCGGTGCCTGCGAGTCAGATCAAGGTGTTGGGCATCGACCACGTGGCGGTGTGCGCCGACTGCCCGCAGCGACAGCTTTGCCCGGGCGTGGCGCCGAGCCTGGTGCAAGCGCTTGAACTCGCAGGGCAAGCCTTCCGCGGCTGGACCGAGCCGCCGCCGCCGCCGCCGCCCGAGCCGAGCCACCGCCTCGCCTTCGATCCGACCTGTGCGGAGGCCCGGGGCCTGCTGTTGGGCTTGCGCAAGGCCTGGCGTCTGAGCCTGTCGGACGTAGACCTGCCCAGGTTTCGTGCCCTGTTCGAACCCCTGGGCTACAGCGTCGCCGTCTCGCCGATTCACCTGGACATGGTGGTGGGTGGCACGATGCGGCTGGTCGATGGCGACAATCCCAGTGCAGAACGCTTGGTTGTCGTGGCGCGCGAGCCCGATGTCGCCCAAGCCTGCCTGCGCGACGAACTGGGCAACCTGACCCGCGCGGTGCCGAGTCAATCGAATGAATTCGTAGACGATCTGGAAGCTGCGCTGGCCATCCACCGACGGCTCGGCGCGGCCTACGGCTATCCGGCCTGCTGTGTCGAGGCGTTCTGTGACGCCCATGCCGAAGTCATGCACACCTCGCGCGTGGCCGACAACGCGATCGCCTTGCTGCGTGCCCACTTGCGGACGGTTCGCCACGACGCGCTGCTCGACACGCTGGGCGGCCCGGCGACGCAGGCCTTGTACACGCCGCTGCGCCACCTGCCGTGTCGGTTCGATTGCCCAGAGTCCCTGCGCCAAGCCCGCGCGCTGCTGGCGGATCTGCGCACGCTGCACCCGGCCCGCGCACAACTGGCGGAAACACAACAGGTCGATGCGGTGATCGTGCTGGCGGACGGCAGTTTCGTGCGCGTGGCCG
The DNA here is from genome assembly GCA_964356325.1 of uncultured Enterobacteriaceae bacterium. Taxonomy (GTDB): domain Bacteria; phylum Myxococcota_A; class UBA9042; order UBA9042; family UBA9042; genus CAYHHL01. The sequence goes on along the minus strand of CAYHHL010000018.1, from coordinate 42,792 downwards.
GGCAGGTCCAGGGTCCGCGCGACATCGAGACGGTGACGCTGCTTCGCACCCATGTCGCCGCCCACGCCACGCCGACATTGCGCGATTCGCTCGCAAGCATCGAGGGTTCACAGCCGGAAGGCACGGCCTTGCGGGTGCAGCCCGGGCGCGGCGTGTCGGTGCGCGTGGCGGGAGTCTGGCGCGAGCTCGACCTGCCGATGGCCAGCGAAGTGCGCATGATCGAGCGATTTCCGCGCTTGCTGCCGTTCCAGCGCGCCTGACCTTCAGCGTGAATCGTGACTGGCTCGCCGCAGCCGATCCGCGATCGCATGCCACAGGCCGGTCTCGCTCGGGCACGGTTCCGCCACCAGAAACTGTGCCTCGGAAGCGTCGAGCGCGCGCAGCCCGGAGAACAGATACCTTGCGATTTCAGAAGGATCGCCTGCAGAGCTGAGTGCCACCGCTTCCACTCGCACGTTGGCCAGCTGCGCCAACCGATCCGCCGCCTGGTCCGGATCGCCGGCCATCACCAACAGACCGATGTGCTGCACCTGGGCTGGCACCCCCGCCTGCCGCCAGGTCGAAGAGTCCAACTGATTGACGGAAACGGGTAGCATTCTCAGAGGTTTGCGCGGGGCGTAGTGGCTGGCCAACATCCCCGGCGCCGCGATCGGTCCCGTACCTGCCGCCAGGACAGCTTGCTCCGCCACCCGTTCGATCTCGGCGTGCGCGACCCCGCCTGGACGCAGAAGCCGCATCGTTCCATCTAGTTCCATCGCCAGCACGGTCGACTCCACGCCGATAGCGCAAGGCCCGCCGTCCAGCACGAGATCCAGACGATCGCCCAATTCGGCCAGCACGTCCTGCGCCGACGTCGGGCTGATGCGGCCGAAGCGATTGGCGCTCGGCGCGGCAAGGGGCACGCCAACCGCGGCGAGCAGCGCCAAAGCCACGGGATGACGGGGCATCCGCACCGCCACGGTCGGCAGCCCGCTCGTCGCCAGGTCGGGGACCGCGTCGGTCCGGGGCAGCACCAGCGTCAGGGGCCCGGGCCAGAAGGCCTGCAGCAAGCGTTCGGTCAGCATTTGGGCATGCGGCGAAAGCTGGGCGATATCCACCAGATCAGCGAGTTGCGCCAGGCGGGGCACGCTGAGGTCGAGCGCGACATGGACGATGAGCGGGTCAAACGTCGGCCTGTCCTTGGTCGCGAAGATGCGCGCCAATGCCTCGGGATTCAGCGCCAGCCCGGCCAGGCCGTAGACCGTTTCCGTAGGCATCGCAACCAGTTCGCCACGACGCAGGGCCGCCGCGCAGGCCTGGATGTTCGCTGTCGTCGGTTGCAGTGCGCGCGCCGTCATGGCGGTGCCAACGTGACGCCGGTGACGAGGCCATCTTGGGCCCAGTCTTGGAACCAGGTGCCGATGTCGCGGGCGATGTGGCGTGGTGCTCGGCTCGACGACACGCCCGCGTCGCTCACGGCTCGACCCAGCGGCAGGCCGGCCTGCAACAACCGGATCAGCAAGGACTCTTCTGAGGTGAGCAGCCGCATCTTGTGCGTGCCGTCGAAGGCCCACACCGCGACGTCTCGCTGGCGATTGCGTCGCTCGAGCGGAAGATCGTGCAGGAACTGCCAGGCGTGATGCGACAGCCGGGCAATCTGCAGCGAGGGCGCGAAGTTCAGCACCAGGCGGTGGTGATCCTCGGGGGCAATGACGGACAAGGCTTGAAGATCCAGGGCGGGAGCCTGCGGGGCGAGCCAGGCCTGCACGGACAGCCACTCGAGTTGCGCCAGATCGGCTGCCCAGGTCGGTTTGGTCACGTGCTCGGCGATGTGGAGGGCGAAGGACTTACCGTACAATTCCAAGGCATAGGAAGTGGATCGGTGGCTATGCCGGTAGGTCGCCAGCAACTCGTCGAAATGTTCGCCCGACAGCCTCGCGGTGTGCGGGAAGTCGGTGCGCAGGGCCGCGTCGGTGCGCGCGACGTACATCTGACGGTGGATGTCCACGCGCTGGTCCGCGGTCATGCGCTCGTTGGCCAGGATGTGCGCTTCGGCGGGGATGCCGGAGGCGCCTGGGCCAGCGACGATTTCGGTTTGCATCCATTGGAATAGCTGGGTGATTTCCCTGGGAGCCGTGGCAGGAACCGGAGCCGGAACCGTTTTCGAGGGCTGAGAAGCGGATAGCTTCGATTCCTCGAAAACGGGCAGGGCGTGTAGCGACCGCAGGGAGCGGACGTCCCTGCCCTGAGCCGGAACCGGAACCGGAACCGTGGCCGTGGCCGTGGCCGGAACCGGTGCCGGAACGAAACCTATGCCCGAACCCGAACCCGTCCCCGTCCCCGAGCCCGAGCCCGAACCCGAACCCGAGCCCGAACCCGAACCCGAGCCCGCACCCGCCGCCAAGTCCGCGACTCGCGCGATCGCCTTGCTCGCCTCCGCGTGCAACTCCTCGAAACTCGGAATCTCCTCGTCCCACTCATACAGCGTCGCCCGTCCGCCCGTGCGCCGCCACGCCTCGCGATACAGCGCCCACACCGGCTCGCTCACCGCGCCGACGTGACTGTCGAACAAGTGCGTCGCCCGCGTCGCATGGCCCGCGAGATGGAACTGGACCACGCGGTCCCACGGCATCGCCTCGAGATACGCCTGCGGATCGAAACCGTGATTCACCGACGCCACGTACACGTTGTTCACGTCGAGCAGCAGGCCGCAGTCCGCCTCGTCGCACAGCCGGCGCACGAACTCCCACTCGGGCAGCGTCGTTTGCCGGAACTGCAAGTAACTGGAAGGATTCTCCAGCACCAACGGTCGCTCCAGCACGTCTTGCACCTGGCGCACGCGCTGCACCAGCCACGCCAGCATCGCCTCGGAATACGGCACCGGCAGCAGGTCGTGGGTCTGCACGCCGTCTACGCCGGTCCAGCAGATGTGGTCGCTGACCCACGGCGCCTCGATCTCGCGGGCCAAGGTCTTGATCTGGCGCAGGTAGTCCAGGTCCAAGGGCTGCGTCGAGCCGATGTTCAGCGTCACGCCGTGCAGCACCACCGGATAGCGCTCGCGCAACCGCTCCAGCACGCCGCGCAGCCAACCCTGGTGGATCAGGTGGTTGTCGGTGATGACCTCGAACCAATCGACCGGCGGCAACTGTTCGAGAATGTGGCGGATGTGCGGCCCGCGCAGGCCGAGACCCAGGCCCAGGTTCGGCAGGTTCCAGCGGTTGGGCACGGGTTTCAGCATGGGCGGGCCAGGGTAACGCAGGTGGGCTGTGGCGGGAATGACCTACGCCAGCGTCGTCCAACCCCGCAACGGCAGCACGCGCACTTCCGGAGCGTGCGGATGGCTCGCCACTTCGCGCAGGAAACCCACGAGATCATTGCCGGGAATCTGCCGTACCGCGGCGTCCAGGGGGCGCCAGAACTGGTCCCAATGGCACGGAATCAACACCTTGGGCTTCAGTGCGTCGATCACCCGGTGGGTGAAGCGCGGCGTCGCATGCCGGCCGATCGTGCAGCACAGCACCACATCCGCTTGGATCCCCGTGAGTTCCGCCTCGACCAGCGCCGCACTGCCGACGTGGTAGACGCTGCCCGCCGCGCTCGACAGGTGCAAGCCGAACACCGGCCCGACCTTCCACGCGCTCATCGGCGCCGGCCCGGTCAGGGTCGACTCGATCCGCCCGGAAAACGGCACCCGCCCGGCCAGGAACGGACTGTGCTCGGACTTCACCGCCCGCAGCGTAAGTTCGCCGATCGAATGGGTTTCACCTTCGCCGCGGAGCTCGTGCAGCAGCCGCTCGGGCACGCCGTGGCCCCGACACCAATGCAGGGTGTCCGTCGAACCGTACACCGGCGCGTCGTGCAAGCGCGCGATTTCCGGGGCATCCAGTGCATGATCGAAGTGCGTGTGACCGACCGCGACGGCATGGGCGATATCGACTTCGGCCGCGACCTGCTCGGGCTTCGGGGCGATCTTGCCGAACAGCAATTCTCTCAGCGAATGCCGCGACAGGTGCGGATCGAGCCAGACGTGCTTACCCTGCGAGACCACACGAAACCCAGCCGTTCCCATGAATTGCACGGCCAGACGCGGGTCGTGCGGCCGATCCTCGCGGTGGTAGAGCGCCGGGTCGACCGTCGTGCTCAGCCGGCCCATCTACTCGCGCACCTGGGCGTATTTGTAGCGCACCGACGTATCCCAAGTCAGCGGCGGATCGACCGTTCCCGACTGCACTTCCACCGTCGCCTGGCCCTTGAGCGTGTACGTGATCGGGTGCATCAGCGTGCCCACCGCCTTGCGCGCCAGGTAGCCGAGGTCCGCCAGATCGTCCTCGCGCTCGACCTGCTTGTCCGCCACCAGCCGCACCGCGGCCCGCGACTCGCCGCGTTTGGCCAGCACCGAAACCTGCCACGGCACGCGGTAGTCCACCCTCTCGTCGGTCTTTTCGTTGTCGCGGACTTCCTTGCCGACTTCGCCCGCGAACGTCTTGCCCTTGCCGGCCACGACCAGGAAGCCGAGCGGACGGCGGCCACGCTCCTCGGTCGTCACGATGTAGTCCACCAGCACGTAACTACCTGCATTCAGATGATGTACCTGCACGGCGCGATCATAGACCCGGTGCGCCGTCGCGGTCGAAGCGTCGTGCATCGCGAAGCCGGTGGCGACGTGCCCGACCAGCGTGCGCCCCGAGGCATCGCCCGCGTTGACCGTCAATTTGCCCATCGGCACCAGCGCTTCGCGGAAGATGTACCCCGAACCGCTGCGATCCGCCGCCGTCATCGTGCCCACCGAGCTGGTGAGCGAAAACGACGCCTGCACGCCGTTGGGGAACGCCATTTGTCCTTGCAGCACGCCATTTTGCACGTCCAGGCTGTGCTTGCCCGCCTTCAGGCCGAAGTGATCGGCCGCGACCTTGTACTCGCCGCGCTTGAAGGTCTCCTTGGCGTAGAAGCTGCCGCCCGGCGCCTCCTGCTTGAACGTCACGGTCAGTTCGCCGTGCTTGAAGCCTGCGTTGGCCATCGAGAACCGGATGAACGTGTCCAGACCGTTGCTGGCATGGGCGCGCAATGTAACATGCTCCACTGCTTGATCATTCTCGGCGACGTTGGTCTTGCTCCAATGCAACGGCGAGTTCGCGCAACCGGCCTGCGCCAGACGCGGTACTGCGACCATCAGGCAAAACAGCGCCACTCGGACCCAGCGCAGACTCTCGAAGGAACGAAACATCAGGGACTCCGGCACCTACGCGAGGGCGTTGCAGTGCACAACGGGGCAGGGACGCGGGCGATTCATGCCAGGTAGCGCTCGCCGGAGTCGCACAGGAACGTCAGGATCCGCGCACCCGGCGCCTTGCCGGCTTCCTGCAGTGCAGCCCAGAGGTTGGCGCCGCTCGACGGGCCGACCAGCAGACCGAACGACTGGGCCAGGCGAGCCGCCATCTGCAGCGCGTCGTCGTCGTGCACGGCCACCACCGCGTCGATCAGTTTGCGATCGACCAGTTCGGGGACGAAGCCCGCGCCGATACCTTGGATCGAATGCGGCTGGAACGGCAGGCCTCCGAATGCTTGGGCCTTTTGCGGCTCGACCGCGACCACCCGCAGCTGGGGCAACTGCCGCTTGAGCGACCGCGCCGTGCCCGTGAGCGTGCCACCGGTGCCGACCCCCGCCACCAGGATATCGAGCTTACCCTCGCAATCGTTCAGGATCTCCTGCGCGGTGTGCTTCTCGTGGGCCAAGGTATTGTCAGCGTTCTCGAACTGGCGGGTCATGAACGCCTGGCCCTTGCCCATGCCCTGGAACAACTCGCGGGCGCGCGCCACCGCTCCGATCATGCCCGCCTCCTTGGGCGTCAGTTCCACGCGCGCTCCATAGGCCCGCAGGATCCTGCGCCTTTCCAGGCTCATGTCCTCGGGCAGCACGACGATGCACGCGTAGCCTCGTTCGGCGCACAACATCGCCAGCGAAATGCCGGTATTGCCTGAAGTCGCCTCGATCAGCACGGCGCCTGGGTGCAATTCGCCCCGCGCTTCGGCGGCGTCGAGGATCTCGCGCACCGGCCGGTCCTTGATGCTGCCGCCGGGATTCATGAACTCGGCCTTGGCCAACAGTTCCACACCCGCGGGCGCGAGGCGATTGAGGCGCAAGATGGGCGTGTGGCCGATGAGGTCTGAGAGCCGGTCGTAGATGGGCATGCGCCGCGCCTCACTTTCGTGCGAGTTCAAGGTGTCGTGTGGGAGCAGGGGCGTGAACGCAACCGCCACGCCTGCAGTCGTGCGCGGCATTGTAGCCCGAACGTAGCCGCCCAGCCACCCCGGTACACCCGCAGTGCAGGTCGCCTAGCCGTCTGCTATATTGCCCGAGCTCGCGCGGACTCAGCGTGGTTCGCCGGGCGCTTCGTTCCCACCTCGTGCGGTGTGCCATGGATCGCCAAGCCTTGCGCCAGATGCCGATGCTCGCGGTCGTGGCGCTGTGCGCGATCGGTCTGGCGGCTTGCTTCTCAGCAAGCGTGGCCACTCCCGACGTACGCACGCCAGACTGGTCCGACATCGGCCTGGACACCGCCGGACTGGACTGTCTCGAACCGCCCAAGCCAGCGGGCAACGGCGTGCCCAAGGTGCTGGTCGGCGGCAGTGACGCGGATGGCCAGACGTTCGTCGACTGGGCCAGTGGCGCGGTCCAAGCCAAGGTCATCTCGGGACCTCAAGGCGGCCAGCACATCTGGGTCAGCGTGCAGGCCAGCAACCTGTGGCCGGTGAAGTTGCGCATGGTGGTGCAGATGTTCGACGTGGAAACGGGCGAGTTGGTCAAACCCGGCAAGGTCGAGATCACGCACACGATGAACCCGACCTGTGGCCCCTGGTTCACCTACACCGGCATGCCGTCGTTCGTGAAGGAACCGTGCAAGATCAACGGGCGTAAGTTGCGCGTGCACCTGGAGGCCAGCGATCTGTATGGACTGGCGGCCAGCAGCGACGCGTTCATCGTGGCGCAGTACGACGGGTTCTGCTCGCTGGGCACAGACGCCTTTCAGACAGACGCCACCCAGACAGACGCTGACGTGGCCGACGCGGTGGAACTGCCCGGGGACGCTACGACAAGCGGCGACGCGGCGGACGTGATGGAGCCCGCGGACGCTACACAGTCGGATGCAATCGTGAAATGACCAGGGTCGTCACTGCGCGGCGAACGTGACCCACAGCGAGAAGTAGGAGTCCAAGTACTTGCCCTGACTGTTGCGCAGGTCGGAGGCAAGGTCGGCCCCGGTCAGGTCCTTCTGCAATTTGTCGTCGGAATCCTTGCTGCCGTCCCGGTCGACCACCTGGAAGCTGATCTCGCTCTTGGCACTGAGGTCCACGGTGCAGACCTTGTTCCACGCCGCTTCGTAACTATCCATCGTGACGGAAGTTTCGCACACGACCTTGCCGTCGACCAGCATCCGCGCGACCGGATCGGGTGGGCAGGGCGGCGTCGTGTCTGTGGAACTGACGCAGTTCTCGTCCCAGCCCTTGCCGCTCGAATCGTAGCCCGAGACGCTGGCTTTCTCAAGCGTTACCGTGTACTTGCGCGGGAAGATCGGTCCGCACTTGCCGGCGGCGCAGACCTGGGCGAGCGTACAGTCGAACTGCTTGTCGCACGATGTGCCAGTGTCGGTGCTGACGTCCGGGGCTGCGAGGAACCCGGCGGGGCCGGACTTCGTCTCGCAACTGCCGAGCATCAGGCTGAAAACGCAAACGTAGCGGCTGAAGCGCATGACGAACCTCCGGGTGCGGCAGCCTCGGATGGTGCTTGGCGGGGGTACGCAGCGCAAGCCCGGCTTGGCATTGCCCGACGTGTCGACGGCTTGGCGGCCCGAAAGGCCGAACGTGCACCAACTTGACGAGCGCGGCTGCGGGCTTGAGGATGACCGTCCCACTGGAGATTGCCATGTCAACACGCCTGATCCTCCTCGCTACGTGCTGCTGGTTCGCGGGTTGCTCGACCCCTGCCACCAGCAAGACTTCGACACCCGCGGGCGCCGAATCGAGCCTCGCGCAGTGCAGCGACAAGCTCGACAACGACAAGGACGGCTTCACGGACTGCGCAGACCAGGACTGCGCGAAATCCAGTGGCTGCATCGGCAACCTGGACGCGTCCGTGGCCAAGGACGGCGGCGCGGACGCCGATGGCGGTGCGACAGAGGTTGACGGAACCACAGAGAAAGACGCGACGCCGGAGAAGGACGCTGCGCTTGACAACGACGTCGGCGCGGACAAGGACACGGCTGCGGACGTGGGCGCCGACACGGTCGCAGACGTTGTCGCGGATGCTGGCGGCACGGATGCTGGCGGTGACATCGCCGACACTGCAGCGGATTCGGTCGACGCCTCGACGCAGGACTCGGGCAGCGATGCCGGCTCGCCCGCTGACAGCGTGGATGCGGGCGCGGACAACGCCCAGGGCACGGACGCGGTCGCCAGCGTCGACATCGCAGCCAGCGTCGATGCGGGCGCGGACGTCGCCGCAGCCTGCAGCGCGGGCACGACGAAACGCTGCTGGGTCGAATGTGGCCTGACGATACCCGCTGGTTGCTTCCAGGGCGACATTCCGCCGCGCATCCCGGGACTTCAGGCGTGCCAGGGCGGGCAATGGGCCGCATGCGAAACCCAGATGGCATGCACTGGCCTGGTGGGCGGCTGCAACCCGGGAATCGGCAAACCTGCGGACAAGGCCGACGCGAAGTGGCAATGCCTGGACGGCACGCAGAAGCAGACGTACTTCGGCTGCTCGCAGATTCTCGGCGTCGCTTGCCAGGGCACGGGATTCTTCATCAATTGGCCGATCCACGAGTGCACGGACTTCTGCCCGGACGAGGCATGCGCCCAGAAGGGTGCCGTCGAACCGTGCGAAGTCCACTGCGACACGCCCGACGGCCCCGTCCATCCCGGCACGCGAACCTGCCAGGACCCTTGCGGCACACCGTACTGGAGCCAGTGCTTCTCGAAGGATGCTTGCAAGAAGTAGAGGTCATCCCTAGAAGGCATGAGCCGTTGCCTAGCCCACGACCCGCGGTCCGCGCGCGTACACTTCCTCGGGCAGGTCGTAGTAGCGGTTCGCGTACTCCAGCGCCATGCGCTGCGCCGAGAAAGCCGGGCTCGTCGCCACCGCCGCCCGCTGCATGTCGCGCCAGGCTACCTTGTCGCCGTAATACAGAGGCAGCACGCGCTGTTCCAGGTCGGTGTACAGCGCATCGGCATCGCGATCGTCGTCGCGCGTATCCCAGTCCTGCCCGATCGCCCAACCGTTGACGCCATCGAGGCAGCCTTCTGCCCACCAGCCGTCCAGGATCGAGAGGTTCGGCACTCCGTTCAGCACCGCCTTCATCCCCGAAGTTCCGCAGGCTTCGAGCGGCCGCACCGGATTGTTCAGCCACACGTCGACGCCCGCCGCCAGCTTGTGCCCGAGCCACATGTTGTAGTTCGTCAGGAAGCCGACGCGCAGATCGCCACGCAGCCGGTGCGACATCGCCACCAGTTCGCGCACCAGCTTGCGGCCTTCGCCGTCCATCTGGTGGGCCTTGCCGGCGAACAGGATTTGCATCTTGCCCTTGCCCAGTTCCAACAGCCGCGGCAGATCGCGAAACAGCAGCGTCGCGCGCTTGTAAGGTGCCACGCGGCGGGCGAAACCCAGCGTCAGGATGGCCGGATCGAAGCCGAGCTGCGTCGCCCCGTTGGCGTACTCCAGCAGTTCGCGCTTGGCCCGCGCCCGTGCCGTGTCGAACAGCGTGCCGTCCACCGTGGTAATGCCGGTCAAGAGCTCGGGATTGTCGCGCCAGCCCGGCAGGTGCTGGTCGTACAGCGCGCCCATCTCGGGAGCGACCCAAGTGTCGAAGTGAACGCCGTTGGTCACCGCGTCGACGTGAAGGCCATGGGGGAACAGCGGTTGCGCCACCTGGGCATTGATCTTGGACACGCCGTTGACCGAACCCGCCAGCGCCGCCGCCAGCCAGGCCATGTTCAACTGCGGACCTTGCGACCCGAGTTCAGCCACGCGGGCCGGTACGTAGTGGCCGACGATGCGCTGGACCTCCCGGTGATCGAAGCGATCGTAGCCCGCGGGCACCGGCGTGTGGGTCGTGAAGTGGACGCGCTGGCGGCATTCGGCCACAGACCCGGCGTCGCGCAACAGGGCCGCCGCGAAGAACGCCGTGTGACCTTCGTTCAAGTGCGCGGAAAGGTTGGTATAGCCCAGGTGCTTGAGGACCTCGTAGCCGCCCAGGCCGAGGATGGCTTCCTGGCGCAAACGGTTCAGGTTGTCGCCGCCGTAAAGCATGCACGAAACCGGCCGCCAGACCGGGCTGTTGCCTTCGATGTCCGTGTCCAGGAAGTACACCGGTACCTTGTGGCCATGACGCCCGACGACGGTGCGCAACCACACGCGGATGCGCACGTTTTCGCCTTCGAAGTGCATCGTCACGGTCTCGCCGGTCGCTTCCAGCACGTCGGCCGGCTCGCACAGCGGAAAGTCCAGGTGCTGCTCACCGTACGTGTCGATCGACTGCATGCCGTAGCCCTGCTTGTAGAACAGGGTCACCGCGACCAGGGGCAGGCCCAGATCAGCCGCCGCCTTCACATGATCGCCCGCCAGCACGCCGAGACCGCCGCTGTAGGTCGGGATCGCGGTAGTCAGGCCGATTTCTGCAGTCACGTATGCGATGTATTTCACGGGTTTATCCTCATCTGTCACAGGTCAGTTCTTCGCGCCGGGCCCCAGTTGTAGCCAAGCGCGCCATCGGTAGATCGTCCACGCCTCGCGCTCTGGATGCAAGGCCAAGCGCACGCAGGTTGCGACGGATGCCGGCAATTGGGCGAAAGGTCAACGTCTGTCGCGGCAGTCCGGCGAAAGCAGGCGCTTCCACGTGCTTGGCCGGCGAGGCGGCTACAGGTCGTCCAGGCTGCCGATGACCCGCGGCGTACTCGGCGCACTCGGCGGCTGACTGGGCGGCGACACGGCCCCGCTCGCGGCCTGCTCGACCCAACCGGCGACTTGCGCGTACTCCCAGATCATGTCGTCGATGAGCCCCACTGCGTCGACCGGTTGCAGTGAAACCGCGGGCATGCGCCGACACAGCACCACCGCCAGTTCATCCTGGTTGATCGGCAGCACGCCCACCGAACACGTCATCAGCCGGGGATTGAGCGCGAGCAACGCCGCTCCGCCCGCGGTCTGTTGCGCCTCCAGCCAGTCGCCGATCACGATGGCCGCCATCAACGTGGCCGGCGTCGAATCCTGCGCCGCCTCGACCACCAGCAGCACTGTCGCGCCGTGGACCGGATGCACGAACGTCACCGCGGCCATGTCCTCCTCCAGCTCCTCGCTGAATTCGGCAGTCGGCATCGCCAAAGCCACGGCCTCGCGCAACTGGTTGGCATAATGGGCACAATCGAACGCGTCTGCCATGGGGCACCTTCCTTTCGTCGCCATCGGCTTGGATATGCGCGCACTGTAGAAGGCCCGGCGCCGCGGTTCAAGGGGCTGCGTGCGCGCGAATGGCCCTGCTTGTCGCCCGGCACTTGACGATGGCGCGGTCGGCTGGGATCGTGGCCGTCCATGGGCGACGAGGGACTGGGCACATGAACGAAGCGCTGATTTCGCACGACGGTCCGGGCCACCAGTGGCTGGCCAGTCTCGGCGCCCGCGGCATGGAACTGGGGCTGCAGCGCATCCAGACCCTGCTGCAACGCCTGGATCGCCCAGACGCCGCCTACGCTTCGATCTTGGTGGCGGGGACCGACGGCAAGGGCTCGACTTCGGCCATGCTCTCGCAATTGCTAGGTTCTGCCGGCCTGCGCGTCGGCCATTACACCTCGCCGCACATGCTGGAAACGCGCGAACGCGTGGCGATCGGCGCGACATGCGTGACCGCCGACGCTCTGGATCAGGCATTGCTGACGACCCAGCGGGCCTGTGGCCTGGATGTCGACCCGACGCCGTTCGAGGCCTTGACCGCGGCGGCGCTTTGCCTGTTTCGAGACGCGGGTATCGACGTCGCGGTGCTGGAAGTCGGCCTGGGCGGCAGGCTGGACGCCGTGAACGCGACCGAGCCGGTGCTGAGCGTGATCACTCACCTTTCGCACGACCACACCGCGATCCTGGGCACCACGCTGGCGCAGATCGCCTGGGAGAAGGCGGGGGTGGCGCGCGAAGGCCGACCGCTGGTGGTGGCGCAGGCGGGCCTGGTGAAGTCGGCTTTGCGCAAGCACGGACTTTCCCCGAGCCTGCAGGCGCTAGGTCATGATTTGACGGTAGAATCCTACGCACTGCGCGGGCCGCTCTGGCATGCCGCGGGCGTGCTGACCGGGCCGAAACTGGCGCAGCTGGAGATGGAACTCGCGCTGCCGGGGCGCCACCAGATGGACAACGCGGCGCTGGCGGCCCTGGCGTACGACGCCTTCGCGGCGTGGTGGCTGCAAACGCACGGCAAGCGTCTGGCTGACGTCGACGAAGTGGTCCCGGCGCTGGCGGAGTTGGACTGGCCATGTCGAGCGGAGGTGGTGGAGGTCGAGCCTACCCTGGTGCTCGACGCCGCGCACAACCCCGCGGGAATCGAGGCATTGGTTCAACTCCTGGCGGAGCGCGGCCGGCAATGGCAAGTGGTGCTGGCGGTGCGCCAGGATCGCGACGCGGCCGAAGTGGTGCGGGCGTTGGCGCCGATCGCGGAGTCTTTCTGGCTGCCGCGGATGCTGGGGTCGACGCTCATGGACGCGGAAGCCCTTTCGTTGGTGGTAGATACGGTGGCCCCGGGCGCGAGCGTGGCGGTCTCGACGTCGGCGCGCTGTGTGGCACAGGCCAGGCGCGAAGTCGGGCGCAGCGGCGGCGTGGTCCTGACCGGAAGTCAGCACGCGCTGGGCGAATGGCTCGGCCAAGGTGTGGTGCGCAGTCCGCGGCTGGAGCGACGGCTCGGCCTCGCGGCCCTGGCAGTGACGGAATTGGAGACAGCATGACCTTCTCGGAATTCGGCAAGACTGGCACACGTACCCGCGGACTTTTCCTGGCGTTTTGCCTCATGGTGGGCTCGGCGGCCTGCAGCGAAAGCCCGAATTCCGCCAACAGCGGTGCCGTCGACGCGAGCACGGGCGGAGACTCGGCAGTGTTGTTCGACACGCTGCCCGGTTCGACCGAGGAAGTGAGCGATGCGGGCACGACTGCCGACTTGGGTGACGGCGGCCAGACCTGCGAATTCGCGGCCGATCCGAAGCCCGGCCAACCGGGCGCGCCGTGCACCAAGGCGGGGGATTGCGACGGCAACCTGTGCGTGGAAGGCCCGGCCGGCGGCGTGTGCACCTTCCAATGCGTCAATTGCTGCCCGAACGGCTGGGCGTGCCAGCAGAACCTGACCGGCAGCGACACCGCGTTCCTATGCCTGCCGCGCGGCATGGCCCTTTGCCAACCCTGCACCAATGATAGTGAATGCGCGGCGATTGACAGCACTGCCTTGTGCGTCTCCGGGCCCGTGGCCGGCCAGGGCCGGTTCTGCGGCGGCGGCTGTGGCAAGAACGACGACTGCCCCAAGGACTACGCCTGCAAGTCGGTCGAGGGCACGCAAGGGGGCGCCATGCAATGCGTTCGCACCGCCGGCGAGTGCTCGTGTTCGCCCAAGGCCAGCGCGGCCGGCGTCTCGACCCCGTGCAATTCGAGCAATGACCAGGGAAGCTGTTCAGGCAAGCGTACTTGTGGCATGGAAGGCCTCGGCGCCTGCGATGCCCCGGCGGCAGTGGCGGAAACGTGCAACGGCCAGGACGACAACTGCGACGGCAACACCGACGAGGGCTTGGGCGACTTGGACGGCGACGGCCTGGCCGACTGCTCGGACCTGGACAAGGATGGCGATGGCACGCCAGACGACAAGGATTGCGCGCCGTTGGACAAGACAGTGTTCCCCGGCGCCAAAGAAGCATGCAACGGCGTGGACGATGACTGCGACGGCGAAACGGACGAGCAGGACGCGACCGGCTGCAAGCTGCACTACGCGGACGCGGACCAGGACGGCTTCGGTGACGCGGTTGGCAAATGCCTGTGTAATCCAGTGGGTGTGTACACCGCCCTCGTTCCGGGCGATTGCGCCGACACTGCTTCGACGGCCAAGCCCGGCGCCGAGGAAGTGTGCGGCAACGGTCAGGACGACAACTGCGATGGGGTGACGGACGAGGCGGCCGGGACCAAGGACTGCAAGTCATTCTATATGGATGGCGACGGCGACGGCTTCGGCACGGGCGCGGCGGTGTGCCAGTGCGGGCCGAGCGGCAACGTCAGCGCGCCCAAGGCAGACGACTGCAACGATGCCAGCCCTGGCGCTTTTCCTGGTGCCACAGAGACTTGCAACGGCCTGGACGACGATTGCGACGGCAAGACCGACGAAGCGGACGCCGAAGGGTGCAGTCTGGCGTATGCGGATGGCGACGGGGACGGCTTCGGCGACGCCGCCAAGTCTGCGTGTTTATGCAAGCCGGACAGCACCTTCCCCGCGGCGACGGCGGGCGACTGCAACGACGCCAGCGCGGGCGTCAAACCGGGCGGCAAGGAAGTGTGCGGTGGCGGCGACGAGGACTGCGATGGCCAGACCGACGAGAGCAACGCCACGGGATGCATCAGCTATTACACCGACGCGGATGGCGACGGCTATGGTGGCGCGACGGCGGCATGCCAGTGCGGTGCGAGCCCGAACTTTCCGGTCAAACAGGCCGGCGACTGCGAGGACCAGAGCAAGACGATTCACCCTGGCGCCAAGGAACTGTGCGACGGCGTGGACAACGACTGCAACGGCAAGGCCGACGAGGGCTACCTTCTGGGCGGCAGTTGCACTTCGGGAACAGGGGCTTGCACGGGCGTAGGCAAGTTCGTGTGTACGCCGGACGGCAGTGCCACCGTATGCAGCGCGCAGGCAGGTGCGGGCAAGACCGAGGCCTGCAACGACGTGGACGACAACTGCAACGGCGTGACGGACGAGGGCTGCGACGACGACAAGGACGGCTACTGCGATGCCAGCCTGGTGTACTCCGCCAGCAAGGCGTGTCCCAAGGGCGGCAAGGACTGCAACGACGCCAACGCGGTGATTCGCCCTGGCGCGGTCGAGACTTGCAACGGCGTGGACGACGACTGCAGCGGCACGATCGATCAGCAGACGCAAGCCTGCAGCACGGGCTGCGGCAGTGGCGTCGAGACCTGCCAGGCGGGCAAGTGGGTAGGCTGCACGGCGAAGAAACCCGCTTGCACGACGGGAGCTTGCTGCGACGGCTGCAACTTCAAGGCGGCGACGACGCAGTGCGGCACCGCGGCCTACGCCAAGCAGACGATCTGCAGCGGCACCTGCGGCGGCGACGTGCACAGCCAGGAGCGTTGGCAGTATTGCACAGGAACGGGCTCGACTTGCGGGACCTCGAACCTGAAGTGGATCGACAAGGGCGTGGCGGACGACTGCAGCGCGAACGAGGTGTGCAGCGCGAGCGGGACTACGGCGACTTGCAAGGCCTGCGCCAACGGTTGTGCGAGCGGGCAATGCAAGGTCCAGGCGCAACACGTGATTTGCGTGGACCCCGGCTACGGTGGCAAGGATCCTGGCGCCGAGGCGAATGGTCTGGTGGAGAAGAACCTGAACCTTTCGATGGGTTTGCACTTGAAGGCTTGGCTGGACCAGGACAGCGCGAACACGGCGGGCGGCGGCAACTGGAAGGTGGTGATGACGCGGACGACCGACGTGACGTTGACGCCGACGGCCCGTGCGAAGATCTGCAACGATGCCAAGGCAGAACGGGTGCTGTCGATCTTCAACAACGGCTTGAAGGGCACCGGCGTGGCGTTCGGCACCGAGACCTACGTGGAGAACGGCTACACCTCGGCGACGCTGACCTTTGCCAAGCAGGTCCAGGCGCAGGTAGTAGCCAAGGGCGGGACGTTCGATCGTGGCGTGAAGACAGGCGATTACATCATCCTGACCAACACTCCCGCGATCGGTTGCCTGACCTTGCCGGGCTTCGTGGACAACAAGGGCGACGCTGCGAAGTTGGGCAGCGATACGTGGCGCAACACCGTCGCCAAGGGCTTGATGATGGCGCTGCAGCAGTCGTTTGGGTTGCCGACGTTTACGCCGTGAACTCGGAGGCGGAACCGGAGCCGGAGCCGGAGCCGGAACCGGAACCCGAACCCGAACCCGAACCGGAACCCGAACCCGAACCCGAACCCGACCCCGCTCCCGACGCCCGCAACTGAGCTTGACCTCTCCTCTCCCCGCGCCTATCCTGCCGCCCCTCGCGTGACCCGTCCCTGCTGACCGGCGCGCGACTTCAGGAGTCGATGCTGCCTCCGCACCTTGCCGGGCCAGCCTCTCGATCCGGACTCCAACACGGGCGCGCATCACGTCGCGCATCAGGGGCAAGCTCATGGCAAAGGGTCTCTACGGTCGCAAAGTCGGCATGACGCAAGTGTTCGGTCCCGAGGGTCAGCGCATCCCCGTCACGGTTCTCGAAGTCGGGCCCTGCCCCATCCTTCGCGTCAAGACCGCTGGTGGCAAGGACGGTTACGACGCCGTCTTGATCGGCTTCGGCACCAAGAAGGCCAAGCACACCAACCGTCCCGACGGTGGCCTGTTCAAGAAGGCCGGCGTGGAGCCCCAGGGCCACATCAAGGAAATGCGCGTTTCCGCTGAGGATGTCGCGCAGATCGAGGTCGGCATGGTTCTGGACGCCTCCGCGTTCACCGCCGGCCAGCGCGTCGACATCGTCGGCACCACCAAGGGCCGCGGCTTCACCGGCGTCATCAAGCGCCACAACTACCACATGCCCAAGGCTTCGCACGGTACCCACGAGGTGTTCCGTCACGGCGGCTCGCTCGGCACGCGCACCACGCCCGGCCGCGTGTTCCTCGGCAAGAAGATGGCCGGCCACTACGGCAGCGAGCGCGTCACCACCCAGAACTTGCTGATCACGCTGGTCGAGGCCGAGCGCAACCTGGTGCTCGTGCGCGGCAGCGTTCCGGGCCCGAACGGCTCGCTCATCTGGATCCAGGAAGCCGTCAAGACCAAGGTCAAGCCGGTCTAGCGTTCTGATTCGCCTCCTCACGTCGTTGCCAAATCGCGCAACATCGCCAAGAAAGATCGCCGGTTCGTCGTGGGCCGGCTGATCTCCTGGGTGTCATGAAGCAGATGTTTCGTCGCCGCCAAGGCACCGGAGGCATGTACGCCGACAACCGGCACCGGCCTACGCGCAGCCTGCGTCGTCTGCCGCGCAAGTCGGGCATGCCGCGCGCCGACAACAGCAAGCGGCCGTGGATGCAGGAGGGCGACGAGTTCCCGCCCGGTCCCATCGACCTGCAGCGGGTCCTGGAAGCGGCACACGCGGCGGCCGGGCAGTTGCTGGATCTGTTGGAAGACGTTGGACGTTACGTGCAACGCTGCCGACGCTGGCGCCAACGGATTCCCGCTGACGTGATGCTGGAAATGGGCGACGTGTTCGACTGGTACGTGGTGCTGTTCACGGTCGGTCTCGTCGATCGCCAGGGTGTCTGGCTGGCGGCGGAGAGGTAGTCCCAGGCGAAGTTCAGGACCGTGAGGCTTGCGATGCGCGTCGTGTTTCCCGCGGTTCTCGACGGATTTGCCTGCGCCGATGCCGATTGCCCCTGCCGTCGGAGCCTGCGCGCGGCGGCGGCGGCGGCCGGCAAGCCCCAGTCCAGTACGAAGTTCCCGTTTCGTGACGCGGAGACAGCCCTGCTGGACGGCGCAGCCCGGCTCGCGCAGAACGCCAAGGCCAAGCTCGCCCCTTCGGCCAATCTCGACGCGCGATTTGGCGACTATCCGCTGCTGGCCATGCAGACTCCGCAGGGGGTCGAGCTCTCGCTGGCGACGATGTGCCCGAGCGTGCGGGAACTGCTCTCCGCCAATCAGGAACCGGTCTCGCTGGCCCGGTCCGACGGCGGTTGGCGGCTGGCGCTGAAGGTGTTCCAGCCCGAGGGCGGCGGCAAAGATGTCCGCCTGACCCCACGCAAGAGCGTGAAGTGGCAGGAGTTTCTGATCCTGCGCGAAGCCCTGCTCGACCTCGCCGCGGAACCGACCCTGCCGCTGCTGGCCCGCCTCGCGCGCGCCGCCTCGCTCATCGACATCGCCATCGAAGAACGCATGCCCGCTGCGCAACCGCCACCGCTGACCGCCCGCGCGTTCCTGGCCTTCCGCGGCTTCATCGAGTCCCGCCTGGCTTCGGTGGACGCCGAGCCGCTGGCCCAGTTCGCCGCCCGCGCCCTGCCGCTCTACGGTGCCCAGGTCAGCTTGACTTCCAAGGACATGCCCGCGCTGCAGACGGCGCTGGCCGGCGAGTGGCGCGAGCATTTCCGCCGCTGGTTGGTGCCGACCGAGCGAGACGTGACGCCAGCGGTCGAGGCCTATCTCGGCACCCGCCTGTTTGCCATGCCGCTGGACCGGGATCAGTCACTGGCCCGCGCTTACGTCGAGTTTTTCGAGGCTTTCGCGCTGGGTCTGCGTTTCGCCGCGGCGATTGGTCACGTGCGTCAACTGCCAGTCGACGCCGCGACGGTGGTGGCCTCGCTTGCGTTGGGCGAGTTCTTCGTGGCCGCGGCCCAGCAACCCCTGCCCGCGTTCGAACTGCCCCGCGACGTTCACGAAAGAGGCCCGCGCATGGCCGACTTGGACATGACCCTCGAAAGCGTCTGCTAGAAACAGGAGCATCGCCATGGATTCCCGCACGCCTAACGGCACCCGCTTGATCATCGGTACGCGTGGCAGCGAACTCGCGCTCTGGCAATCCCGCCACGTCCAGGCCTGCTTGGGCGGCGAAGCGAGCGGAGTGACGCTGGAAGTGATCAAGACCTCGGGCGATCGCCTGCTCGACATTCCGCTGCAAAAGCAGCTGGACAAAGGTTTTTTTACCAAGGAGCTGGAGGTCGCGCTCGCCGATCGCCGGGTCGATGCCGCCGTGCACTCGCTCAAGGACCTGCCCACGGAGACGCCGCCCGGACTGCTGGTCGCCGCGGTGCCCGAGCGCGCCGACGTCGGCGATCTGCTGTTCGTGCGCAAGGAAGCTCTTGATCTATCGAGGCCTTTGCCGTTGCGGCCGGGCTCGCGAGTGGGCACCGCGTCCCTGCGGCGGATGGCCTTGCTCAAGCACGCGGCGCCGGACCTCGAAGCGGCGTTCCTGCGCGGTAACGTCCCGACCCGATTGGGTAAGTGTAAGTCCGGCGAGCTGGACGCGGTGATCCTGGCGCGCGCGGGCATCTCCCGCCTGGCCCTGGACGCCGGCGATCTGCTGGTGTTCGACCTGGCGCCCGCGCGCTGGCTACCGGCCGCCGCCCAAGGTGCCCTGGGTATCGAGGCCCGAGACGATGATCCGATGATTCTCGCGCGGTTGCGGGTGCTGCACGATCCGGCGACGGCCGACGCGGTGGCGTTGGAGCGAGGCTTGCTGCGGCGCATCGAAGGCGGCTGTCACACCGCGTTCGGCGCCCTGGCTACGGGGCGTGGTGACAACTGGACCTTGCGCGCCGGCATGACCGCCGAGGACGGAACCTGGCGTGCGGTAGAGGTATCTGGTCGTCACGCCGGCCTCGTGGACGCCGCCTTTGCCTGCCTGCAGAATGGCCCCTGGCTCGAAGAAGGCGACGCGCCCTGGTTCGCTCCAGCCCGTTCGTGGTCGTGACACGTGAAGACGCCGCCTGTCGTGGTCCTGACCCGCAGCCACGAGGACAACGCCCATCTTCGCTTGGCGTTGCAGGGCCATGGCATCGAGGTCGTCGAGGCGCCGACAGCGGAACTCCGTGACTTGCCTGCCGAACCTGACGTGGCGACGGTGCAGCAGTGGTGCCGGAGCGTCGACGCGATCGCGTTCACGAGTCGCCACGGCGTCCAAGCTTTCTGTCGGCAATTGAGCGCGCAACTCCTGCGCGACTCCAGGGCGCGCGGCGCGATCGTGGCGGCGGTGGGCAGATCGACGGCCGAAGCGCTGCTGCTTGCCTGCGTGGGCGTCGACATCCAGGCAGACGAGCCTTCGACCGGGGCCCGGCTCGCTATACAACTATCGGATACTCTTGGTGAAGGTGCCGCCGTGCTAGCGGTGCAGGGCCGGCATGCCCGGCCGGAACTGGAGCAGGGGCTGCAGACTCACGGTTTCAAGGTGTTGCGCGCGGTCGTGTACGAAAACGCCTGTCCGGATGCGCCTTCCGCCGAAGTCCTTGCAGCCTGCGCACGCGCGGACTTGATCTACGTCGCCGCGCCCTCTGCGGCGAGCCGCCTGCTTGCTTGGGCGCCTGACCTGCGCGATCGTGCGTTCCTGGCCATCGGACCGACCACCGCCGCTGAACTCGCTGCCCGCCACGCACTGACTGCCACCGCTGTGGCCGCGAGCCCGGACGACGAGGCCGCCCTTGCCGCGGTGCTCGCCCAACTGCCCGGATCAAAAGGGGAAATGCAATGAGCACCAAGACTTTCAAAGCCATCAGGCCCGACATCCACAGCGCCGAGACCGAACCCCACCCGCTCGTTTCCAGCGATGGAACCGTTGTCACCGCGGCGCGCGCAGCCAAGACCAAGGGCGTGGACAGCCACGTGCCGGACGTCGAACTGACGCCCATCGCCTGGAGCCGCAATCGTTCCGATGAGTTGTACGACGCCGCGTGCAGCGTCATCCCGGGCGGCGTCAACAGCCCGGTGCGCGCGTGCAAGTCCGTGCACGGTCGGCCGATCTACATCGCGCACGCCCAGGGTGCCGAGATCACCGATGCCGACGGCAACAAATACGTAGACTTCTGCAATTCGTGGGGCCCGCTCATCCTCGGCCACGCCGACGCTGACGTCGTCCAGGCCGTCATCGAAGCCGCCCCGCACGGCCTGTCCTACGGCGCCTGCCACGAAGCGGAAATCCGCATGGCTGCTGAATTGGTCGGCGCGTTTCCGGGCATGGAGATGGCGCGGCTGACCTCGTCGGGCACTGAAGCGGTGATGACGGCGTTGCGGTTGTGCCGCGGCGCCACCGGTCGCTCCCTGATCCTGAAGTTCGAAGGCGGCTACCATGGCCATTCCGATGGACTTCTGGTCAAGGCAGGCTCGGGCCTGGTGACCGGTGCGCAGCCCGGCGCCGAAGCGTCGTCGGCCGGCATTCCGCGCGAGATCGCCGCGACCACCGTCAGCGTGCCGTTCGCGGACCTGTCGTTGGTCGAGAAGCTGTTTGCCTTCAACGGTGCGAAGATCGCCGCGGTGGTGATCGAGCCTTTGCCGGCCAACAACGGCCTGCTCATCCAGACGCCCGAGTTCCTCCAAGGTCTGCGCAAGTTGTGCGACAAGCACGGCGCGCTGCTCGTGTTCGACGAGGTCATCTCCGGCTTCCGTCTGCAACGCGGCGGCTACGGCCAGCTCTGCGGTGTGCAGCCCGATCTCGTCACGCTCGGCAAGATCATCGGCGGCGGCATGCCGATTGGCGCCGTGGTCGGTCCCAAGAAGATCATGGCGTTGCTCGCGCCGGTCGGTCCGGTCTACCAGGCGGGCACCCTGTCGGGCAATCCGGTCTCGATCGCGGCGGGCTTGAAGACCCTGGAAAAGCTGCGTGATCCTGGGGTGTACGAACACCTGGATCGCCTCGGTGCCTACCTGCAGGAGAAGCTGCACCAGAGTGGCGTGCCTTGGTTGCGGGCGACGCGGGTCGGTTCGGTGGTGTGGCCCTACTTCGACGAAGGGCCTGTGCCGGTGACCGCGAGCGCGATTTCGGCCAAGGCGGTCGAGCGCTTCAACGCCATGTACCAGCAGGTGTTGGAGGCGGGGGTCTACCTGCCGCCGTCGGCCTACGAGGTGCTGTTCATGTCCAACGCCCACACCACGGCGCACATCGATCGCCTGGTGCAGGCCTGGACCACCGCCGCCAAGCACGTGGTCTGAGGCATGGACTGGCGCACGTTTCGCTTGCAGTACGGCGCGATTCTTGCGTTCGGGCTTTCGGTCGTACTTCTGGTGTCGCTCGCGTCCTGGTGGTTCGTATTCGGCCTGCGCAGCGTGAATCGCGATCACGCTTCGGGTCTGATCATCCACCAGTTGACCGCGGAACTGCTGGCGCACGAGGCATGCCGGGAGAAGACCCTGGAGGCGGCGCAACGGTTGGTCGGCGACGTGGCGCTGGGCAAGGGCACCTTCGAGATCCGGGCGATTCGCGTCGACCCGCAGCCGGTGCTGTCGACGAGCGTGCCACCGCTGCGGGCGCGCTTGAATTGTGCCAAGCAGTTCGAGAACTTCGAGGTCTTGCGCCAGGGCTGTCCCGAGTGCAACGCCTACGTCGTGCAGCCGACGACCGAGGCGCGAGCAGAGATCCTCAAGCGTCACGAACGGCGTCGCGTCATGGTGTTCGGCGAGGGCGGCCTGCTGGTCTCGCTGTTGCTGGTCGTGCTGGCGATGCTGGGTCGCCTGGTCCACGCCGAGCGCGCGTTCCGCAAGGAAATGCAGGACTTCCTGGGCCGCGTCACCCACGAGATGAAGACGCCGCTCGCGGGCATCAAGGCGGTGCTGCAAACCATCCAGTCGGGACGCATGCCGCCCGAGCAACTGACCGAGCTTTCGACCATGGCCCTGCGCGAAGTCGACCGCGAGGAGCATCTGGTGCAGAACCTGCTGTTGGCGCAGAAGTTGCGCGTGCCCGAACTCGTGCTGGCCCGGGATGAAGTCGATCTCGCCGCGCTGCTGGCCCGGTTCATGCGCCACAGGCAGGAGACGCACGCGACGCTGAAGTTCGAAATCGACTGTCCCGAAGCCGTGCGCGGCCGTGGCGATGCGACGGCGCTGTGGACGATCCTCGAGAACCTGGCCGACAACGCGGCGAAGTACGGGGCCAAGCGCCTGCGCATCCAGGTGAAACTGGAGGAAACCCACGTGCTGTTGCGGCTGTCCGACGACGGCCAGGGCTTCGATCCGGCGCTGGCTGAACGCTTGTTCGAGCCGTTCGTGCGAGCGGGCGGGATGCCGGTCCACGGCCACGGCACGGGCCTGGGACTGAACCTGTCGCGGCAGTTGGCACGGCGGATGCGCGGCGATCTGACCGCGCAGAGTCCGGGACCGGGGCAGGGTGCGGTGTTCACTTTGCGAGTTCCGGGGTTGTAGGTGCCTCCCCGCGGCGCTGGACAGCGGTCGTCACGGCGACTACACAGCCAGCGCGTTTTTCGCCAAGCACTCGGGCAGGCCTGAGTGAGCAAGGAAGCAGTGCGACTCCTCCTCGTCGAAGATGACCTGTTGATCGGCACGATGGTGCGCCTCAACCTCGAGCGGGACGGCTACGAGGTGCAGTGGCATCGCGCGGGCGAACCGGCGCTGACCGCCCTGCTGGACTCGCGCTTCGATCTCGTGCTGTTGGATATCGGCCTGCCGGGCTGGTCGGGCATCGAGACGGCGCGGCGGATCCGGGAAGCCGGCGTAGGTACGCCCATTCTGATGCTGACGGCGCGCGACGACGTCCAGAGCAAGGTCCAGGCGCTGGACAATGGCGCCGACGACTACTTGTGCAAACCCTTCGACATGCCAGAACTGCTGGCTCGGGTGCGGGCGCAAATCCGCCGGAGCCAGGGCACGCTGGAAGTACCGACGGACAAGGAGTTGCGCCTGGGCCACGCGCTCATCGACCTGGAACGGCGGGCGCTGCAGACCCCGGACGGGCAGTGGCACGAACTGTCGGACAAGGAAGCGGCGCTGGTGCAACTGATCGCGCGCAACCCGGGGCGATCGCTGAGCCGCGCCGACATCCTGGAGGAAGTCTGGGGCATGGACGCGATGCCGACCGAGCGGACGGTGGACAACTTCATCGTCAGGCTGCGGCGGTGGATCGAGCCGGAGCCTGACCATCCTCGGCATATTTTGACTGTGCGTGGGTGGGGATACCGATTCGAGCCGTAACCGGAGGAACGGGGACGGGAACGGGTTCGGGTTCGGGTTCGGGTTCGGGAACGGGTTCGGGTTCGGGAACGGGTTCGGGAACGGGTTCGGGTTCGGGAACGGGTTCGGGCGCAGGCTTACCCATAAACTGTCATCCCGAGTGCATCCCGAGGGACCTCACCCCCTCTGCACTCTGCGAGTCACGCTGGACGGCAAGAGTCCCAACTCCGGCTCCGGCTCCGGCCACGGCCACGGCTCCGGACACGGAATGAGGTTACGCATGATACGCCGGCACTTGTGGGTATTGCTCGGACTCCTCAGCTGCGCAACTGCGACTCCCGCAGCGAAACCCGACGCCGGAGCCGACACCGTCGCCGACGTCCAGGTCAGCGACACCGCCAAGGAAGTAGCAGCCGACACGCAAGCCGATGCAGCGACTGACGCTGCTGCCGTGGCCCCCGACGTACCAGCAGACGTCGCCGCATGCCCCGGCGGTTGCGACGACGCCAACCCGTGCACGGACGATTCGTGTTCCTCGGTCTCGGGTTGTGTCCACGCCGCCAACGCCAAGGCCTGCGACGACGGCAAGGCCTGCACGACCGGCGACCACTGCGCGGCGGGCAAGTGCGCGGCCGGCGTCCCCTCGATCTGGCAGCTGCGCGCGGGCGGCCCAGCGGACGACGCGGCACTGGCGGTCGTGGCGTTGGCGGACGGCAGCCTGGTCGCCGCCGGTTGGACCGAATCCAAGGGCAAAGGCAAGCACGACGCCTGGTTGCTGGGCACCGACGCGGCCGGCAAATTGGCCTGGGACGTCGCGTACGGGGGCGACCAGACCGACGAAGCCTACGCTTTGCAAGCGATTGCAGGCGGCTACGTGTTCGCCGGTTCGACCCAGAGCAAGGGCGCCGGCAAGCGTGACGGCTGGTTGGTCCGAACCGACGAAAAGGGTCAGTTCCAATGGGAATCCGCATTCGGCGGCGCGCAGGACGAGGAAATCTATGGCCTGGCGGCAGTGCCTGACGGCTTCTTGCTGGCGGGCTACAGCGACTCGAAAGTGCCAGGAGTCACGCGCATGTGGATCGTGCGCACCGACGCCGCCGGCAAGTTCATGTGGGACCAGACCTACGGCGTGACCGAGCTCGACGCGGCGTACGGCGTCACGGCCCTGGCCGACGGCGGCTTTGCGGTCATCGGCGAGACGTCGCCTGCCGGGATCGAGCACCTGTGGTTGCAGCGCCTGGACGCGGGCGGCAAGTCGCTGTGGAGCAAGAGCTACCACGGCTCGGGCAACGACACGGGCTGGGCGATCGCGGCGGTGGCGGACGGTTTCGCGCTGGCGGGCTACGCGCATCCGAACGGCGAGCCGAAGCATCCGTGGCTGGTGCGCGTCGACCAGGACGGCAAACTGCTTTGGGAAAAGACCTATGGCGACGGCGAGGCATTCGGCCTGGCGGCGACCGCGACGGGCCTGGTGCTGGCGGGAACGGCGGTGGTCAACGGCAAACCGGCGCTGGGCCTGCGCGGCGTGATGGCGGACGGCAAGCCTGTGTGGGACAAGCAGTTCGGCGCGGGACCGCAGGACGTGGCGCGCGCACTGGCGGTGTTTCCCGATGGCAGCCTGGGCGTTGCGGGCATCGGCACGGCGCTGAACGATCCGCACACGGACGCGTGGTTGCTGCGGCTGGGGCCGAGCGGAGAAGAGAAGTGTGAGTAGTGTTCGAGCCGGAACCGGAACCGGAGCCGGAGCCGGGGCCGGAGCCGGGACCGGAGCCGGAGCCGGGACCGGAGCCGGAGCCGGGACCGGAGCCGGAGCAGGGACCGGTGCTGTCCAGCGTTATTCTCGTGAATACAGAGGGGGTGAGGTCCCTCGGCTGCGCTCGGGATGACAGTTTGTGGGTAAGCCTGCGCCCGAACCCGAACCCGAACCCGAAGCCCGAACCCGAACCCGAACCCGAACCCGAACCCGAACCCGAACCCGTTCCCGTCGAGGCCACCCATGCCGCACGCCCATCGCTTCGCCCAACTCGTGCCCGCCCTTACCTTCGACGACGTGCTGCTGGTCCCCGCCTATAGCGAGGTCCTTCCTCACGAAGTCTCCGTCGAGGCGCGACTCACCCGTCGCCTGCGCATTCCCTCGCCGTTGCTGGCCGCCGCGATGGATACCGTCACCGAGGCAGCCATGGCGATCGCCCTGGCTCGCGAAGGCGGCATCGGCGTCATCCACAAGAACATGACCATCGAGGAGCAGGCAGCCGAGGTGCGCAAGGTCAAGATCTCGGTCTCGACGATGATCGAGCATCCGGTCACGGTCGCGCCCACGGATCGGCTGTCCGCCGCGCTCGAGATCATGCAACAGCACGACATCTCGGGGCTGCCGGTGGTCGACGGCCAGCGGTTGGTGGGCATCCTGACCGCGCGCGACGTCCGTTTCGAGACCGATCTTGCCAAGCAAGTGCATGAACTGATGACGGCTCAAGTCCGCAGCGCGCCGCCCGGGACGAGTCACGCCGCTGCCAGTGTCATCATGCACGAGCACCGCGTCGAGAAGTTGCCGATCGTCAACGCGGCGGGCGAACTGCTTGGTCTGATTACGATCAAGGACATCGAGAAGAACCTGCGCCATCCGCATGCGGCCAAGGATTCCGGCGGCCATCTGCTGTGCGCGGCGGCGATCGGCGCGGGACCGGACGGCATGGTGCGGGCCGAGGCGCTGGTCGCGGCGGGCGTGGACGTGCTGGTCATCGACACTGCCCATGGTCACTCGAAGAACGTGGTGGAATCCGTGCGCCACATCAAGGGTCGCTTCCCGCAAGTGGACGTGATCGCAGGCAACATCGCGACTGCGGCGGCGGTGCGGGCGCTGGCCGAAGCGGGCGTCGACGCGGTGAAGGTGGGCATCGGCCCGGGTTCGATCTGCACGACGCGGGTGGTGGCGGGTGTGGGCATGCCGCAGTTCTCGGCGCTATTGGAGTGTGCGACCGAAGCGAGACTGCACGGCATTCCGGTGGTGGGCGACGGCGGCATCCGTTTCTCGGGCGATCTGGTCAAGGCGATCGCGGCGGGCGCGGACACGGTCATGCTCGGCTCGCTGTTGGCGGGTACCGAAGAGGCGCCGGGCCAGGTCGTGCTCTACGGCGGCCGCAGCTACAAGACCTACCGCGGCATGGGCTCGCTAGGCGCCATGCAAAGGGGCAGCAAGGACCGCTACTTCCAGGACAAGACCACGGATCCCGGCAAGCTGGTGCCCGAAGGTGTCGAGGGGCGAGTGCCGTACAAGGGCACGCTGGCGGCGCAAGTGCATCAGCTGCTGGGCGGCCTGCGCGCCGGCATGGGCTATACAGGATCCAAGGATCTGGCGGCGTTGCAAGAAGCGAAGTTCGTGCGGATCACCGCGGCGGGCCTGACCGAGAGCCACGTGCACGACGTGACGGTGACGCAGGAATCGCCGAACTACAGCCGGTAGCGGCACCGACACAGCCAATGGTTGTGAACGCCTGCGCCGCGGCGTCTGCGAGGCGAGCGCCGGCCTTGCTACACTTGGAGCATCCCCAACCCCGAGGCGCCCATGCGCAACGTCGGATGGCTGTGGCTGCTTTTGCTGTTCCTGCCCGCGCGGGTCCTGGCTGAGTCGCCGTCCCAGCCCCTGATCGAACCCGGCGTGCCGCCCTTGCCGATGCCGGCGGGGACGCAGGCTTGGTCGCAGTTCCTGGTCGGCGTAGGGCGGATGGAGACGGGGGCTGCGTCGTCACTTCTGCATGAAGACGCGGCCATGCGCTTCCACCTGACTTTGCCATGGCCGCTTCTGGGCGTGCGGCCGGCGTTCAGTGCCGACCTCGGCCGCAGTGCCTTGACGCTGCTGGAAACTGGCGCCCCGGATCGCATCGTCACGCGCGATCACCAGCGCCTCATGGCCGGCGTCAGCGGCGAAAGGCTTGGCATTACATTGGGAATGACCCACGGCGAAGGGTTGCTGGGCCTGCCGGGAGTGCGCGTATTTCCCGCGGCCCTGCTGCGGCTGGGCACCCGCGCGTTGCATGTGCGCCTGGGCTTCTTCGACGGCGGGCTGACAGGCGGGGCCGAGCCGGTGCATGCGGGCATCGGCTGGCGGACTCTGCTGGGGCCTGTGTCGGTGGAGGGGCTATCCGGGCTGGAAGTAGCGGAAACGCGGGGGTATACCGCGACCGGAGCGAGGGTGCAGTTCCGCTGGATGGTGGTGACGTTCCAGACGCGGCTGGGGTTGGATCTGACCGGGGCGGTGCATTTGGGGGTAGGGATGGCAAAGGTCATGGAGTAGGCGAGGGTTTCTGGGCGGGGGCGGGTTCGGGCACGGGCACGGGCACGGGCACGGGCACGGGCACGGGCACGGGTTCGGGTTCGGGCGTAGGTTGACGCCTCGCGTTGGCTACGTGCACGGCGTAAGTGCTGGTCGGGCGGGGCGCAAGTCCTGGTCGGGCGGGGCGCAAGTGCTGGTCGGGCGGGGCGTAAGTGCTGGTCGGGCAGGGCGTAAGTGCTGGTCGGGCAGGCGCAGGTGCTGGTCGGGTAGGGCGCAGGGGCTGGTCGGGCAGGGCCCGAGCCCGAGCCCGGAGCCGAGGCCGAAGCCGCGGGTGAGGATCCGAAACGGGGGGCACGTCCGCCTCCGCGGCGAAATCGCGGAATCGCCTGGCGCGGGCGAACGGGCGGTACGACGGCGTGTAGCCGCGGGGGACTGAAGTCCACCCGCTACAAGTCGAGAAGTCCCTACGGGACTAGCCGCGGCATCGCTTCTCATTCCAGGGCGATGCCCAACCGGGCGACGAACCGCAAATGCGTCATGCCGCGCGTGACGGCAAATTTGGTCAGGACGCCCAACCGTTGTCCGAACCAGGTGCACATATAGACAATGCAAGGTCCTTGAGATTTTACCCAGCCTTGAGTCCCGAAGGGACATCTTGATTTGTAGCGGGTGGACTTCAGTCCCCCGCGGCTGCCGGCATTGGCAGAGACCACCGATTTGGAACCGCGCCCCGAAGCCGCCCTTCCCCTTCCCCAACCACCCCGTCCTGGTGCACCCTCATCCCCATGAGCGACCACACCGACAGCCAGCGCATCCTCATCCTCGACTTCGGCTCGCAGTACACCATGCTGATTGCACGGCGAATCCGCGAACTCAAGGTCTACTGCGAGATCTGGCCGTGCACCCGCACCCTGGACGAAATCCGCGTTTTCGCCCCGAGCGGCGTCATCCTTTCGGGCGGCCCGTCCAGCGTGTACGACGAAGGCGCGCCCAGTTCGCCAGCGGTCTGGGAACTCGGCGTGCCCGTGCTCGGCATCTGCTACGGCATGCAAGTGCTGGCGCTGCAGTTGGGCGGCCGCGTCGCCCCTGGTACCACGCGCGAATATGGCCGAGCGACCATCGAAATCGCCCGCAAGGACCGCCTGTTCGCCGACTTCGAAAGCCATGAACGCGACGTCGTGTGGATGAGCCACGGCGATTGCGTGGCGGTCATGCCCGAAGGCTTCGAGGCCTTGGCCAGGTCCGACGACGGCCTGCTCGCCGCCATGGCCGATCCGGTGCGCCGGCTGTACGGCCTGCAGTTCCACCCCGAGGTCAAGCATACTCCGCGCGGAGAGTTGATCCTGCGCCGGTTCGTCTATGATCTCTGCGGTTGCGAAGGCACCTGGACCATGGCCGGCTTCATCGACACCGCGGTGGCGGCGATTCGCGATCGCGTCGGCAAGGGCCAGGTGCTGTGCGCGCTGTCAGGCGGCGTCGATTCGAGCGTGACCGCGGCCCTGCTGCACCGCGCGTTGGGCCCGCAGCTGACCTGCGTGTTCGTCGACAACGGCCTGCTGCGGCTGGACGAGGGCGCCGACGTCCGGCGCATCTTCGCGGAAGGCTTTCACATTCCGCTGGTAGTGGTCGACGCGGCCGACGAGTTCCTGCTCGCGCTGGATGGCATCACCGATCCGGAACGCAAGCGCAAGGTAATCGGTGGTCTGTTCATCGACGTGTTCGATCGGGTGACGCACGCGCCTGAGATGCACTTCGACTTCCTCGCCCAGGGCACGCTGTACCCGGACGTCATCGAGTCGGTCTCGTGGCAGGGTCCATCGGTCACCATCAAAAGCCACCACAATGTCGGCGGGTTGCCCGAGCGGATGCGCATGCAGCTGGTCGAGCCCTTGCGCGAGCTGTTCAAGGACGAGGTGCGCGTGCTCGGCCGCGAGCTCGGGCTGCCGGCGTCATTGGTGGATCGGCAACCGTTTCCGGGACCTGGCCTGGCGGTGCGCATCCTGGGCGCGGTGACGCCCGAGCGGGTGCGGCTGGTGCAGGAGGCCGACCTGATTGTCCGCCAGGAAGTCGAGGCGTGGGAAGGCTTCACGACGCTGTGGCAGTACTTCGCGGTCTTGCTGCCGATCCAGTCCGTGGGCGTGATGGGTGACCAGCGCACCTACGAGGCGACCGCGGTGGTGCGCGCGGTGACGAGCACCGACGGCATGACGGCGGACTGGGCGGACTTGCCGCGGGTGGTGCTGCAGCGCATCAGTTCGCGGATCATCAATGAAGTGCGGGGGATCAACCGGGTGGTGTACGACGTGTCGTCGAAGCCGCCGGCGACGATTGAGTGGGAGTAGCCCCAGTTGCGGTGAGGAGGTCGGCTGTAGCGGGCAAAGCGGCATGGCTGTGATCGTTAGCGCTGGCGGCGTGTTCGACGGTGTCGGCGCCAGCGAGGACGGGCGCAGTGGACGCGGCTGATTCCGCGGTCGGAGCCGCGGCCGATGCCGGGGCCGCGGCCGATGCCGGGACCGGAGCCGGGACCGGAGCCGGGACCGAGCCCGAACCCGACCCCGACCCCGAGCCCGACCCCGAACCCGACCCCGAGCCCGACCCCGACCCCGAGCCCGACCCCGACCCCGACCCCAAGCTCCCTCCCCGAGCCTCACCATCCCCCACACGCGGTTTTGTGGATCCCCGAGGCAGGCGCCCGTATCCTCTCGACGTGATGCGATTCCCCCGCCGCCGCCTGCCACCCTCGACCGCCCGCCTGCCACTGCTGGTGCTGCTCGCTTTGGGCTGGCCCGTGCTGGCTTTGGCCGTGCCGCCTTCCCCGGACGGGGGCTGTCCGCAACCGCCCAACGCGCTGGTGCTGACCGAACTGATGACCGGCTCGGGCGACGCGCCGCGCTGGGTGGAGATCAGCAATCCCGGCAAGTACGCGCTGTCGCTGAGCAAGGTGCTGCTGACCGCCAGCGAGCCGGGCGCCAAGGTGACGGTGCCGTTCAACCTCGGCCTGCTGGTGGGTGAACTGCCGGCGGGAGAAGCGATTGCCGTGGGTCACGTGCCCGAGGGCAAGACCGGCGCGCAGGCGTGGCTCAAGCTGAAGATCCTGGATCTGGGGCCGACGTTCGCGCTGCCGCTGTGCAAGGGCAAGCTGAGCCTGGACGGGCCGGGCGGCAGTCTCGACATGGTAGCGTACAACCTCTGCGATGTTCCTGGCTTGCCGGCGCCACAGGTGTGGGGGCTGGATCCCGCGTTCACCGACGAATGCAAGAACGACGAGATGGCGACGTGGTGCCAGGCGCCCGTGGGTGGCGATGTCATCGGCTCGCCGGGCAAGCAGAACGTGGCGTGCGATCTGGACGGCGACGGCTATTCGAGCAGCCAGGGCGATTGCGACGACCAGAAGAAAAACGTGCACCCGGGCGCAGTCGAGGTCTGCAACGGCTTGGACGACGACTGCGAGGGCCAGACCGATGACGGCGTCGGTGCCCCCGCTGGCGTGTGCTTGAGCCTGGGCGTGTGCGCCGGTCCCTTGGGCGACGGCACGCCGGTCGCCAAGTGCGAGGGCAAGACGGGCTGGGTGTGCACGTATCCGTTCGGCTACGAGAGCACCGAGGAGACTTTGTGCGACGGCTTCGACAACGACTGCGACGGCAAGACCGACGAGGGCCTGCTGAACGCGTGCGGCAAGTGCGGCCCGACCCCGTACGAGCAGTGCAACTCCTTGGATGACGACTGCAATGGCAATACTGACGACGGCGTCCAGCTACCATCGGGCACCTGCACGGGCAGCGGCGTTTGCGCGCAAGGCCTGCCGATTTGCGACGCCGGCCAACCGATGTGCGCGCTGCCGCCCAGCCACGAAACCACCGAGACCTGGTGCGACGGCCAGGACAACGACTGCGACGGCCAGACCGACGAGGAACTGGGCCTGGGCGGCCCCTGCAGCGTCGGCGTAGGGGCCTGCGCGGGCAATGGCATCCACAAGTGCGGGCCCGGCGGGCAGGTCGTCTGCAACGGCGAGAAGCGCGCGGCGGGCACCGAATTGTGCGGCGACGGGTTGGACAACAACTGCGACGGCAAGACGGACGAGGGCTTCGCGGTGGGCGAGCAGTGCGCGGCGGGCACCGGCATCTGCCGGGTCGTGGGCAAGCGTGTGTGCAGCGGCGACCACATGACCGCGGTTTGCAACGTGAAGCCCGCGCCAGCAGCGAGCGAGCGCTGTGGCAACCTGCTGGACGACGATTGCGACGGCGAAACCGACGAGTCGGGCTGTACCGGAGGCGCGCCGAAGACGGGTTGTGGCGCGACGCGACCCGGAATAGTGACTCCACCTTGGAGCCTTGGTCTTTTCTTGTTTGCCTGGGCCTGGGTGCGTCGCAGTCGACGCCATTCCCCGCGCCATGCCGACGGCGATTGTTGCGATCGTGTGAAGGCCAATTGAAGTATAGCAACAGGACGCGCGCCGCCCCTTGACTCTCCGGCCTGGGACCGGGACTGTGCACCCCAAGCTGTCGTCCTGCTGTCACGACCCGCTCCGCTCAGGCCCGCCATGTTCTCCTTGCCTCATCCCCGTCTGCGGTCCGTCATGGCCCTCGCGATCCTGCTCGGACTCGCGCAGCTGTCGACCCGTGCCGCCCTGGCGCAGCCCGCGACCGCCGAGCAGGCGGTGCCTGCGCCTGCCTGGGGGCCTCGCGCCGATCTCGGCCTGCTGTTGGGCCTGCCCGCGACGCTCGGTGCCGGGCAGACCGCGGGGGTGGCGGCGGGCGTGGCCACTGGCGGGCCATTGGCGTTCGGTCTGCGCGCCTCCTGGTCGACCGCGACGGAGTACACGCTGACCTGGCACGTCACCCATTCGGAAGTGCGGTTGCGCGCTCACGTTACCGCGCTGCGTCAACTCGGGCGGGGTGCGTGGCTCGTGCGGCTGGCGGGCGGTGCGACGGCCCTGCACGAATCGAGGATCCGCGATCAGTCCGCCCGCCTCAGTGAATCAGGTACCGCCTTGACCACAAGCGCTTGGGCCCTGCTGCCGGGCGTCGATCTCGAAGCCGGCGTGAATCTGCGCATCGCTGGCGAATGGGGCCTCGCGGTCACGGGCGGGCCGTCCCTCCATCTGGTCGACGGCGCGCTGAGTTACGGCTGGACCGGCACCCTGGGGGTCGCATGGTTGCCCTGAAGCACGCGCTGATTCTCTCGGCGCTGGCGGTACTTGCACTCGGCTGCCAGGATCACCTGTACTCGCTCGAGGACAACCCGGCGCCGCTCGCCCACGTGCGCGTCAAGGTGACGGGCGATCTCGAGGCGTTGCGCCCTGTTGGCACGTTGACCGAGACGCCGCGCCTGCGTGTGGCCCTGGTCTGGGGCACGCAGTTCCAGTCCGATTCCATCTGCCAGTCCGCGCTGCTGCCTTCGGATCCGTCGTCGACCGCGTTGGCCAAGGTCGGGTGTCGCGATCCGTTGGGCTTCGTGCCGCAACTGGTCGCCGGCAACGTCGCGGTGCAGCCCGGCGTCGAAGCCACCATGGATCTGCTGACCTTGCCCACGGCCGAAGTCCTGGTCGGCGCAGTAGACGCCCGGGTCGGCTACGCGAGCCTGCTCGTGTACGACGATCGCAACGGCAATGGCACGTTGGACCTGCATTCGGTCCAAGGCGACGGCGGCCAGAATGGCGGTCCGGGCAGTAGTGGCGGCCCGGGCAGCGGCCAGAACGCGCCCGTAGACGCCAAGATCAAACAGGACTTCGTGTACGGTGCCAGCTTCTTGACCATGAGCCAGGCGCACCAGCGCGTCGCATTTCGCGAAGGCGATTTCCTCACTTCGCTTTTCTATCCGTTCCAGGGCTGTAAGCCGCCCAAGGCGTTTTCCGTCCTGGCGGTCGACGCGCTCAGCGTAGCCCTGGAACTGGACAAGGACGGCAAGCCGCAAGTGACGCCGCTGTACGGGGCCTGCACGCCTTCGACGTTGGAAGCCGCGGTGGTCGAGATTGCCATGCAGCCCACTGAAACAGTTCGAGACGTCGCCTGTCGCGCGGGTGGCGGGCAGAGCGGCACACGCTATCGGGCGCCACCGGAACTCGAGCATCTCCGTCCGGGCCAGGCGCCGGGCAAGCCGCCGGACCTCAAGCAACCGTACGTGTGCAAGCCGGTGAAACGGGCCAAGCCGAAGGCGGGCCAGCCGGATGCTTCGCAACTGCCGTTGGACGTCGAACTCGTGCTCGCATCCCCGCCTGCCGACTGCAAGAGTCTGACGCACTACACTTTGCGCGGCTGCACCAACGACGTGTACTGCGTGCCGAAACAGGGCGAGTACTGGGACCACACCAAGCAAGTGCCGACGTGGTGGCCGTGTCCGCTCACTGCGCCTGCATCCGGCAAGGGACCGGGCAAGCCATGACCGGGCGCGCGACCCTGCACAAACTGCTGTTCTTGCTGGTGATGATCGCGGCGATCCTGACCCGGAGCACGCCAGGTCTCGCCCAGGAAGTGCCGCCGGCAGGGGGGGTGACGCCCGTGCAGGCCGCGTCGGCGCCGACCGGGAGCGATGCTGACGACGACGAATTGCCGTTCAAGCTGTCACTGCCGACCGAGGACGACCGGACCGCCTGGAAATCACCGGGCTTTCGCATGCAGCTCGGCCTGGGCTACGGTTGGATCGAGGGCATCTTGGGTGCGCCGTCGGGTCGCCTGATCGATGCCGTGGTGCGGGTCGGCGCGCGCTTGGACAGCGACTGGTCCGTGCTCGGCTCACTGCAGTACGGCTCGGCGTCGGCAGTCGGTGGCCTGTCTGCCTTGCGTTTCGCCGGCACACTGGATCCGACCTGGCACATGACGGAAAGCTTGGATCTGGCAGTGGGATTCGGCTTCGCAGGCCTCGTCGAGGGCCGCACCGATCGAGCCAATCCCGACGTCGAGCAACGCACCACCTTGGTCGACTCGTACACGTTGCCGAACGCGCGAAAACCACTCAGTTCGTGCAGCGGCATCGGCTCGGCTGGCCTCGTGCGCGTGGGTTGGACGATGGTCCTGGGGCCGCTGTCGTCGACCGGCGTGCAGCTCGAATTCGACGGCCAATGGACAGGTTGCGTCGAAAGCCTCGGCCGAGTCGAACCCGACACCGCGCGGCCGCTGGTGCGCCGGCAATGGATGCCCCACGTCGGCGGCAGCGTGGCCTGGGTGGTCGGATGGCGATGAAACGACTGCTATTCGTCGCGCTGTGGGCGCTGCTGTTGCCGACGCTCGCCCATGGCCAGGCGCCGGCCGGGCTCGAACCGCCCGTGGCGTTGACCGCGACGACGATCCAGGAGCCCGCCGAGGCGCCCGCCCATGCCGAGCCCGTCGTCGTGCGCGTCAAGCTGCTGGTCGGCGTGGACGGGTTGGTCAAGAAGGTCGAGCTGTTGACGCACTCGATCCCGGTGTTCGACGACGCGGTGGTCGCGGCGGTCCAGCAGTTCCGTTTCACACCAGCGCGCTATGCCGGCAAGCCCGTCCAGGTAGAAATCACCTTCACGCACACATTCTTGCCGCCTCCGCCGAAGGCCGCGCCGCCGCCAGACGGAGGCCCTCCGCTCGTTGCGACCCTGCGCGGCAAGCTGGTGGAGAAGGGCACGCGCGTGCCGGTGTCGGGCGCCACGGTGGCGGTCCAAGTCGGCAAGCGCCACTACACGGTCGAGGCTGACGGGCGCGGTCGTTTCCGCCTGCCGTTGCCTGCTGGCGATGCCCGCGTGACCGTTCATGTTTCCGCGTACCGTCCGTTCTTGCAAAACGAGCGCCTGGGCAGCGGGCAGGAACTCGCGGTCGCCTACTACATCGAGCGGGAACGCTACGATCCATACGAAATCCTGGTGTTCGGCGAGGCCCGCCGCGAGGAACTTTCCCGCATCACCTTGCGCGGTCCCGAATTGACGCAGGTGCCCGGCACCTTTGGCGATCCGTTCCGCGTGATCCAGACGCTGCCCGGCGTGGCCTCGATCATGTCGCTGCTGCCGTTTCCGGTCGTGCGCGGTGCCAGTCCCGGTTCGACGGGCTATCTGGTCGACGGAACGCGCGTGCCGTTGCTCTACCACCTCTTGGCCGGCCCGTCGGTCATCCACCCTGAGTTCATTGACGAAGTGCAGTTCTATCCGGGAGGTGCGCCGGTGCTGTATGGCGGCTACACGGCCGGGATCATCGACGGCAGGACGCGGCGGGCTCGCCCGGACGAGCACCTGATCGACCTGGACGCCAATCTGCTGCAAGCGGGCGGTCTGGTCCGCCAGCCCGTGCCCTACATCGGCGCTACAGTGACGGCGGCCGCCCGCATCGGCTATCCCGGCGTCATCTTGAGCCTGGCCACCGACCAGGCGTCGTTGAGCTACTGGGACTACCAGTTCCGGCTCGACGGCGGCAACGCGCGCAATGGCTGGACCTTGTTCGCATTCGGCGCTCGTGACGAAGTGGACGCGCCCGCGGACGGCACCGATCCCAACCTGGCGGACCCACCGCTCGTGCCCACGCTCATACTCGGCTTCCATCGCCTGGACCTGCGCGCCTACCATGGTCGCGGCGCGCTGGACGGCACCTATCGCGTCGTCACCGGCATCGACCAGACTTTCTCGGCAGGCACCGACCTTTCCACTTACATCCTCGAGCCTTCCGCCCGTTGGCGCCTCAAGGCCAGCCCCACTCTGGACCTGGTCGGCGGCGTCGAAGGCAGCTGGCACCGCATTTCCACCACTTCGGAAGCCGCGCCGGCGGGTAGCAGCACGGTCGATACCTCCAGCGTCTTGTTCGGCAATGGTTCCCAGTACGTCGCATCCGCCCTGGCCGAAGCGTTGTGGCGCCCGACGCAGCGCTGGCTCATCCGTCCCGGCGTCCGCGGCGACGTCTACTGGGACCCGACCGCCACGCAAACCGCCGCGGATCCTCGGCTTGCCGTGCGCTATCGGCTGTCGGACCCCGGGTTGCCCGGCGATCCCAGTGCGGTGACTGACGATCGCGCGTTCTGGGTCAAGGCCGGCGTGGGCATCTATCACCAACCGCCGCGTTTCTTCTTGCCGTTGCCGGGGTTGGACACGATGCCGCTAAAAAACGGCCTGTTGCGCGCGGTGCAGACCAGCCTCGGCGTCGAAATGCCGGTCGCCCCAGGGATCAACTTCAACGTCGAAGGCTTCTACAACGACATGGATCCCGTGGTCTTCGATCTCGCGGTCAATCGCGACACGCTGGCCAAGGAGGCCCAGACGCAACTGTTCAAGTCCGACACATCCAACAGCGCAGCCAACGCTCAGCTTGGCCTGGACCGCTTCATCGCCCCGCAGATCGGCCGGGCATTCGGCCTGGAGACCTTGCTGAGGCGGCAGTCGCGCACCGGCCTGTACGGCTGGATATCCTATACATTGTCGATGTCTGAACGGCAGCGACTGGGCGAATGGGTGCCCTATGACTACGATCGCACGCACTTGCTGAACCTGGTCGCCGGCATGCCTTTGCCGCGCAACTGGGACATCGGCGCCCGCCTGCAATACCAGAGCGGCAAACCGGCGACCACGACCTACGGCTACAATACCACGCGATCGGACGGCTATTTCCGCATCGACGTGCGCATCGACAAACGGGCGGTGTGGAACAAGTGGCTGTTCGATTTCTACGTCGATCTGACCAACGTCGCGCTGTTTCCCGAGGAGATCACGCCCGGCGCCACCATCCGCTACGTGCTGCCCACGTTTGGCGTGCGCGCCAGGCTTTAGTTCCCGAGGAGACCCATGGATCCGACCCAACCCGCACCTGAACTGTCCGTCGATGCGCAAATCCTCGACATCATGCTGCGAGTCGGCTCGCGTTGGGTGCTGTGGCTGTTGCTGGGGCTCAGCCTCATGGCGGTGGCGGTGATGCTCGAACGCGCGTGGTTCTTCATCCAGGAGCGCCGGCCGGGGCGCAAGTTGGACCACGCCCTGGCATTGTTGCGGACTCACGGACCGGAGGCGGCGCTGGCGGCGCTGCAGGGCACCCGTTCGATGGAAGCGGCGGTCGCGCGCATGAGCCTGGAGAACGCGCTGGACGGCGCGGCCTCGGTCGAGGAACACGTGGCGGCGACAGTGGAATCCGAGCGTCTGCGCTACGAGCGCGGCCTGGCCTTCCTGGGCACGCTGGGCAGCAACGCGCCGTTCATCGGCCTGTTCGGCACCGTGCTGGGCATCATCCGGGCGTTCCATGACCTGGCGGCCAACACCGCCCAGGGCGCCCAGGCGGTCATGGCCGGCATCGCCGAAGCCCTGGTGGCGACAGCGGTTGGCCTCCTGGTCGCGCTGCCAGCGGTGGCGGCCTACAACACCTTCGCACGGCAGGTTGAAGCGGCGGCTGCGGCGGCGGGCGGCATGGGCCACGCGATCCTGGCGGTGCTCAAGGCCCAACGCAAGCCCGCGGTACACGACGCGAAAGTGACGCCAATTGCCCGGGAAGGAGGTGCCTGATGGCTGGCGGCACGAGAAAGCGCGGCATGATCACGGACATCAACGTCACGCCGTTGGTCGACATCATGTTGGTATTGCTGATCATCTTCATGTTGACAGCCAATCTCATCGCCAAGCAGGCCATCGAGGTCGAACTGCCCAAGGCCTCGCAAGGCTCCACGCCGACGCCGACGACGCTGGCGCTGACCCTGACCAAGGAGGGCGGTCTTTACCTCGACGGCAAGGTAGTGACCCCGGCCGAACTGCGCGCGGCGGTGAAGGCGTCGGTGACCAAGGACCCGAAGACACAGGCGATCATCGCGGCCGACAAGCAGACCTCGCACGGGCGGGTGGTGTGGGCCCTGGACGTGGTCAAGTCGCTGGGCGTGGCGTCGTTTGCCATCCAAATCGATCCCGCGGGGTTGACGCCTCCTGGCGCGCCGGGAGCAGGGCGGTGAACCGGTACTACGGGCGCATCCTCGCGTGTTTGCTGGCTTCCATGCTGGGGCACCTGCTCTTGCGCAAGGGGGCGGAGAGCCTGCCTGCGCAAGAACTGAACATGCGCCCGCAAATCGTGACCATGCGCGTGATCGATGCGCCGCCGCCCGAGCCGGAACCGCCGCCCGAGCCCGAGAAGGCGCCGGAGCCGCCCAAGCCCGAACCGCTTCAGGTCGTGCACGAAAAGCCCGTGGAGACGGTCAAGCCCAAGCCGCGCCTGAACCAGAAGCCGCCGCCCAAGGACGCCAAACCCAAGGACGTTCCCGACACCGAGCGACCGGCGACGACCGGTGACACGACGGATACGCCGACATTCGGGGTCTCGCTGGAGTCGACGTCGCAAGCCGGTGCGGGGCCTGCGGTTCCGGTCGGCAATACCTTGCAGGTGCCGCAGAAGGATGCGCCGCAGGGCAGGGGCAAGGTCAAGCCCCTGGCCACGCCGGTGCCGGTGTACGAAGTGACCAAGATGCCGGTGATGAAGGGACGTTGTGGCGCCAAGTACACCGACTCTGCGCACGACGCGGCGATCGAGGGCACCGTGGAACTGGACCTGGTCGTGCTGGAGGACGGCTCGACCGAGCAGGTGCGCGTCGTGCACGGTCTGGGCCACGGTTTGGACGAGGCGGCGATAGCGGCGCTGCGTGCCTGCAAGTTCACGCCGGGAGAACGTGGCGGCAAGCCTGTGCCCGTGCGGGTGCGCGCCTTCAAGGTCCGCTTCTTCCTGCAAGATCAGGGCGTCGATTAGTCGGTCGCCAAGTCGTCGGGTTGATGCCGCAGCCAGGCGATCCGGCCGTCGGCGTCCAGTCGCACGTCCCAGCGCCCGCCGCCCGTGAAGTCGCCCGCGGTGATGGCGTAACGCCCGCCGTCGGCGTCGACCTCGCCGAGCGTGAACCGGCAAACATCGCGCGACATCGCCGCCCAGGCGTCGACCGCGGCGAGGCCCTCGATGACCTGCACGACCCGCCCGCGATCCGCATCGAATCCACAGCGTTCGATGCGCACGGAGTCACTCACCGCCAGCCGCGAGATCTCGGGTTGAACGCGCGCGTTCAGGGCGTCGACCCAGCGCTGTAGCGCCGCGGTCACAGCAGCAACCGAGTTCATTCGTCCCAGTCCTCGATGACCACCGCGCCGCCGTCGTGGTTTTCGTCGTCGTCCTCGTCCGGTCCGCCCTCTTCGGGCAGCACGGCGCGCATCCGCCGCATCGTCCGCGTGGCGTTCTTTTGCGAAGGCATTCCGCGAGCATACTTGCGCAACTGATCCAGCCGGTCAGCCACGCGCCGCATCAGCGTGCCCGGCGGATACGTGCCATCGGCCTGCATCTCGCCCGCCTGCACGCCGGTCAGCACTTCCAGTCCGTGCTCGATGGTGATGACCGGCCAGATGTGGAACTTGCCCTTGGCGATGGCGTCACGCACTTCACCTTTGAGCACCAAGTGTTGTACGTTCTGCCACGGAATCATCACGCCCTGGCGGCCGGTCAGCTTCTTGGCCTGGCAGAAGCGGAAGAAGCCTTCGATCTTCTCGTTCACACCGCCGATCGGCTGAATCTTGCCCAGCTGGTTCACGCTGCCGGTCACGCCGATGCCTTGCTCGATCGGCA
Source organism: uncultured Enterobacteriaceae bacterium (assembly GCA_964356325.1). Taxonomy (GTDB): domain Bacteria; phylum Myxococcota_A; class UBA9042; order UBA9042; family UBA9042; genus CAYHHL01. Next base: position 2,152 of record CAYHHL010000018.1, on the reverse strand, counting down.
CGCCGCTTATCGCCGAGAGGATGACATAAAGCCATGTACTCGAGGCCGAATCGCCGTCCACTTCGCCGTAGCTCTGCTCGAAGGTCACCGTCGCCGTCAAGCACAACGGCCGCTTCTGTGCGAACCGATCGCCCAGGAATCCCGAGAGGATCTGCACGCCCTTGTCGTGGATCTCGCCCGACATCGCGACTTCCCGCTCGATGTTGACGATGCCCTGCGTGCCCGCGAAACAGCGCGCCGTGACGCGGAACGGTCGGCCGAACTGGTGCTCGCCCACCGACAACACCGCCAAACCATTGATGACGCCGACCTCCTTGCCGGAAGCCTCCATCAGCCACTGCTCGTCCAGCAGGTCGTCATGCATCTTGTCGGCGATGAGCGACGAGGCCATGGTCCGTTGCGCAATGGCTTTCTGCACGTGCTTGCGGCCGATGGTCTTGGATCGGCTCTTGCCCGCGAACCAATCCGATTCGACCAAGAGGTTGCTGATCTGGTTGAAACGCAGGGTCAACTTCCGCTGCGAGTCCGCCAGTCGCGCGCCGTGTTCCAGGATCGCCAGCACTGCGTCGCGCTCCACTGGCCGACAGCCGTTGTTCTTGGTCGCCGTCGCGATGAATCTCACGTAGTTGCGCACCGATTCCGTGCCCGTGCGGATCTCGTAGTCGAAGTCGGCCTTGACCTGGAAGATCTTGCGGAAGTCGTCGTCGGCCTTGAACAACGTGTGATACAGCGAGTTGCCGCCGATGAGAACGATCTTCACGTTCAGCGGAATCGGCTCCGGCTTCAAGCCCGAGGTCGGCAAGAGGCCCGCGGTCTCGCCCAGGTCCTCTATCGCAATCTCGCCATTGCGCAGGGTCGCCTTCAGGTTCTCCCACACTCCTGGAAACTGGAATAAATCCGCGGCATGACAGACCAGGTAGCCCCCGCACGCCTTGGCCATCGTGCCGGCGCGGATCATCATGTGGTCGGTGAAGTAGATGCCCTGCTCGACCCGGCGCTCGATCTTGCCGAACAGCCGGTACCACGTCGGGTGCGTCTCGAAAACCACAGGCGCGCCCCGGGTTTCGCTGTGATCGACGACCAGGTTGGCGCGAAAGGCCACGAACGGATCGGGCGTAGGCCCTTGCGGCGGCCCTTCGTCGGCGATCCCCGACTCGTCGGGCAAGAAGCGCTCCATGTGGTCGAGCACGTCGTTGTGCAGCGCCTCCAGGTACGCCGCCAACTTCTTGCCGCCAGAGCGGAATTCTTCACGCAACTTCTTGAACAGCGGCCCGGCGATGCGTTCGGCCATGTCGCGCTGCAGCCCGGCGATGGCCCCCTGCGTGTTCATTTCCACTTGCCGGTTGGAGTGGACGAACTGCGTGAACAGCGGCTCCAACCTCTCTCGCTTCTCGTCCAGCTTCTTGCGCTCCTTCTCCGGCAGGGCCATGACCTCCTTGTCGGACAAGGGCTTGCCTTCCACTACCGGCAGCGTCACCAGTTCGTCGTTCTTGTTCGCCCGCACCACGAAACCGACGTCCTCGGCCTTCTTGGACAGCGCCACGAACGCGTCGGTCGACTGCATGTTGCCTTGCGACACCATGTGCTGGAGCTTCTCCTGGTGCTCGGGCGAGTGGAATTGCGCAGGCAGTTCAGCGGACAGTGCGGCCAGCAGCAATTCCAGGGCCTTCTTGAGGCGCTTGCCTTCGCCGGCCTTGAGTCCAATCGCCAGCGGCGCGTCGGCGTCCTCGAAGTTGTGCAGGTACAGCCAGTCCGGGGGTGTCTTGCGGCCCGGCGCCATCTTGTTGAGCATAGCCTTGAGCTGACTACGTTTCCCCGTACCAGACGGCCCGGCGACGTACACGTGATAGTTCGGCCGCGTGATCGAAAGGCCGAGGTCCAGGCTGCGAACCGCGCGATCCTGCTCGATGACCGCGTCCAGCACCTCGATGGTGTCGGTCGTGTCGAATTCGAGGCCATCCAGATCATGAACGACCGTACAGTTTTCAGCCGGCAGCTCCGAAGGCGTCGGTGCGACGAGCAACTCAGCGGTCGCAATCGTGGCCAGGGTCGCGGTGGGCGGTGTGCGGTGCGGCATGCGTTCCTGCGTGGGCAATTCGCGCCAGACCTATCATACGTGCCGGGACTGGGGAAGCTTTGCACGCGGGCGGGC